>NZ_QYUK01000011.1:2815714-3118571 GCF_003590945.1 Oleomonas cavernae | reverse complement strand
GTCGGGCGCCCGCCTGGTGGGCCACGCCCTGATCGAGGGCAAGCGCCGCGGGGTGAGATATGTCGTCGTCACCATGTGCGTGGGCGGCGGCATGGGGGCTGCCGGTTTGTTCGAGGTTTATTGAGCCCGTTTACAAACTCGTCATCCCGGCCTTGAGTCGGGATCTCGTGCCGGAGCAGGCGCCGGAAACACTGGTCGGGAGATCCCGGATCTGCGCTTCGCTTCGTCCGGGATGACGAGGCGGGGAGATCTGCTGCCACGGATATGAAACGCCGCTAGGCTAGGTTCCTGTACCTTTCAGGAGCCGCCGATGCCCGTCACCCCGTTCCGCCAGCTCAAGGCCGTGGTTTTCGATTGGGCCGGGACGATGGTCGATTTCGGCTCGCGGGCGCCCATGGGGGCTTTCGTCGAAGCCTACAAGCGGCTGGGCGTCGATATCTCGATCGCGCAGGCGCGCAAGCCCATGGGCCTGCCCAAGCGGGCCCATATCGCCACCCTGATGGCCGACGCGGACATTGCCGCGCGCTGGCAGGCGGCCCATGGGCACCTGCCGGGCGAGGCCGATATCGACCAAGTCTACGCGGTTTTCGTGCCGCTGAACGAGGCGGTGGTGACCGACTATGCCGACCTCATTCCCGGTGCCGTCGAGACTTATCGATCGTGCCGCACGCGGGCCTGAAGGTCGGCTCCACCACCGGCTATGTCCGCTCGATCATGGAGCGGCTGGTGCCGATCGCTGCTGCGCAAGGTTACACACCCGACAACCTGGTGTGCGCCGGCGACCTCGCCGATGGCCGGCCGGGACCGCTGATGATGTACCGCACCTTTGCCGATCTCGGGGTGGCACCGCCCCACACGGTGGTGAAGATCGACGATACCGAGCCGGGCATCCTGGAAGGCAAGGCCAGCGGCACCTGGACCGTGGGCCTCAGCATCTCGGGCAACATGGTCGGGCTGTCCCTGGACGAGTGGACGGCGCTGGACCCGGCCGAACAGGCGCGGCTGCGGGCCAGGGCGGAAGCCAAGCACAATGCCCTGGATGTCGACTATGTCATCGATTCCGTGGCCGACCTGATGCCCGTGCTGGAGGATATCGACCTGCGCCTGTCGCGCGGCGGGCGGCCCAATCCCTAGCGGGCAATGCCGTGCAGCATGGCCTCGACCGACAGGTCCAGGAACTTGTCGAGGGGCGTCCACTCGAAGTCGGCATGGGTGATCATCAGCGAGACCATGCCGTGGCCGGTGGCCCAGACGACCTCGGCCAGCGCATAGGGATCGTCGCCCTTCAGCCGGCCCAGGGCCATCAGGCGCTCGATCTCGCCTTCCAGCACGGCGAAGGCGCGCATGCCGAAACCCTCGTCTTCCCCCGGGGGCGGGGCACCCGGGCGGCGGCGGTGGCCCTTGGGGAACTTGTCGCGCTTCAGCGACGCGATATGGCTCATGAACACCAGCTTGTAGATGTCCGGATTCTCCAGCCCGAACATCACATAGGCGCGCATGATGCCGCGCAGGCGGGTGAAGGGGCCTTCGCGCTCGTCGTCGGGGGCGGGGGCTGCATCGCCGATCGCGATCAGGCCCTTGAAGAACTCCTGGCAGACCGCCAGCAGCAGGGCCTCCTTGTCCTCGAAATGGTGATAGATCACCGGCGAGGTCACCCCGGCCATGGTGGCGATACGCCGGATCGAGGTGGCCTCGACGCCTTGTGTCACGAACAGTTCCTGGGCGACCGCCAGGATCTGGGCCCGGCGATCCTCGGCGGCGAGGCGGCGCTTGACCTGCGAATTGGGCATGAGAGGGGTGCGGCGAACCATGGCTTGACCCTAGCGCGGATCGGAGTAACTTAACAGCGTAAACTTATCGCTGTTAACCGGAGTTGGACATGCGCCAGAGGCTCTTGCCGATCGGGCTCGCTTTTGCGGGGCTGCTGGGCCTTGCCGCCTGCGGCGACAGTACCGCCCAGACGACGGCTGGGAAAACCCAGCCGGATCAGCCGGTTGCGGCCGCGACTGTCGAACTGGCGCCGGACGCCACGGCGGTGCGCGGCACCGGCATGGTGGCCTACAAGCGCGAAGTGGTCCTGTCGTTCAAGATCACCGGCATCATCCAGGGCTTCAACGTCGACATGGGCGACACGGTCCTGGCCGGGCAGAAGCTCGCCATCCTCGATGCCGCCGAGATCAATGCCCAATGGCGCGAAACGGTCGCCAGTGTCGAGAAGGCGCAGCGCGATATCGATCGCCTGGCCCCGCTGGTCGGCAACGGCTTTGCCACCCAGGCACGGCTCGACGATGCCAGGACCGCCCTGAAACTGGCCCTTGCCGCCCGCGACGCCATCGAATTCAACCGCAGCCTGGCCGAGATCAGGGCGCCTGCCGACGGCATCGTGCTGTCGCGCGAGGTCGAAAGCGGCCAGATCGTGCCGGCCGGCGCGGCGATCCTGACCCTGGGCGACACGGCATCGGGCCATGTCGTGCGGGTGGGCCTGGCCGACCGCGACGCGGTCAAGATTTCCCTGGGCGATCCGGCCACGGTGAAGGTTCCCGGCATCGAGCGGCCGCTGGCCGCCCATGTCTCGCGCATCGCGCCCAAGGGCGACATGCGCACCGGCACCTTCTTCATCGAGCTGGCGATCGACGACAGCGGCCGCGCGCTGCCCTCGGGCCTGATCGCCGATGCCCTGATCCACCCGGCCAGCGCCATCAACACCAGTATCGTCGCCATTCCGACCTCGGCCATCCTCGAAGGCTTCGGCCCCGAGGGCACGGTGTTCGTGATCGATCCTGCGACCTCGACCGTTACCCGCCGCCGGGTCGTCTTCGGCAGCCTGTCGGGCGGCATGGTGCAGGTCCGCGAGGGCCTGAGCGTGGGCGAGCAGGTGGTCTCCGTCGGGGCCGGCTATCTGCGCGAAGGCGACAAGGTGCGGGTAACCGACCTCATTGCCCTGCGCGACGAAGCGCCCGCGTCGGCCACGAAGTAGGGCGGGCGGATCATGGGGGGTATCGGCGCGTTCTCGGTCCGCCAGTGGCAGTTCACCCTGGTGATGTTCGCGATGCTGGCGGCCATGGGCATTTCGGCCCTGTTGTCGATTCCGCGGGCGGAAGATCCCAATTTCCCCACCCCGATCGTCTCGATCGTCGCGGTCCTGCCGGGCGCCGATCCGCTGGACATGGAAAAGCTGGTCACCGACCCGATCGAGGATGCGGTCGACGGCCTGGACGACCTCGACCACATCGAATCGAAATCGCGCGACGGCGTCGCCGGGATCACCGTGCATTTCGACTGGGATTCGGACACCGAGCGGAAATTCGACCAGGTGGTGCGCGAGGTCAACGCCATCCGCCCCACCCTGCCCGACGGCCTGGTCCGCCTGGACATCAAGAAGATCCAGACCTCGCTGACCAATTTCGTGCAGATCGCGCTGGTCTCCGAAACCGCCTCCCCGCGCGAGTTGGAAGAGCGTGCCGACGATCTCAAGGACCTGATCGACCGGGTGCCGGGCGTGCGCGAAACCGAAATCTGGGGCGAGCCGCGGACCGAGGTGCGGGTGGCCCTGGACCTGGCGCGCCTGGCCACCCTGGGGCTGCCCGCCTCGGCCGTCGCCGACGCCCTGAAGGCCGAAGGCGCCAGCATGCCGATCGGCGCCATCCACGCCGGCGCGCGCCGCTTCAACGTCAAGGCGACCGGCGACTTCAAGACCCTGGAGGATGTCGCCAACACGGTCATCACCGCCCATGACGGCATGGCCCTGAAGGTCGGCGACGTCGCCACCGTCTCCTGGGCCGCCGACGAGCCGACCCATGTCACGCGCTACAACGGCCTGCCGGCGGTGTTCATCACGGCGAACCAGAAAGACGACCAGAACATCTTCGCCATGCGCGACGGCATCTATGCCGTGCTCGACGATTTCGAGAAGCAGCTGCCCTCGAACATCACGCTGGAGCGCGGCTTCGACCAGTCGGTCAGCGTCGATCACCGGCTTTCGAGCCTGTTCCGCGACTTCGCCATCGCCTTGGGGCTGGTCCTGCTGACCCTGCTGCCCCTGGGCGTCCGCGCCTCGCTCGTGGTCATGATCTCGATCCCGCTGTCCCTGGCCATCGGCGTCTTCCTGCTGAAGACGGCGGGCTTCTCGCTCAACCAGCTCTCCATCGCCGGCTTCGTGCTGGCGCTCGGCCTGCTGGTCGACGATTCGATCGTGGTGACCGAGAACATCGCCCGCCACCTGCGCCAGGGCGTGGAACGCGGCCGGGCGGCGATCGCCGGCACCAGCCAGATCGCAGTGGCCGTGGTCGGCTGCACGGCGACCCTGATGCTGGCCTTCCTGCCCCTGCTGTTCCTGCCCGAGGGCGCCGGCAAGTTCACCCGCTCGCTGCCGGTCTCGGTGCTGTTTACCGTGGCGGCCTCGCTGCTCGTCTCGCTGACCATCATTCCCTTCCTGGCCAGCCGTATCCTGTCGCGTCACGAAAGCCACGACGGCAACTGGCTGCTGCGGGCGATCATGCGCGGCATCCATCTGCTGTACCGGCCGCTGCTGCATGTCGCCCTGGGGCGGCCGCTGCTGACCTGCGTCGTCGCACTCGCCCTGTTCGCCGGCTCGGTCATGCTGGTGCCGCGCATCGGCTTCTCGCTGTTTCCGCCCGCCGATTCGCGCCAGCTCCTGATCGATGTCGACCTGCCCGACGGCGCGCCGCTGGCCGAGACCCAGGCAGCCGTGCGCTTTGTCGAACGCGAGGTGGCGGCGACCCCGGGCGTGCGCTGGAACATGTCCAATGCCGGCCACGGCAACCCGCGCATCTACTACAACGTGATCCCGCGCGAGGAAGACCCGACCCATGGCGCGGTGTTCGTCGAACTCGACCATTGGGACGGCCGCACCAGCCCGGCGGTGATCGACGATTTGCGCCGCCGCCTCGACCGCTATCCCGGCGTCCAGGTCGTGGTGCGTATCTTTCAGAACGGCCCGCCGATCGAGGCGCCCATCGCGCTGCGCGTAAAGGGGCCGCAGATCGACACCCTCAAGACGCTGGCCGCCGACATGACGCGCGTGATCGAAAGCGTGCCGGGCACCCGCGACGTGGTGAACCCGCTGCGCCTCGACCGGACCGACCTCGACCTGGGCATCGACCAGAACAAGGCGGCGGTGCTGGGTGTGCCCGCCGGCGCCGTCGACCGGGCCGTGCGCCTGGCCCTGGAGGGCGAGGAGGTGGCGAGCTACCGCGAGGCCGATGGCGACGATTTCCCGGTGATCGTGCGCGCGCCGGTCGAGGAGCGCCACGACCTGGATGCCCTAGGGACGGTCTATGTCCCGACCGCCAGCGGCGCCACACCCCTGTCGGCCGTGACCGATCCGCGTTTCGAGGCCGGTCCCGCGCGGATCGACCGCTATGACCGCGAACGTTCCGTCACCATCACCGCCTTCACCATGACCGGCTATAATACCGAGCGGGTGACCACCGAGGTCATGAAGGCGATGGCCGAGCTGCAATTGCCGCCGGGCTATCGCCTGACCGTGGGCGGCGAGGCGGAGGCGCGGGCCAAGAGCTTCGCCGGCCTGTCGACCGCGGTCATGGTCGCCATTTTCGGCATCTTCGCCGTGCTGATCCTGGAGTTCCGCAGCTTCGCCTCGACCGCGGTGGTGGCCGGCGTCATTCCGCTGGGCATGATCGGCGGCTTCGTCGCCCTCTACCTGACCGGTTACACGCTCAGCTTCACGGCGATCATCGGCTTCATCGCCCTGATCGGCATCGAGATCAAGAACTCGATCCTGCTGGTCGACTTCACCACCCAGTTGCGCCGCCAGGGCGTCGGCCTGAAGGAGGCCATCGAGCAGGCGGGCGAGATCCGCTTCCTGCCCGTGTTCCTGACCTCGCTGACCGCGGTCGGCGGCCTGCTGCCGCTGGCGCTCGAAGGCTCGGGCCTCTACTCGCCGCTCGCCGCGGTGATCATCGGCGGCCTGGTGACCTCGACCTTCCTGTCGCGCCTGGTCACCCCCGCCATGTACCTGTTGCTGGCCCCCAAGAAGTTCGAGGCCGAGGCCCCGGCCGGCCTGCCCCACGCGGCGGAGTGATCCCATCATGCCCTCTCCGCCGCGTGGCGGGGGAGAGGGAGGGGACCCGTCGCGTCAGCGACGGGGAGGGTGAGGTGGTGGATCGGGACAGATCACGCCTTATGCCGTCGACCCACCTCACCCAACCCTCTCCCCCTGAAGGGCGGAGAGGGCTAACCGGACGCAGGATGTTACGGCAGGGCGGTCGGCTTTGGCACGTCCCTGGGTTTGCCGCGGCGGATGCTGGCGGCGTAGAGGGCGGCCAGCAGGACGATGGCGGCCAGGGCGCCCAGGGTTGCGGGCGTCGACCAGACGTCCCAGAAGCGCTCGATCCGGGCGCCGGCGGGGTCGGACTTGCTGTAGCCGACGGTGACCCGTTCGCCGGGCTGGAAGGCGCCGGGCTCGACCGTGTGGTCGACGTAATCGATGCTGACCCCGTCGGCGGTGGTGAAGCGCACCACTGGGGCGGTTCCTTCCAACCCGACCACCTCGCCCCGGCTGTGGGGGAAGCGGCCCAGGGTATCGACCACGGCCTGATATTCCAACCAGGCCAGCACGGTAACGGCGAGACCGGCGGCAAGCAGGCCGGCGCGCACGAACCAAGGCAGGCGGGGCAGGTCCTCGGGCCGCCGGCGCGGCGCGGTCAGCCAGGCAAAGCCCAGGAGGAAAACCAGGAAGCCGCCACCGGCGGGCAAGGCGGAGGGCGACCAGATCGCGACGAGATCGCCCGATTGCGCCAGGTCGGGCCGGCCGGGCGGGTAGACCAGGCGCACCGGCACGCCCATGGCAGCGGCAGGCCGGTCGACCGGGGGCAGCTTCACCTCGACCGTGCCGCCGTCGGGCACCGACAGCTTGACCACTGGGATGAAGCCTTCGGTGCCGGCCGGGGCGGGATCGTAACGGGCCAATTGCCCGATCACCTCCTCGACCTTGTCCATGCGCTGCCAGGTGGCGAGGCCTTCCTCGACGCCCAGCCAGATGAAGATGCCGCCGGCAACAATCAGGATCAGACCAAATAGCCGCATCATCTCAAGGCACCCTGCGTCCACGCTGCGCCAGGACATGGAACAGCACCGAAAGACCGATAAAAATAGCGGCGAAGATACCGAATACCAGGGTGATCAACCACCGGGTGAAAAAGCCGCCGAAGGCCGCGTTGTGCGGATCGGCGGGGTCGTAGTCGACGCTCAGCGTCTCGCCCACCTCATAGGCGCTGGGGGTGGTGCAGGTCTGGCTGGCGATTTCCACCTGCTCGCCCCGCCGGGTGGTAAAGGCGATCACCGGGCAATAGGTGGTCCGGTAGCTGCCGTTGCCGCTGCGCAGGCGGCTGGTTTCGAGCCTGACCACGGTCGCGATGGCCTGTTCGCTGCCGCCTTTGCCAAGCTGCAGCCAGACGGCCACCGCGACCACCGCCACAAAGGCGACGGCCATGCCGAACACGATCCAGAAGGCCAAGCGGAAGGTCGACACGCACCTGTCCCCCCAACAGCAGCGAACGCCAGCGCGATGCTGCGACGGGTGCGGTCGCCCGAACAAGCAAAATCAAAGATGCAGGGTAACGTGGACGATGTCGGGTTCGCCCGGGATCGCCTCGGCCTCGAAGCCCAGTTCGGCGGCCAGGGTCAGCATGGTGCGGTTCTCGCGCAGCACCTCGCCGTAGATCTCGGTCAGGCCACGCTCCCGGCCATAGGTGATCAGCCGCTCCATCAGGAAGCGCCCAAGGCCGCGGCCGATCCGGTCGGAGCGGACCAGGATCGCATATTCCGCCCGCTCGCCGTCGGCATCGGCGACCAGGCGGCCGGTGCCGAACCATTCCGCCTCGCCCGGCGGGCCGTCGCCGACCAGCACGAAGGCCATTTCGCGGTCGTAGTCGATCTGCGTCAGCTTGGCCGCGAAGGCATGGCTCAACTCCTTCATCGGGGCGAAGAAGCGCAGGCGCGTGTGTTCCGGGCTGACCGCGCCGAAGCCGGCGATCAGCGAGCGTTCGTCCTCGGGCCGGATCGGGCGGATGATGTAGCGGTCGCCCGCCTCGTCGACGACTTCGCCCTCCAAGGCCTTGGGATAGGGCCGGATGGCCAGGCGGCGGCTGCCGGGCAGGCGCGGCTCGGCCAGGCGCAGGCGGGCATCCAGGACGATGAGGCCGGCGGGATCGGCGATCATCGGGTTGATTTCCAGCTCGACGACCTCGGGATGGTCGATGGCCAGTTGGGCCACCCGCATCAAGGCCAGCTCGACCGCGCGCTGGTCGACGGCGGGCCGGCTCGGCCCCTTGGCCAGCAGGGCCGAAACGCGGGTCCGGCCGATGGCGTGGCGGGCCAGGGCCAGGTTCAGCGGTGGCAGCGCGATCGAGCGGTCGCCGATCACCTCGGCCGCCGAACCGCCGTGGCCGAACACCACCGCCGGGCCGAACTCGGCATCCTCGACCAGGCCGACGATCAACTCGTGGCCGTCGGGCCTCGCCACCATCGGCTCGACCGTGAAGCCTTCGACCCGGGCCTGGGGCGCCCGCTGGGCCACACGCCGCAGCATCAGCTCGGCGGCACGGCGCACATCCTCGGGCTCGTCCAGCCCCAGGGAGATGCCGCCGACCGATTTGCGGTCGATGGGGTCGAGGGTGGCGATCTTCAGGGCGACGGGGCCGGCGATGGCGCGGGCCTGTTCTTCCGCCTCGCGCGGGGTGGCGGCGAAGCGGGGCGTGTTGGTGTGAAAGCCGTAGGCGGCGATCAGGCGCAGGGCGGCGGGGCCATGCACCCATTCCCGCCCGGCGGCGCGATGGCTTTCGATTTCGGCGGCGACCGCGGCCGAATCGACCGAGAAGTCCGCCGGAATCGAGGCCGGCGTTTCGGCCAGCAGTTCCTGGTTGCGGCGATACTCGACCATGTGCATGACCGCCCGGACGGCCTGCCGCGGGGTTGAAAAGGTGGGAACGCCGGCACCGCGCAGGGCCGCCCGGGCGGCCCGCGCCTCGGTCTCGCCCATGAAGCAGGTGATCAGGCGCGGGTGCCGCCGGGTGCCGAAGCCGCCCACGATCTCGGCCACCGCCGGCAGGGCCGCGCTGACGGCAGAGGGGGTGTGAATGACCAGCAGGCCGTCGATGCCGCGGTCGGCCGCCAGGATCGGCACCGCCTGGGCATAGCGTTCGGGCGGCGTGTCCGGCCCCAGGTCGATCGGGTTGAGGTCGGACTTCAGGCCGGGGACCGCCGCCAGCGCGGCCAGGGTCTCGCTCGACAACTCGGCCAGGCGGGCGCCGCGATCCAGCAGGTGATCGGCCGCCATCAGGCCGGCGCCGTAGCCATTGGCCAGCACCGCGATGCGATCGCCCATGGTGGCCCCCGGGAAGCCCAAGGTGGCGGCGGCGTCGAACAATTCCTCGATCGCCTCGACCCGCACGCAGCCGGCCCGGGCGAACACGGCATCATAGATGGCGTCGCTGGGGGCCATCCGATGGACCACGGTGCCGGTCACCGCCGGCGGCGGGTTGTGGCGCCCCGATTTCAGCACCACCACGGGCTTGACACGGGCGGCGGCGCGCAGCGCCGACATGAACTTGCGCGGCCGGGTGACGTCCTCGATGTAGAGGATGATCGCGCCGGTTACCGGGTCGAGCGCCAGCCAGTCCAGCACGTCGGCCAGGTCGACATCGCATTTGGCGCCCAATGAGACCGCCCGCGAAACACCGATGCCGTGGCCGGCGGCCCAGTCGATCAGCGTGTCGAGGATGCCGTTGGAATGGGTGACGAAGGCCAGGCGCCCGGGCGGCGGCATCACCGGCGAGACCACCGCCTGCAGGCCGATGGAGGGCACCGCCAGGTTGAAGGCGCCGGGGCCGACGATGCGCAGGCGGAAGGGCCGCGCGGCATCCAGCATGGCCTGGATCACCCCGGGATCCTCGGGCGGGACGCCGACCGCCAGCACCGCCCGGCAGCCACGCTTGCCCAGGGCCTCGATCAGGCCGGGCGCGCGGTCGAGATCGCCGTTGAGAACGGCCAGGTCAGGCCCTTCGGCCAGGCTCTCGATCGCCTCGATGGTGTCCTCGGCGACCAGCAGGCGGCCCTTGAACGGGGCGCGGGTGATGCCATTGGCGATGGCGGCAGCGACGCTGTTGCAGGGTTCGGCTGGTCCCAACAGGGCGACAACCCGCGGATTGAACAACTGTTCGAGATGGCGCACGGTCATGCCCCCATGATTCCATGTTTGGCGCCGCTCGTCGCGTGACCTTATGGCGACGGCGCCCAGCCCACGAGAACAGACGATGAAGGCAATGCTGGCGAGCAGCCTGGGCCAGGGCCCCAAGGGACTGCGACTGACCGAAATCCCCGATCCGGTGGCGGGTGCGGGCGAGATCGTGATTGCCGTGCGGGCGGCCGGGGTGAATTTCGCTGACAGCCTGATGCTGGCCGGCCGCTATCAGACCAGGCAGCCGTTGCCCTTCGCCCCCGGGCTCGAGGTGGCGGGCCTGGTCGACCAGGTCGGCCCCGGCGTCGGCGGCCTTGCCGTCGGCGACCGGGTGCTGGCGATTCCGCCCTGGGGCGGTTACGCCGAGAAGGTGGCGGTCGACGCCGCCCGGGCGGTGAAGATCCCGGCGGCCATGGATTTCACCATCGCCGCCGGCTTTCCCGTGGCCTATGGCACCTCGCACCTGGGCCTGTGGCATCGCGCCCGCCTGAAGGCGGGCGAGCGGCTGCTGGTGCTGGGCGCGGCCGGCGGCGTCGGCCTGACCGCCGTCGAACTGGGCGTGCTGATGGGGGCTGAGGTGATCGCGGTCGCCAAGGGGCGCGCCAAGCTCGATGTCGCGGCGGCGCAGGGCGCCCATCACCTGATCGATTCCGAGGCCGGGGACCTCAAGGCCGAAATCCTGAAGGTTACCGGCGATGCCGGCGCCGACGTGATCTACGATCCGGTCGGCGGCGCGCTGTTCGAGGCCGGGCTGAAGGCGGCCGCCTTCGAGGCACGCGCCCTGATCATCGGCTTTGCCAGCGGCGAGGTGCCGCAGATCGCCGCCAACCGCCTGCTGGTCAAGAATATCGATGCCGTGGGCTTCTGGTGGGGCGCCTATGCCGACAAGGCGCCCGGAATCATGGCCGACAGTTTCCGCACCCTGATCGGCTGGTGGGAGGCGGGCCGCCTGAACCCCCATGTCTCCGATACTAGGCCGCTCGAGAAGGCGGCCCAAGCCCTCGACCTGGTCCTGGAACGCCGCTCGACCGGCAAGGTGGTGATTACAGTCGGGGGTAAGACGCACCGCGCGCCTGCTATGGCAGATGCGGGATCAGCACCGGTTCCAGCGTCCGGCCGTCCTTGCGGGCCGGCCAGTCCTGGCGGAAGGGGGCGGTGTTGTGGGCGAACTGGGCGGCGGTCGCGGCCCAGGTGAAACCCAGCGCGTAGCGGCGGCAGGCATCCGGGTCGAGGGTCAGGGCCTGGCGGCAGGCGGCGCCCAGGTCCTGGTCCATGACGCCGACGTGCGGCGCCAGCACGTCCAGGGGGCCGTGAACCGGGAAGGCGGCTACCGGCAGGCCGCAGGCCAGGGCTTCCAGCATCACCAGGCCGAAGGTGTCGGTCAGCGAGGGGAAGACGAAGACGTCGCCGGCGCGGAAATGGGCGACCAGATCCTCGCCATGGCGGGCGCCGGCAAAATGGGCTTGCGGATAGGCCGCCTTCAGCCGGGCCATTTCCGGCCCGTCGCCGACCACCAGCTTGGAACCGGGCAGGTCCAGGGAGAGGAAGGCGTCGATGTTCTTTTCCACCGCCAGGCGGCCGACATAGGTGAAGATCGGCCGGGGCAGGTGGGGCAGCAGGTCCTTGGGGCCGGGGGTGAAGCGGTCGAGGTCGACGCCGCGCGACCAGGGGCGCAGGTTGGTGAAGCCGCGGCCGTGGAGTTCCTGGTGCAGCGAGCGGGTCGCCACCATCAGCCCGCGCGAGGGGGCATGGAAATGCCGCACCAGGCGGAAGGTCAGGCTCAAGGGCACGCCGAAGCGCGCCTTCACATATTCGGGAAAGCGGGTGTGATAGGCGGTGGTGAAGGGCAGGCCGCGCTTCAGGCACCATTTGCGCGCGGCCCAGCCCAGCGGGCCTTCGGTCGCGATGTGGATGCCGTCGGGGCGGAAGCTTTCGATCAGCCGGCCCAGGCGCCGGCGCGGGGCGATGGCCAGGCGGATTTCCGGGTAGGTCGGCATCGGCACGGTGCGGAACCGGTCCGGTGTCACGAAGCCCACCACATGGCCCAGCTTGGCCGCCTCGCTCGCCACCGTGTCCAGGGTGCGGACGACGCCGTTGACCTGGGGGTACCAGGCGTCGGTGACGATCAGGATGCGCATGGGTGCCAGGGTCGAGGGCACGCTCGCGGTCTCGATCACGGCGATCGTTTCGGTAAAGGCGTTCATTGAGCGCTGACGAGGGCCTGTTGCTTCTGGCGGGGCTTGAGCCGCTCGCGTTCGTATTCGGGCGCCCAGTGAATGATCTCCAGCCGGCCGTCGGCATGTTCGACCAGGGCGGTGCAGCTTTCCACCCAGTCGCCGTCGTTGCAATATTCGATGCCGTCGATCTTGCGGATCTCGGCATGGTGGATGTGACCGCAGACGACGCCGTCGGCATGGCGCCGGCGCGCCTCCTCGGCCACCGCCACCTCGTAGCTCGAGATGTACTCGACGGCGTTCTTCACCCGGTGCTTGAGATAGGCCGACAGCGACCAATAGGGATAGCCCAGGTGGTTGCGCACCCAGTTGAACCAGATGTTGAGGGTCAGCGCCATGTTGTAGGCCCAGTCGCCCAGGTGGGCCAGCCACTTGGCATACTTCACGATGCCGTCGAAATGATCGCCGTGCAGCACCAGGAACCGGCGGCCGTCGGCACTGGTGTGGACCGCTTCCATCATCACCGCGACCCCGCCGAAATGCAGGTCGACATAGGCCCGGGCCATCTCGTCGTGGTTGCCGGGAATGTAGATCACCTTGGTGCCCTTGCGCGCCTTGCGCAGCACCTTCTGGATGACGTCGTTGTGGCTCTGCTGCCAGTACCACGACCGGCGCAGGCGCCAGCCGTCGATGATGTCGCCGACCAGATAGAGATATTCCGATTCGGTGTGCTTGAGGAAATGCAGCAGCATGTCGGCCTGGCAGCCGCGGGTGCCCAGGTGGATGTCCGAAATGAAGATGGTGCGGTAACGCTTCTTGTTGCGACCGCCGTCACCATCGTCGTCGTGATCGGTTTCGGTCACGGTGGCGGCGGCCGACAGCGCGGCCACGGAATCGAGGGATGCCTCGCGGTCCTGGCGCCGGGCCAAGGCCGGCATCATCCGTGTCAGCAAAGCGCAATCCTCTCGTCACAAATCCAAGTATTTGGTTGCCATCAATTGTGGATACCACAATATTTTGATATTTGAAGATGTCTTGACTAAAAATCATTCCGGTGTTGCCGTGAGTACCCAAGAAATGACAGAATCATGAAGTTTATTTCAGTATCATGACAGTATTGATGGCGATCGCGGCCCGGCGGCTTGCAGTGATCTATAACCCCACGGCGGGGCAGCGTCGCCTGCGTTTTTTCCGCGTGGTCCTGGGCCACCTGGAGGCGATGGGCCTGGTGGTGGAACTGGTCGAGACCCGGGGCCCCGGCCACGCCACCGAGATCGCCCGGTCGCTGGCCACCGGCGCCGGCCGGGCGGATATGGTGGTGGCCGCCGGCGGCGACGGCACGATCAACGAGATCATCAACGGCCTGGCGGGCGGGAACCTGCCGCTGGGCTGATTCCCCTGGGCACCGCCAATGTGCTGGCCCTGGAACTGGGGCTGCCGCGCACGCCCGGGGCGATTGCCCAGACCCTGGCGGCGGGCCTGGCACGGCCGATTCATCTGGGGCGGGCGACCTCGGCCCTGGGCTCGCGCCATTTCGCCATGATGGCCGGGGTCGGCTATGACGCCCATGTGGTGGCCGGGGTGTCGCGGGCGCTGAAACGGCGGGTGGGCAAGCTCGCCTATGTCGTCGAGATGCTGCGCCAGCTCGGCCACTTCCATTTCCGCCCCTATCGCCTGGCCTTCGACGGCGCCGCGCCGGTCGAGGCCGCCTCGGCGATCCTGGCCAACGGGCGGCGCTATGGCGGGGCCTTCGTCTGTGCCCCGCAGGCCGATCTGGGGCTCGAGCGGCTGGATGCCTGCCTGTTCGGGCGGGGCGGGCGGCTGGCAGCGGTGGGCTATGGCTTTGCCCTGGGCCTCGACCTGATTCCGCGCCTGTCCTCGGTGGTGCTGCAGCCTTTTCGCGAGGTGATGATCGACGGGCCGGCCGGCGATCCGGTGCAGGGCGACGGTGACATCATCGCCACCCTGCCGGCCCGCCTGACCGTCGCCGAGGCCCGCCTCGCGGTGGTGGTGGCCGCGCCGGCAATCGGTGATTCGGCCGGGGCGGCGATGCTCCCTGGTCAGGGATAGTTGCCGCCGCTCTGGCGGCAACCTGGAGGCGCCGGTCTGCGTTGCGGGGAAGCTGTCACACTCGCTTCAATCTTTCGAGGAAGCGCTCTAATTTGAAATTTTATTGTTATCTCAGTGGTTTGTGGCCCTTCTCACAATTTTGTTGAGAACGGGGCTTGGCAATGCCGCAGTGCAATGTCATATTGTGCATCGCGGCATCAGCTTGCTGGTGTCGCTGCCCTTCCTGGGCGTTTCCTCCCTAAACTTGGGCCACGTTTCGACGTGGCCCCTTTTTTTGCCCGGTCGCTGGCGGGCCGATCTCTGGGGAACTCAGGCGACCAGGGCGCGCTGCATCAGCACGCTGTCGAGCCAGCGGCCGCGCTTCAGGCCGACATTGCGCAGGGTGCCCACCGGGGCGAAGCCCAGCGCCGCATGCAGGGCGATCGAGCCGGTATTGCCGCTGTCGCCGATCACCGCCACCATCTGGCGAAAGCCGCGTGCGCTCGCCTCGTCGATCAGGCGGCTCAGCAAGGCCCGGCCGATGCCCGGCCGACCGCCGCGGGGGCGACATAGACCGAATCCTCCACCGTGTAGCGATAGGCCGAGCGCGGCCGATAGGCGCCGGCATAGGCATAGCCCAGCACGCTGCCAGCATCGGGATCCACCGCCACCAGATAGGGAAAGCCGCCGTCCAGCAGCACCCGCAAGCGGCGGGTCATCTCGGCCGGGTCGGGCGGGGTTTCCTCGAACGAGGCAAAGCCGGTGGCGACATGATGGGCATAGATCGCCTGGATCCCCGCCACATCGTCGATGGTGGCGGGGCGCAGCAGCGCAACCGTCATGGAGCCGGTTTCAACTGGCTGGCGGGCAGGCCGGCCAGGGCCGCGATCAGGCGGTCGAGATCGCCGTGCACGCGGGCGAAGCCGTCGTTGGGTTCCAGCCGGGCCTCGTCCATGTAGAGGCTGCGGTTCAGCTCGATCTGCAGGGCGTGGCGGCCCCGGCGCGGCCGGCCGTAGTGATGGGTGATATAGCCGCCGGCATAGGGGTCGTTGCGCCCGACCCGGTAGCCCAGGTCGCGTAGCAGGCTTTCCGCGGTTTCGATGACGATGCCGGCGCAGCTCATGCCGAAGCGGTCGCCCAGCACGATGTCGGGCCGGCCGCGGCCGGCATCGCGCTCGCCCGGGCTGCCCATCGAAGGCATGGAATGGCAGTCCAGCAGCACGGCATGGCCGTGCGCCGCCTCGGCCCGGGCGATCGCCTGGGCCAGGGCCTGGTGGTAGGGCCGATAGCAATGGGTGATGCGGGCCTCGGCCTCGGCGAAGACGAGCTTGTCGCGGTAGATCTCGGCACCGTCGGCGACCACCCGGGCGATGGTGCCAAGCCCGCCCAGCACCCGCAGCGAACGGGTATTGGCGAAGGCCGGCAGGGCATCGCGGAACATCGCCGGGTCGAGTTCGTAGGGTTCGCGGTTGGGATCGACATAGGCACGGGGAAACAGCGCCCGCACCATGGTGGCGCCGCGGGCCGGGGCGGTCTCGAACAGGCGATCGACGAAGCAATCCTCCGAACGGCGCAGGCTGATCGGATCGAGGCGGGACTGGCGCAGGAAATCGGCCGGGTAGTCGGCCCCCGAATGGGGCGAGCTCAGCACCAGGGGGGCGGCGGCAACGTCGGCCGCCGGCCCGGTTACGGCCACGGCCGCATCGCCCGCGCCCAGCGAGCGCAGCGGCGACGGCAGATCGGCGGTGGCGAGCGAGGCAATGGACAAGGGGCAGGTCTCGTGCCGGTCTCGGGCATGTCGTTGTTGTTCTACCCTAGCATGGTCTGAACCGCGCCTCAGGTGAAGAGCCCACCTGCCGATCAGGGGGTAAGCTTTCCCGATTGCCGGGCCGGCCGCGCCAGGGCGTGGTTGAAAAGGGGTTGCAGGGTCATCCGCTTTCCCTTATACCCCGCTTCCTGGACCGACGCCCTGCACCCACCGCGTCGATCCTTCGCATGGTCCGGACGCGTAGCTCAGTGGGAGAGCACTACGTTGACATCGTAGGGGTCGCTGGTTCAATCCCAGCCGCGTCCACCATCCAAAACCTTTTAGCCCCGTGCGCGGCTTGCCGCCGTCAGGGCACCCGCAGCCAGCTCAGGAAGACGTCGACCACGAGTTCGGCATGGGCCCGCACCATCTCGTCGCTGAGCGCGTCGATGCCGTAGCGCGAGGACAGCATGGTCGAGAAGGCGAAGAAGCCGTTGACCGCGCCCTGGAGCATCGGCAGGAAGTGCGCCGGATCGACCTTCCTGATCTTGCCCGTCTCGGCCACGGCGTTCAGCAGGCCCTCCACCAGGGTGAACATCGGTTCGACATAGGTGGTGGTCAGCCATTTCGCCCGCTCGGTCCCGCGCACGACTTCCTGGATGATGATGTTGGTTACCGCGTGGTTGCGCGCGCAATAATAGGTGAAGCGGCGCAGGACGACGCTGAGCTGCGCGATCTGGTCGAGGTCGCGCAGTTCGAAATTGATATTGGCGAATTCCGCCGAAAGCTTGCCCATGGCGTGGGCGACGGCCGCCTGCCACAGCTTTTCCTTGGTTTCGAAGTGATAGTGGATCAGCGGCTTGGCAACCCCGGCCTCGCGTGCGATGTCGGCGATATTGGTGCCCTCGAAGCCGTTGCGGCCGAAAATCTGCAGGGCCAGGTCCAGGATCGATTCGGTCGCCGGTACGCCGCGGTCGCGCAGCCGCGGGCGCCCGGCGCTGCGCCGTACTTTCGGGGTCGTGCCTGCTTCCGCCACCTTGGCCATCAATTCACCGCTTTCGATCAACGCGAATGACTGACCATACCGTCTAATTGTTCGCGGGGCAGTGGCTTTTCGGCCGCAGGGCTCGCCGCTTAGGTCCGCTCAGGAGGCCTGCGCCTGCACCGCGATTCCCAGGCCGCGCGGGTCGATCTCCTCGCCCAGCGGATCGACCGTGGCACCCTGTGGTACGACCGCCGCCAGCGCCTTGAAGGCCACTGGATTCCCGTCGGGATCGCGATAGACGACGCTGGTGGCAAGCAGGTTGCGCAAGGCGCGTTCGGGATAGATGTTCACCCGCTCGAGCCGGCGGCAAAGGCCGGCCAGTGCCGCCTCGTCGGACACGGCGAAGGCCGGGCCGGCGATGCCGGCCACCTCGCGCGGCCGCGGCGCCTGGGCCGTGGCGACCAGAATGAGGGTCGTGCCGGCGCCGGTGCGCAGCCAGCATTGGATGGCATCGCGGTGGATCACCTCAGCGTCCAGCACGATCTGGTACCAGCGGATCATGGCGACGTGGCGGCGGCTTTGGAGTTCGATGGCGTCGAGGCGCAGCGGATGGCCGGTCATGATGTGTCTCCGGGCCTTCAGCCGAAAGCCTGTGCGAGGGTCGAGAAGGCGGCGGCCAGCGCCAGGGCCGGGGCCACCGGCAGTTCGCGGGCGCGCCAGGCGACGTGGCCGTCCGGCCGCACCAGGATCGCGCCGCCGGGATCGATGCCGCGGCGGCTGGGCCAGCGATGGGCGGGCTGGGCATCGACGCCGTCGTCCCCGTCCGCCACGGTCACCAGCCGGACCGGATAGAGCAGGCGGCCGGAGGCTTGCGCCAGCGCGCGGGTCCAGGGTTCCGCCCCGGCGCTGTCGGTGATCAGGGTGAAGGTCGCGTAATCGATCAGGTCATGGCTCGACTTCAGCACGCCCTCGTGATCGATCCAGCCATGGGCCAGCTTGATGCCGGGCACGCTGCCCGGCCGATACTCGGTATCGGACGGCGACAGTTCACCCGGTTCGACCGGACAGGGCAGGGTCAGCGCGCCGTGGTAGCGATAGCCGAGGTCGACCGCGTGGGCGCCGCCGAAATGGGCGCGCTGGCCCTCGGCCGCCGCGCCCAGGCGCTGGCGCATGCGCCGGCCGCGGGCATCGTCGGCTTCCAGCCGCGCGATCTTGCGCAGGCCCAGGCGCGGCAGCACCTCGGCGATCTTCAACTGGAACCGGTGCGGCAGCCCCCGAAACCAGGGCCGTTCCATCATGGCGTGCAGGCGGCGGACGTCGTCCTGGCGCAGGGCCACGGCCGCGTTGATCTGGTCCATGTCGTCCTGGTTCTTGACGCTGCGCGCGCAATTCCGGTGGGCGACCGCCTTGCGCTCCACGTCGTAGCTGTCGAGCAGGGCATCGCCGGCGTGGCCGTCGATCACCGCCTTCAACTTCCAGATCAGGTTGTGGACATCCTGCACGCCGGTGTTGATGCCGTAGCCCCCGGTGGGCGGGAAGCGATGCGCGGCGTCGCCCACCAGGAAGACGCGGCCTTCGCGCATCCGCTCGGCCACCTGGGCGGTCATGGCCCAGCCGCCGATCGACTGGATCTTGACGTCGACCGCGGGCGTGCCGATCGCCGCGGCGATCAGCCGGCGCCAGTGCTGCTCGTCGAACTGCTCGGCTTCCTGCGGCGGGTGCAGCATGGCCATCAGGATCCACTCGTCGCTCAGGTGGCGAATCAGGGGGCCGACGAGATGCCGGTTGTAGATCCAGTAGATCACCGCCGGCCGGCAGCGGATGAAGCGGTCGAGATTGGCCTTGAAGTTCACGCTGGCGACGCGGGCCAGCAGGGGGCCGGGCATGCCGATCCCCAGGCCTTCGCGGATCGCACTGCGGGCACCGTCGGCCGCCAGGCAGTAGCGGGCGGTCAGGCGTCCCGCCCCCTCGGTGTCGATCGTCACCTGGCCGCCGTCCTGGCCGACGCGGCCGACCTTCGTGCCCTTGTGGAAGTCGATGGACGGGCTGGCCTCGACCGCGCGCCACAACTGGGCTTCCAGCCGGCTCTGGGGGTAGTGCAGTTGCCGGCTGGGGCTTTGCGACAGCAGCTCGGCCATTTCCGTCGGGTCTTGCGGAATCAGGCGGATCCGGGCCAGTTCCGTGCCGGCCAGGCTGGCACACCAGACGATCAGGCGCAGTTGCTCGAGCGAAGCACTGTCGTTGCGGATCGACGCTTCGAGATCGGGGGCAATCTGGCGCCAGATCTCCAGCGAACGCTGGTTGAGCACGTGGCCGGCGGGATAGCCGATGGGGGCCGCGCGCCGCTCGATCAGGGCGGTGCGCAAGCCGGCCTTGGCGGCCAGCAGGGCGGCGCTCAGGCCGACCGGGCCGGCGCCGACGATGGCAACGTCATAGGTATCGCTCATGCCGCCGCCTCGCCGATCATGGCGGCCGGATCGATCGCGATCAGGATCTTGCCGCGGGCGGGGGCCTGCCCGACCTGGGCAAAGGCACGGTCGACGGCCTCGAGCGGCACCGTGCTGCCGATCACCGGGCGCACCATGCCGCTGGCGACCCAGCCGCCCAGCCGGGCAAGCTGTTCACCCGAGGGACGCATGTAGACCCAGTGATGATGCTTGCCGGCGGCCAGGCGCCAGCGCAGCCGGGCCACGCCCATCCAGGCCACCGACGCGGCAAGCCCGACGGGCGCGCCCAGGCGATCGGCCAGGGTCAGGGTGGGCGAAATCAGGCTGACATAGGTGCCGCCGCGGCGCAGGACCGACAGGTGCGGGGCCTCTTCCAGGCGCTCGCCCTTGGGGGCCACGGTGTTGACCACCAGGTCCAGATCCTTCAGCACCTCGTTGAAGTGCTCCGCCCGGTAGTCGATGGCGCGGTCCGCCCCCAGGCTTCGGACGAAATCCGTGTTGCCGGCGCTGCAGGTGGTGGCGACCCAGGCGCCCCAGGCATGGAAAATCTGTACCAGGAGCGAGCCCACCCCGCCCGAGCCGCCATGGACCAGGATGCGGCGCCCCGCCGCCGTCTTGGCATCGAGGCCGCAGGCGGCGAGGACGGCCATGGCCGTCATGCCGGCGTAGGGCAGGACGCAAGCCTCGGCCATCGAGACGCCGCGCGGGATCTTGCAGGCGAAGCGCGCGGGCACCGCCGCGGCCTGGGCGTGAAACCCGCCGAGATACGGCATGGTGACCGCCATGACCGGATCGCCGAGGGCAAAGCCGGTCACGTCCTTGCCGATTGCCGTGACGTGGCCCGCCCCCTCCAGCCCCAGGAGGCGCGGGCCGCGGCGACGCAGCCACTTGAACAGCGCTTCGCCATAGTTGTCGCGCATCATGGTTTCGATCGGGTTGACCGAGGTGCCGGCCAGGCGGATGAC
The DNA here is from genome assembly GCF_003590945.1 of Oleomonas cavernae. Taxonomy (NCBI): domain Bacteria; kingdom Pseudomonadati; phylum Pseudomonadota; class Alphaproteobacteria; order Acetobacterales; family Acetobacteraceae; genus Oleomonas; species Oleomonas cavernae. The sequence goes on along the minus strand of NZ_QYUK01000011.1, from coordinate 3,097,985 downwards.
GATCTCGTCGGCCCGGGGCAGCGGCTGGGGCAGGTCGGCGCGGGGGACGAACTGGCCGTGTTGCCCGCCGGCGTCGAGGACGATGCCTTTCATGACGGCTTCACCACGCGGTTGCGCAGGGTGCCGATCCGCTCCAATTCGATCTCCACCACGTCATCGGGTTCGAGGAAGCGCAAATCCTCGATGCCGCAGCCGTGATCGGCGGCCCCGGTGCCGAAGAAGGTGCCGGGGACGATCAATTCCTCGTCCGAGGCGACTTCGATCATGCGCTGGATGGGATGGCACATGTGGCTGGTGGACGAACGGCCGCGCACCTCGCCATTGACCCGCACCTCCATCTTCAGGTCGTAGGGGTCGGGAATTTCGTCGGCGGTGACGACCCATGGCCCCATGGCGTTGCCGGTGTCGAAATCCTTGCCCTTCACCGGCCCGACGCCGCGCATGATCTCCTGCATCAGCACGTCGCGGGCGGAAAAGTCGTTAAAGCAGGTGTAACCGAAGATATGGCTCGCGGCATCGTTGGCCTTGATGTTCTTGCCCCGGTTCCACAGCACCACGCCCAGTTCGAGCTCGTAATCCATCAGCTTGGTGTAGTGCGGCCACTGCACCGGCTGGTCGTGGCCGCTGACCGAGAGGTGGTTGCCCTTGTAGTAGAGCGGCCGCTGATAGAAGCGCTTGGGCACCTTCAGCAGGTTCAGCCGCTTGACCAGGCCGCCGAACCCGCGCCCGGTGCGCATGGTCACCGCCGCCTCGAAGGCCCGCTTGATATGCTTGTCGTAGACGCTGAAGCACAGCATGCGCGGCGGGGTCAACGGCGGCGCGAAGCAAAGCCCTTCCAGCGGCAGCATGGCGGCCTCGGGGCGCTGGTCGTCCGCGGTCTCGTGCAGCGCCCGCGCCTTGTCGAGGCCCGCCGGCCCGGCTTCGATCAGGGCCAGCAGGGAGGCGTAGATCGGCTCGGCGGCGCCGTGCAGGGCCTGCGCCGCGGCATCGAGGTCGATCATCGCCTTGTGGTCGGCGGTCAAGGCGCACAGGCGGGTCCGATCACCGATCAGCAGGCTGGAAAGCTTCATGATGGCTCCATATTTATTCTAGAAAGAATAAATTTTTATCCTCTTAAATGTCAACTGGCCTTGGGCACGATCGTGACCGGCAGGCGGGCGAAGCCCCACATGCCGATATCCTTGTCGACCACCCGTTCCGGCGGGTTCGCCGGGTCGAGGCCGACGCCGTCGATCCGGCCCAGCAATTCGGTCAGGGCCAGCCTGACCTCCAGCCGCGCCAGTTGCGCGCCCAGGCAGATGTGGATGCCGCGCCCGAAGGCCAGGTGGCGGCTGGCCAGCTTGCGTTCGGGATCGAACTGGTGCGGGCAGTCGAAGCGGGCGCCGTCGACATTGGCGGCGCCCAGCATGACGATCAGTTGCGCGTTTTCGGGCAGGTCGACGCCGGCCAGCGTTACCGGGCGCGTCGTCCGGCGCAGGGTGCGCTGGAGCGGTGCATCCAGGCGCAGCAGTTCCTCGACGAATGTCTCGATGCGGGTTGCATCGGCCTTGAGGAAGGTGAGAAGGCCGGGATCCTGGGCCAGCCGGTAGATCGCGCTGGCCAGGGTGTTGGCGGTGGTCTCGTAGCCGGCCACCAGGATCTGCTGCGCCGCGCCCAGCGTCTCGCGCAGGCTCAATTCCCCGCGCTGGAACGGCGGGATCAGCAGGTCCGCGACCTCGTTGCCCGGCCTGGCCAGGCGCTGCTTGAAGATCTTCAGCACCTCGACCTGGAAATCGATCGCCAGGTGGGCGAGTTCGGGATGATGGGGCAGGCCCGTGCGCGGATAGCCGGGCTTGTCGGCCATCGGGTTGGGAAACCTGCCCTGGGGCCGGCGTTCCGAGGCGGGCATCAGGAACAGCAGGCGCAGCAGCGAAGGAATCGCCCGCCCCAGCCCGACGATCTGGCGCCAGCGTGCCCGCAGGCCCTTGGGCAGGGGCCGGCCCGGCCCGCCGTAGGGGATGGCAAGGCGGATCGCGGCATCGCCATAGCGGTGCAGGCGGGCCAGGTCGGCCTCGCCATCGGGGAAACCGAACATCCGGGCGATCACGCTCAGCGGAATCGGGTTGGCCCACAGGGCCATGAGGTCGCCGCGTCCCTGCCGCAGCAACTCGTCGGTGCGGCGGCGGACCACCGCCTCGATATAGGGCGTCAGTTGTTCCAGGGCTTTCCTGGTGAAGATGGACTGGACGGCGCCGCGCACGCGGGCATGCGGTTCCGGCCTCATCGCCGACATGATCGGCACCTCGCTGCCCGGAAAGGGCTGGCCGTCATAGGTGCCGGGGTCCATCAGCACGTCGACGACCGTGTCGTAACCGCTCACGAGGTAGAAGTTCGGGTGGTCCGGCAGGGCCGTCACCGGCCGGGCGTTGAGCCGGTCGTAGTGCGGGTGAGGGCAACGCCGGATGTCGGCGCTCAACGGGTCGAAGGGCGCCTCCTCGCGGCCGGCCGGCAGATCTCCCCTCATGGCGCCTCTCTCACATTGTGTATAATAGTTTATTCTCTCAGATATAATTTTATGTCAACATCCACTTGCGCACGGTCCGCGGCAGCGCCGCCACCGCCCGACAGCCTCGCCGAGTGGCCAAATAATACAACCAAGAAATATAAAATATTCTTCATATCGGTAGTATTTTGAGTTTACAGGGCGGTGACCGCGGGCCACCCTCGCGCTTCGAAGCCCGTCAAAGGGCCCAGGGATAAAGGGGAGTGCGCATGAAGGCGGTGGCGGTAACGCTGGCCGGGCTATTGGCCTTGGCTGTTGTGGGCGGCGCACAGGCGAAGGTTTCGCAGGCCGAGGCCGACCGGCTGGACAAGGACCTGACGCCCCTGGGCGGCATCCGCGCGGGGAACGCCGACGGCTCGATCCCGGCCTGGGACGGCGGCCTGACCGCGCCGCCGACGAGTTATGTGCCGGGCAAGCACATGACCAATCCCTACCCGGACGACAAGCCGAAGTTCACCATCACCGGGGCCAATGCCGAACAGTACAAGGACAGACTGACGGCGGGCCAGCAGGCCATGCTGAAGCTCTATGCGACCTACAGGCTGCCGGTCTACCAGACCAGGCGCTCGTGCGCCCTGCCCGAGCGGGTCTACGAGGCCAACAAGAAGAACGCCGTCACGGCGACCATGACCGAGGACAACAACGGCCTGAACGATGCCCTGCTGGGCAACCCGTTCCCGATCCCGAAATCGGGTGTCGAGGTGATCTGGAATCACCGGCTGCACTACCGCGGCTTCAAGTTCCGCCGCTATTTCGCGGCCGCCCTGGTCGCCCGTGACGGCGCCTATGACACGGTGAAGGGCCGGGATTTCGGCATCATCCATTACTCGGGGCCGGGCCTGAGCGAGGTGGGTGACGTCAGCGATATCAAGCAGCTCAACAATATCTTCGTCTCCTACCTCAACTTCATCACCTATCCGCCCAAGGCGGCGGGGACCATCCTGCTGGTGCTCGACACCATCAATGCCAAGGAACTGCCGCGCCAGGCCTGGCTCTACAACCCGGGCACCCGCCGCGTCATCAAGGCGCCCAATGTCGCCTACGACAACCCGGCGCCGCAGACCGACGGCCTGGCCCCGGCCGATACCTTCGACATGTATAACGGCGCGACAGACCGCTACACCTTCGACCTGAAGCCGATGCGCGAGATCTACATGGGTTACAACGCCTATGAGCTGACCTCGCCCGCGCACAAGTACAAGGAACTGCTGACGCCCAATCACCTGAACCAGGATTTTGCCCGTTACGAGCTGCACCGGGCTTTCGTGGTCGATGCCAGGCTGAAGGAAGGGACGCGCCACAGCTATGGCCGGCGCACCTTCTTCGTCGACGAGGACGGCTTCAACATCTCGCTGGTCGATGCCTATGACACCCGCGGCTCGCTGTGGCGCATGCAGGACGGCCCGATCATCAACTACTACGAGGTGCCGTTCTGCTCGTCGGCGCTCGAGATCAATCACGACCTGCAATCAGGCAAATACGTGGTGTTCGGCCTCAAGGGCGAGGAAAAGCCCGTCGAGAGCAAACCGACAGGCATCGACAATTCCATGTTCACGCCGGACGCCATCAGGCGCCTGGGCGCGCAATAGCGGCAATCGGCACTGGCCTGGGGGGATACCATGACGTCGACGATTCCTGCCGCGCGCCGGCGCGGCCTCAAGCTGTCGCCCGCCTCCTGCGTGAGCGCCGCCGCCATGGCGGCCCTGCTCCTGGGGACGAGCGCCCTGGCCTATGAGTTCGAGATGGGCGACGAACTGACCGGCACCATCATCACCACCCTGTCGGTCGGCGCGCAGATGCGCATGGCCGACCGCGACCCCCGGAATGTCGGCTATTCCAACGGCGGGCGGATGACCACGTCGGACAGCGACGACGGCAACCTGAACTACGACAAGTACGACCTGACCTCGCAGGTTACCACGATCACCTCGGAGATGCGCCTGAAGTGGCGCAACTATTTCGGCGTGCTCAGCGGCACGGCCTTCTTCGATTCGATTGCCGCCAACAACGACCTGGCCGTCAACGGCCCGCCGGAGCGGCCCTATCGCGGCGAATATTCGCCCGAAGCCAAGGACTACGCGGCCTGGGACGCCGAATTCCGGGAATACTATGTCGGCGGCAATTTCTCGCTCTTCGACCGCACCCTCACGGTCAAGGCCGGCAGCCAGATCCTGAACTGGGGCGAGGCGTTCTTCACCCTGAACGGCATCTCGGTCATCAATGCCTTCGACGTGAACAAGGTGCTGAGCCCGGGGGCGGAGCTGAAGGACGCCCTGATCCCCACCCCCATGATCGATGTCACCTATGAGGTGGCCGAGGGGCTTACGGCCGAGGCCTTCTACACCCTGGACTTCGAGGCCGTGAGGCTGCCCGCCTGCGGTGCCTTTCTCAGCTTCAACGACAATATCTGCCGCGGGGCGGAGGGGACCTCGGCCCAGACGGACTACGGCGATACCCGTGCCTATACCGTGGGCCGCGACGATTTTGCCGACTACGATACGCCGCCTTATCCCTACGGCAGCGGCCCGCAGGCGGTTTCCGTCGGCATCCCGATCCTCACCGACGACGAAACCTCGGGCGGCAGCTTCGGTGCCTCCTTGCGCTATTTCTCGCCCGACCTGAACAACACGGAATTCCAGTTCTACTATGCCAATTACCGCAGCACGCTGCCGGGGCTCTATTTCAAGGCCCCGGAAACCTATGCCAACGGCACCGGCGAGCTGAACCTCACCCAGGCCGTGCCCGGCCTGCTGAACACGATCGTGACGAAACTGGGCGTGGAGCAGCAGGAACTGGTCGTTGCCGCGCTGAAGGCCCTCGACCCCACGCTGCAACTGACCGGGGATCTGCTGACCGACCTGACGGACCCGGTGGTCTCGCCCCTGCTGGCCCAGCTTCTCGATCCCAGCGTGGGCACCTTGCCGCGCAGCGTGGTGTTCGAGAACATGGACGGCAGCGCCATCTACAAATACTACCCCGACAATGTGCAGATGCTGGGCTTTGCCTTCAGCACCACGGAAAGCTCCACGGGCATCGCCATCAACGGCGAGTTGTCCTTCAAGCACGGCGTGCCGGTCATCGTCTCCGGCCCGCTGTTCCTGACCCAGGCGCTCAATCAGTTGGGCGGCGTGCCGCTCGACAATGCCGCCTACGGCGCGCAACTGGGCTTCGGGCCGATAACCGGCAGCAATTTCGGCATCGCCCCCTATATCGAAGGGCCGGGCGGCGAGTTCGACGGCCAGCAGATTCCCGGCCGCGTCATCTATGGCAGCGAGCTTCACAATGTCTGGCAGGCGGCGCTGCGCTTCACCAAGATCTTTGGCGGCACCGACCTGCTGGCCCGCGTAACCGGGGCGAACTCGATCATCGGCCTGGTCGAGTTCGGCGGCATCCACGTCGACCTGAACGAGGGCACGCCCTATGCGGCCTATGGTCAGACCGGCTTTACCGATTTCTATGCCCGCTCGCTGACGGTTGCCGGCATGCCCCTGACCCAGCCGGTGGAGGCGACCTCCCAAGGCTTTCCCTTCGTGCCGACCGGCCACACCCCGTCGCAATGGTCGGGCGGTGTGCAGGGCATCTTCTTCTTCGAGTATCCCGACCTGATCGGCGACATGACGGTAACCCCGTCGATTGCCTTCTCGACCGGCCTGTTCGGCATCACGCCGACGCCGCTGCCCGGCTTCGTCAAGGGCATGACCTCGCTGATGTTCAGCGTGAAGACGGATATCACCCAGCAATTCTCGGTGACCGCCAATTTCCTGAAATCCTTCGGCGCCGGCGGCGGTTACAGCGGCTCGCGCAACCCGTTCATCGACCGTGATTTCGTCGGCGTGGTCGCCACCTACCAGTTTTGACCTAGGGGGATCGGCGGTCTCGCTGTTTGGCCGCGGCCGCATGGCGTGCGCGTCTGGACACCGCGAACCGCTTCGCCTGCCTGATCAAGGCAAGGAGCAAACCCACGCCGAGCAAGGTCGCGATGATCATGGCGGATCCTCGGTCAGGTCTTGACGCCGAGGCGCTTGGCGAGCTGGACCAGGCCATAGATGAAGGTGCCGAAATAGGCGCGCGGTGCCGAACTGCCGTCCTGAGGGCCGATCTCGATCCGCCGCTTCAGCACGTCTTCGGATTCCCCGGCCATCAACCGCGCCCGCAAGGCGGAAGGGTCGAAGGGCGTGCCGATCGGATTGTTCTCGAAGTCGCCCTTCATGGCCCATTGGGTCAGGGCTTCGATCGAGTCGAAATTGTCCACCTGCAACTCGATGAAGCCGCCGTCGGGGTCCTCGTAGTAGAGCGACGTGGTCGGCCCGTGGTTGATGCACCAGGCAGGGTCGATCCCCTCGCGCTTCAGCCTGGCATGGGTTTCGAGCAGGTCGCCCAGGCTGGCATAGGTGAAGGCGATGTGATCGACGCCGGCGCGGTGCTTGGCCCGGCGCCCGACCACGGGCATGTTGGCGATGGCGACGCGGTGGTGTTCGCCGTCATAGGTCATGAAGGTGATGCGCTGGTTGGCGAAGCTGATCTGGGCATTCAGCACCGTCTGGTACCAGGCGACCATGCGTTTGTACTGGGCCGTGCGCAGGACGACATGGGCCAGCATCTGCGGCGCGATCACGCCACGCTCGCGTGCCGTGGGCGGCAGGGCGGAGGTGCGCTCGGGCGCCATGTTTTGGGCAGCGTGCATTGATCGTCACCTTCGGCTTCCACAGCCCTGGTTCAATACCACGGCGGGGTGCGATGATTCAAACTCCAAAATACGATAAATTAGTCTTTGATGAAGAATTATTGCAGGCTACGATGCCGATCGACGGAAGAATAAAATGCCGTGGAGGGACCTGTGACCGAGCAGCTAGCCAGGCTGGACGCCTTGCCATTTCGCCTGATGCCCATGACCCCCACCATCGGGGCGGAGATCGACGGCATCGACCTGCGGGAGGCGCTTTCCGACGCGGTCATTGCCGGCCTGCGCGCCGCGCTGCTGGACCGCAAGGTCCTGTTCTTCCGCGACCAGGATATCACCACCGAGCAGCATCTGGCCTTTGCCCGCCGCTTCGGCGCGTTGGAAGTACACCCCTTCGCCCCCTGCAAGCCGGGCTATCCGGAAGTTCTCGCCATCACCCATGACGAGAGCAACCCCGGCCGCGAGAACGAATGGCACAGCGACGTCACCTGGCGCCTGGAGCCGTCCCTGGGTTCCATCCTGCGCGGCATCGAAATGCCCCCCGTCGGCGGCGACACGCTGTTTTTGCGACATGTATGCGGCCTATGACGGCCTCAGCGACGCGATCAAGCAGCAGATCGAAGGCCGCACCGCCGTCCACGGCACGGAATTCTTCCGCCGGGAATTGCGCCTGCGCGGCCTGCCCGAGGAACTGTTCGACGAGGCACGCAAGCGGTTCCCCCTGGCCGAGCATCCGGTGGTCAGGACCCATCCCGAGACCGGGCGCCGGGGCCTCTACGTCAACCGGGCCTTCACCGAGCATATCGTCGGCATGGAACGGGCCGAATCCGACGCCCTGCTCGAACATCTCTACATCCAGGCCAAAGCCCCGGAATATCAATGCCGTTTCCGCTGGCGCCAGAACTCGATCGCCTTCTGGGACAATCGCGCCTGCCAGCACTATGCGGTGTCGGACTACTGGCCGCAGGTGAGACGGGTGGAGCGGGTGACCGTGGTCGGCGACAAGCCCTATTGACGCTCAATCGTCTTGGAGCCTGGGGAGGGGGCGTGCGTCCTTCGAGACGCCACGCTTCGCATGGCTCCTCAGGATGAGGAGAGTCTTTTTGCCATAAAGATTCTCCTCATCCTGAGGAGGCCCGAAGGGCCGTCTCGAAGGACGCACGACGTCTCTGCCAGGCGCCCCTATGGCGAGCCTTCAATCGAATTCCGAGCCGTCGTCCTTGTCGCCGTCCGACAGTTCGGCGAGGACAGCGGCATTGGTCGCCGCGTTCAGGCGGGTGAGCAGGTCGCGATGCGGTTCAGGGTTCACCGCCAGGTTGACCAATTCGTCCGGATCGGCCTGGGTATCGTAGAGTTCCACGTCGTTGTCGCGGAGCAGCGCGCCGAGATCGGCCGGCGTGTTGTGCTCCTCGCCGCCGAAATAGCGGGCGAACTTGTAGCGGCCGTCGTAGAGGCCGCGGAACAGCGCCCGGCTGCGCAGCGACGGGCCCAGTTGCCCCGACAGGATGGCATCGACATAGACCTGCGGCATGCCGCCCTCGCGGAATGACGCCAGGGCCTGCTTGGCGAACGGCGGATCGGCCCAGATGCCGACGCCGAAATAGAACAGCATGCCGCGGTCGTCGCGCGCGGATTTCCCGCCAACCGTGCCGATCGCCGGCGACAGGTCGATGCCCTTGAGGTCGGGATAGCGCGAACGGCGCTCGCCGTCTTCCAGGCCGGCCATGCTCAGGATCGTGGGGGCGAGATCCAGGGCACTGCCCAGGGCCGCGGTGTCGCGCCCCGCCGCGATGTCCGGGTGATGGACGATCAGGGGCACGCGCACATTTTCCTTGTAGATGCAGGGGCCCTTCTCGCGCAGGCCATGGGCGCCGGCCATCTCGCCATGATCGGACGACAGCAACACGATCGTGTTGTCGGCGAGGCCAGCGGCGGCCAGCGCGTCCAGCACCACGCCGACATACTGGTCGACGTCGCGGATGCAGTTGAAATAGTAGTTCTGCGCGCGGGCCCAGGCCGCCTCGTCGCCGATCCGGCCGAACACGGTATTGTTGATTTCGCGGAACGCCCGGTGTGCCCAGGGCTTGGTCGACAGGTCATCCGCGTGGTGGCTGCGCGGCAGGGCGACGGCAAGATCTTCCGTATAGGGCCACAGGCCAGGGGCCTCCCGCAGCGGCTGAAGCAGGTCGGGCAGGGTCTGGGTCGCCCGCTGTTCGCCGCCGGCGTCGAAGAACATCATGTCGTGCGGGTTGACCAGGTTGACGGCCAGGAACCAGGGCTGGTCGTCGCCCAGGGACCTGGCCTTGCCGTGCAGCCACTGCACGGCCTCGCCGGCAATCTCGCGGTCGTGGATGAAACCGTCCCAGACCCCGCCCAGGCGGTCGCCCATCACCGAATAGTCGGAGAAGCCGAACGGCTCCAGGGCATCGGTCTTGGTCGGGTAGGCGAACAGTTGCGTATCGAGGATGACGTAGAGCGGTGAGAGGTGCCACTTGCCCTTATAGGCGGTGTAGTAACCCTGTTCGCGCAGCATGGTGCCGATGGTGCTGATCGAGGTGTCGAGTTCCGCCGGCAGGGTCGTGCCGGGATTGCCCAGCACGCGGGTGTATTTGGTATGGCGCCCGGTATAGATGACCGAGCGCGAGGGCGAACAGGGCGCGGTGGTGACATGGTAATTGGTGAAGTTCACCGACCGCGCGCGCAGCCGCTCGTGATGGGGCAGCGACAGGGTCGCCGGCAGGTCGACATCGGCGCGCTCCTGATCGGTCAGGATCATCAGGATGTTGTGCCGCCGGCCCCGATGGATCGCCGGCGCGGGCGCAGCGGCGGTTTTGCCCCGCGCCACCTCCTCGCGGCAGCCGGCCAGTCCGGCCAGGGCGCTGGCACCCAGCAGGAATTCCTTGCGGGTAAGGCCACGCGGCTTGTCGCCGTTGCCGCCGCCAAAGCCGGTGTCCGCCATCAAGCATTCCTATTCTTATCGTCTAAATATTACTCCCATAGAATATAATTAACTGCAAGGGGTGGTGCTGGCCTTCACCGATAGCGCGCGATGCCTAAGTCGCTGGTGTCGATGTCCGGCGTCTTGCCCGAGATCAGATCGGCGAGCACCCGGCCGGAACCGCAGGCCATGGTCCAGCCCAGGGTGCCGTGGCCGGTGTTGAGGTGTAGGTTGCGATACCTGGTGGCGCCGATGACCGGGGTGCCGTCGGGCGTCATCGGGCGCAGGCCGCACCAGAAACTGGCCTGGGCGAAATCGCCGCCCTGGGGGAACAGGTCGCTGGCGGAATGAACCAGGGTGGCCTGCCTGGCGTTGCGCAGGGCGAGGTCATAGCCGCTGAGTTCCGCCGTGCCGCCGACGCGGATGCGCTCGCCCAGCCGGGTGATCGCCACCTTGTAGGTTTCGTCCATCACGGTCGACACGGGCGCGGCGGCGGCCTGCGTGACGGGCAGGGTGATCGAATAGCCCTTCACCGGATAGACCGGCAGCGACAGCCCGATCGGCTTGAGCAGCAGCGGCGAATAGCTGCCCAGGGCCACGACGTAGGCGTCCGCGGTAACCGGCCCGCCGGCGGTTGCGATCGCGGCGATGCGGTCCCCCTCGGTCGTGAGGCCCTGGATGTCGACACCGTAGCGGAAGGTGACACCCAGCGCGGCGGCGAGGCCGGCCAGGCGGGTCGTGAACATCTGGCAATCGCCGGTCTCGTCGCCCGGCAGCCTGAGGCCGCCGCGGATCTTCTCGCGGACGGCGGCCAGGGCCGGTTCGGCAACGGTGCAGCCGGCCGGATCGAGCACCTCGAAGGGCACGCCGTAGTCCTTCAGCACGGCAATATCGCCCGCCGCCCCGTCGACCTGGGCCTGGGTGCGGAACAACTGCAAGGTGCCCTGGGTGCGCTCGTCATAGGCGATGCCGGTTTCGGCGCGGAGCGCCCGTAGGACGTCACGGCTGTATTCGGCCAGCCTAACCATGCGGCTCTTGTTGAGGGCATAGCGGGCGCTGGTGCAGTTGCGCAGCATCTGTGCAATCCAGATCCACATGGCCGGGCTCAGCTTGGGCCGCACCACCAGGGGACCGTGCCGCATCGTCACCCATTTCACCGCCTTGAGCGGCACGCCCGGCCCGGCCCAGGGCGAGGCGTAACCAGGCGAGACTTCGCCGGCATTGGCAAAGCTGGTCTCCAGGGCAGGCCCCGGCTGGCGGTCCACCACCACCACCTCATGGCCGGCCTCGGCGAGATAATAGGCCGAGGTGACGCCGATCACGCCGCTTCCCAGGATGGCAATCTTCACGACATGGCTCTCCGTTGTCTGGCGCCCTCAACCATAGACGCGGCGAGAGCGTTGTCCCAGGCCGCTGACATCGCCGGAAAACCGTTCAGGGAGACGCGCGCTCAGAGCGGGCGCACCAGGGCGACCTTGAAGGCGTGGAATTCGCCGTCGTCTTCGCGGATCGACACATATTCGCCGGGAACGAAGCGTTCGTCGTTGAAGCGGAAGCCCGCCTCGTCGTCGGCGCTGCCCGGGCCGTAGTCGATATACCACTGGCCGCCCGGCCGCCGCGCCAGCTTGCCGACGGCATCGTCCCGGTCGGGACGGAAGCGCCTGACGTGGCACAGGTGGGGATCGGCACGCCAGGCGACCGGGTCGAGATGGCCGTCGAGGGTGAGCGGGGCGACGATGTCGTAGCCGTGATGGCTGTCGCCGTCGGGATGGCCCGATTCGCGGGCCAGTTCCAGGTGGAGGTGGTGGAACCCTTCGGGCAGGGTGGTCATGGCGTGATATCCCAACTGTCGCTTGTGCTCGGGGTCAGTGGCTGAACAGGCAGCAGACCGGGCTGTGGCCCAGCATCTCGCGCGTCGCCCCGCCGAAGACCCATTCGCGCATGCGGGCGTGGCCATAGCCGCCCATGACGACCAGGCCGGCGCGCTCCCGCCCGGCAAAGGCGATCAGGCGATCGGCCACGGACCCGGCCTGCGCCGGCAGGACCACGGGGTCGGCATTGACGCCGTGACGACCAAGGAACGCCGCCACATCGCCCAGCCGGCGCTGGGACTGCTCGATCTCGTCGTCTTCGCAGATCTCCGCCACGGTGACTTTCGCGGCGATCTGCAATAGCGGCAGGGCATCGACGACGGCCCGGCGCGCCTCCCGGCTTTCCTTCCAGGCGATCAGCACCCCCGAGGGGGCCGTGTCGGGCGCTGCCGCCGGCGGCACGACGAGAACCGGCCGGCCGGCATTCATGATCAGATCGCCCGGCTCCAGGGCCTGGCGGTGCCCGTCCTGCGGGCGGTCGCGGCCGACGATGATCAGGTCGGCGGCGCGGCTCTCGTGGGCGAGCACGGGGGTGGGGAGGCGGAGGGCGCTGCGCCATTCGGTCCGGCATTTGTGCGCGGCGGCCGCGGTGTTGAAGATCTCCTCGGCCTGCTTGATGCAGGCCTCGGCTCGGTCATGCTCCTGCTGCAGGAAATCGATGACCATGCCGCCCGTGGTATAGGGATCGGTCAGCGGCATTTTCATCGGGCAGGCGGCCACGCCGATCAGGGCGGCGTCGAAGCGATCGGCAAGCGTGCAGGCGAATTCGACACGGGCGGCCGCGTCAGGGCCTTCATCCACGTGTACCATCAGCGTCTTGTAAGCCATCGCGTTCACCCTGGCAGCGCTCGTCTAGGATTCATTGACTCAACAATGCCCGGCTGGTGCGGCGGCGTGTTGATGCAGGTCAAGGGCCGGGGCGAATGGGCGACCCATGGTGATCTCGAGGCGCTTGCCCGACGGAGACGGATCATGCCGATCGACAATCAGGACGAGGCCATCGAGTTCGTGCAGTCGCCAGGTGTCGTCGGCGCCGGTGCTGCCGACCAGCGCATGGTCGTCACCCTGATCTCGGTCGTCGTGCTGGCCGGCACGCGCGCCTTCAAGCTCAAGCGCGCGGTGACGCTGCCCTATCTCGACTTCTCGACGCCCGAGCGCCGGCTCGCCGCCTGCAAACAGGAGCTTGCGCTGAACGCGCGCACCGCCCCGGGCTTTACTGCGGGGTTCACCGGATCACGCGTGAGCGAAACGGAAAACTCGCCCTGGACGGCGAGGGGGCGCTGGTCGATGCCGTGCTGGAGATGGCGCGCTTCGAGCAGAGCGGGCTGTTCGACCAGATGGCCCGGGCCGGCAAACTGACGGCCCCGCTGATGACCAGGCTGGCCCGGCGGATCGCCGCTTTCCACGCCAGCGCCACCGTCGATCACGGCGGCGGCGGGGCGGCACGCATGGCGACCGTGCTCGATCTCAACCGGCGTTCGCTGCAACTGGCCGGGGTGTTCTCGGCGGCCGAGCGCGAGCGCCTCGCAACGGCGCTGCAGGCGGCCCTCGACGCCCACGCGGCCCTCCTCGACGCCCGCGCCGGGGCGGGCCTGGTGCGGCGCTGCCATGGCGACCTGCACCTGCGCAACATCTGCCTCATCGACGACGAGCCGACCCTGTTCGACTGCCTGGAATTCGACGAGGCGCTGGCCACCGTCGACGTGCTCTACGACCTGGCCTTCCTGCTCATGGACCTGTGGCACCGTGGCTTGGGCGACCTCGCCAACATCGTCTTCAATCGCTATCTCGACCAGGTCGACGACCAGGAGGGGCTGGCCCTGCTGCCCTTCTTCATGGCGGTCCGGGCGGCGATCCGCGCCCAGGTAGCGGCCGGGCAGGTGGCGGAGAACGACGACGAGGCCACCGGCCTGGCGGCGGAAGCACGGGCCTATTTCGCCCTGGCGCTCGACCTGCTCGAACCGCGTCCGGCCCGGCTTGTCGCGGTCGGCGGCCTGTCGGGTTCGGGCAAGTCGACGGTGGCGGCGGCGATCGCGCCCGGAATCGGCCCGGCACCGGGCGCGCGCATCCTCTCGAGCGACCGCATCCGCAAACACCTGTTCGGTGTCTCGCCCGAGACCCGGCTGCCGGCGGAAGCCTACCGGCCGGAAGTCTCGGTCACCGTCTATGGCGCCATCGGCGAGGCCGCGGCGGCGGTCCTGCATCAGGGGCACGGCGCCGTCGCCGACGCCGTGTTCGAGCACCTGGCGGAGCGGACCAGCATCGCCAGGGTCGCCGCCGATGCAGCCGTTGCGTTCGACGGCCTGTGGCTCGACGCCCAGCCGGAGGTACTGGTCCAACGGGTGAGCACCCGCAGGGGCGACCCGTCGGATGCCACGCCTGAGGTCATCATGGAGCAGCTTCGCCGGTCGCCGGCGGCGATCGACTGGCCCCGGGTCAAGACCGATGCCGACCGCGAGGCGGTCTGTGCCACGGTTCGCCGGGTCATCTGCCAACCGGGCCCGGCAACGCCGGGTTGATCTCGGTCAAGGCGCCTGTCGGCCATGCGCCTAGCCTGCCCTCACTCGAAACGAGGAGTAGGCGTCATGGCGAAAACGATGCGGGCCGCGGTGGTGACGGCCCTGGGCAAGCCCCTGGTGATCGAGCAGGTGCCGATCCCGGTGCCAGGCCCCGGCGAAGTGCTGGTCAAGGTGATGGCCTGCGGCGTCTGTCATACCGACCTGCATGCCGCCGAGGGCGACTGGCCGGTGAAACCCACCCCGCCCTTCATTCCCGGCCACGAGGTCGCGGGCATCGTCGCGGCGCTGGGGCCCGATGTGACCGGGCTGAAGCTGGGCGATGCGGTGGGCGTGGCCTGGTTGCACGACGCTTGCCTGGCTTGCGAATACTGCGAAACCGGCTGGGAGACGCTGTGCGAGCATCAGCACAACACCGGCTATAGCTGCAACGGCGGCTTTGCCGAATATGTCATCGCCTCGGCCGCCTTCGCTGCCCGCCTGCCCGCCGGCATCGACTTTGCCCAGATCGCGCCGATCCTGTGCGCCGGCGTCACCACCTACAAAGGCTTGAAGGAGACCGAGGCGCGTCCCGGCGAATGGGTGGCCATTTCGGGCGTCGGCGGCCTGGGCCACATTGCCATTCAGTATGCCAAGGCGATGGGGCTGCATGTCGCGGCCCTCGACATCGCGCCCGAGAAACTGGCCCTGGCGCGGGCGGCCGGCGCCGATATCGCCATCGATGCCCGTTCGCCCGAGGCCGTGGCCGAGGTCCTGGCCGCGACGGGCGGCGGTGCCCAGGGCGTGCTGGTGACGGCGGTTTCGCCGCCGGCCTTCGCCCAGGCGCTGAAGCTTGTCCGGCGCAAGGGCACGGTCAGCCTGGTGGGCCTGCCGCCGGGCGATTTCCCGACCCCGATCTTCGAGGTAGTGCTGAAGCGCATTACCGTGCGCGGCTCGATCGTCGGCACCCGCCGCGACCTGGACGAGGCCATCGCCTTCGTGGCCGACGGCAAGGTGCGGGCCGAGATCCACAAGGCACCGCTCGAGGACATCAACGCCATCTTCGCCAGGCTCAAGGCAGGGGCGATCGAGGGCCGCATGGTCCTCGACTTCGCCGAACCGGTGGCTGGCCGGGCGCCTGCGGCGGCGCTTGAGTCCGCCTAGAGGCGCGTAACCACCCGCATGGCTGCCGTGAGTCACAAGATGATCTGCATCAAAGTGGCCGCGGCTGGAGAGCGCTAGCTAGTCGGGTCGCCGGCCACCACACGCCGGCGACCCGATCTCGTGCCGTTGGAGTAAGCCGTTGCGCCGTCGCCCCATCTCATTTCTTGTCGCGGCTTTTCTGGCCCTTGCCGGTCAGGCCGCGGCGGCGGATCAGGATAGCCTGGGCGACCGGCTGAACACGCTGTGGGACAGACTGGGTGGCGACAAGCTGCCGGCGGACATTGCCACGGCCAACGGGCGCATCGAGGCGGAGCAGGTGCTGGTCGCCACCAAACTCGCCGGCCGGGTGATCGAGGTTCTGGTCGACGAGGGCCAGACGGTCGAGGCGGGGGCCGTGGTGGCCCGCATGGAGGTGAGCGACCTGCAGGCGCAGCTCGCCGGCGCGCAGGCGCAGGTTCGCCGTGCCGAAAACATGATCGCCGAGGCCCAGGCGGCGATCACCCAGCGCGACAGCGAACGCACCCTCGCCCAGCAGGAATTTCAGCGCGCCGCCTCCCTGTTCGCGCGGGGTTACGGCACGCAGCAGCAGGTCGATATGCGGCGCAGCCAGCTCAACGTCGCGCAAGCCGCGCGCAGCGCCGCTGTCGCCGGCCTCGATGCGGCGCAGGCCACGGCGGACGCGGCGCGCGCCGATGTCGCGCGCATCCACTCGCTGCTCGACGATGCGGTGCTGACGGCGCCGCGGCGCGGCCGGGTCGAATACAAGCTGGTGCAGGCCGGCGAGGTGGCGGCGGCGGGGGCGCCCATCGTGACCCTGCTCGACCTGTCCGACGTTTATATGACGATCTTCGTGCCGGCCCGCGTCGCCGGCCGGATCGCCATGGGGGACGAGGCGCGGATCATCCTGGATCCGGCGCCCGAATATGTGGTGCCTGCCACCGTCTCGTTCGTCGCCGCCGAGGCGCAGTTCACGCCCAAGTCCGTCGAAACCGCCGACGAGCGCGAAAAGCTGATGTTCCGCGTCAAGTTGCGCATCGCGCCGGCTTTGCTGAAGCAATTCGAGGCCCGGGTAAAGGCGGGGGTGCGCGGCGTTGCCTATGTCCGGACCAGCGCCACAACGGCCTGGCCTGATGAACTGGCTGTGAAGTTGCCGCAATGACCGGGTCGCTGTCCGGCTCGACGGCGTCGCCCATCGCTATGGCCCGGTGACGGCACTCGACGCGGTCGGGCTCGCCATTCCGGCCGGCTGCATGGCCGGCCTCATCGGCCCCGACGGTGTCGGCAAATCGACCCTCTTGTCGATCGTCGCCGGTGTAACCAAGGTGCAGCACGGCGCGGTCACGGTGCTGGATGGCGACATCCGCCGCCGCCGGGCGCGCCGCGCGGTCGGCGCCCGCATCGCCTATATGCCGCAGGGCCTGGGCCGCAATCTGTACCCGACGTTGAGCGTCACGGAAAACCTCGATTTCTTCGGCCGCCTGTTCGGCCAAGGGGGCGCCGAGCGCCGGGCGCGCATCGGCGAGCTGCTGGCCGCCACCGGCCTCGAGCCGTTCCGGGATCGGCCGGCCGGCAAGCTCTCGGGCGGCATGAAGCAGAAATTGGGCATCTGCGCCGCCCTGATCCACGATCCCGACCTCCTGATCCTCGACGAGCCGACGACCGGCATCGATCCTTTGTCGCGGCGGCAGTTCTGGGACCTGATCGCCCATATGCGCGCACGCCGGCCCGGCATGACCGTGCTCGTCGCCACGGCCTATATGGAGGAGGCGGAGAGCTTCGACTGGCTGGCCGCCATGCATGGCGGGCGGATCATCGCCACCGGCAGCCCCGACGACTTGAAGCGCACCGCCGGCGAGGCGACCTTGGAGCGGACCTTCGTCGCCCTTCTGCCCCAGGACCTGCGCACCGCGGACACCGGGGTGACGATAGTTCCAAGGGTTCCGGACGGCGGCGTGCCGGCGATCGAGGCGGAAGGTCTGACGCGGCGCTTCGGCGCCTTCACCGCCGTGGATCATGTCAGCTTCAGCATCGGCAAGGGGGAGATCTTCGGCTTCCTGGGGTCGAACGGCAGCGGCAAGAGCACTACCATGAAGATGCTGACCGGCCTGTTGCCGGCCAGCGAAGGGACCGCGCGCCTGTTCGGCCAGCCGCTCGACGCGCGCGACATGGCCACCCGCCGGCGGGTCGGCTACATGTCGCAGGCCTTCTCGCTCTACAACGAATTGACGGTGCGGCAGAACCTGGTGCTGCACGCGCAGTTGTTCCAATTGCCGGCAGACGGGATCGCCGCGCGGGTGGCGGAAATGCTGGCCCGCTTCGACCTGGCCGAGGTCGCCGACGGGCGGCCCGAGAGCCTGCCCCTGGGGATCCGCCAGCGCTTGCAGCTCGCCGTTGCGGTCATCCATCGCCCCGAGGTGCTGATCCTGGACGAGCCGACCTCAGGCGTCGACCCGGTCGCCCGCGACAATTTCTGGCGCTCCCTGATCGAGCTGTCGCGCGAGGAGGGGGTGACCATCTTCCTCTCGACCCATTTCATGAACGAAGCGGAACGCTGCGATCGCCTCTCGCTGATGCACGAGGGCAGGGTGCTGGCGGTCGGCAGCCCGGCCGAACTGAAGGCGGCGCGCGGCAGGGACAGCCTGGAAGAGGTCTTCATCGGCGTGCTGGAGGAGGCCGGCATGGGCCGCGACGGCGAGCCGCCGCCGCCCGCCGCCTATGCCAAGGGCGCGGCGCGGCCGTGGCGGATCGATCCGCGCCGCCTGTGGGCCTATGCCTCGCGCGAAACGCTGGAGATCCTGCGTGATCCCGCACGTCTCGCCTTCGCCCTGCTCGGGCCGGCCCTGCTGCTGCTGACCTTCGGCTACGGCATTTCCTTCGACGTCGAACACCTGACCTTCGCCGCCTTCGACCAGGATCAATCGGCACAGAGCCGGCAGTTGCTGGAGAGTTTCCAGGGCTCGCGCTATTTCGACGAACAGCCGGCGATCACCTCGACGCAAGAGCTCGAGACCCGCCTGAAAAGCGGCGAGTTGAAGCTGGCGATCGAAATCCCCCCTGGTTTCGGCAAGGACCTGCTGCGCGGCTTGCAGCCCGAAGTCGGGGTCTGGCTGGACGGCGCCATGCCGTTCCGGGCCGAGACCACGCGCGGCTATGTCACCGGCCTGGCGCAGGCCTATCTGGCCGACGAGGTGGTGCGGCGCACCGGCACCGAGGCGACAGCCTCCCCGGTCGGCATCGAGACGCGCTTTCGCTACAACCAGGCCTTCAAGAGCACGAATGCCATCGTTCCCAGCGTGATCATGCTGATGCTGGTCCTCATCCCCGCGATCATGACCGCGCTGGGTGTCGTCAAGGAAAAGGAAACCGGCTCGATCGCCAATTTCCAGTCGACCCCGGTGACCAAGGTCGAGTTCCTGCTGGGCAAGCAACTGCCCTATGTCGCCATCGCCTTCGTCAGTTTCCTCACGCTGGTGCTGCTCACCCTGTTCGTCTTCGGCGTGCCGCTCAAGGGCTCGTTCGTGACCTTGGCGGTGGCGTCGCTCGCCTATGTCTTTGCGACCACCGGCTTTGGCCTGTTCGTGTCGAGCTTCGTGCGCAGCCAGGTCGCGGCGATCTTTGCCACCGCCATCATCGTGATCATTCCGGCGGTGAATTTCTCGGGTCTCATGGTGCCCGTGTCCTCGCTTCTGGGCGGGGGACGCCTGATGGGCCTGGCCTTCCCCGCCGCCTGGTACCAGCCGGTCGCCGTGGGGGTCTTCGCCAAGGGGCTGGGGTTTGCCGAGCTGTGGCCCAATATCGCCGTGATCGCCCTGTTCGGCATCGGCTTCATCGCGGCGGCCGTGCTCGCCCTGCGCAAGCAGGGGGCGTGAGATGCGCGCCCGGCTGCTCAGGATCCTGCGCCTCGGCATCAAGGAACTACACAGCTTGCGGGCTGATCCGGTCCTTGTCGTGCTGATCGTCTACACCTTCACCGTGGCCATCTACACGGTGGCGACAGGAGCGAAGTTCGAGGTCGAGAATGCCGCTGTCGCCGTGGTGGACGAGGATCACTCGATGCTCTCCATGCGGCTGCGCGATGCCCTGCTGCAGCCCTTCTTCAAGGAACCCGTGGTCATTGCGGCCCCGGATATCGACAAGGGCATGGCCTCGGGCCGCTTCGTCTTCGTGCTGGAGATCCCGCCCCGGTTCGAACAGGACGTGATGGCGGGCCGCCATCCTTCGCTCCAGCTCGATATCGATGCCACCGCCATGTCCCAGGCCGGCAACGGCGCCGCCTATATCCAGAGCATCGTCTTGGGCGAGGTGGCCGCCGCCGCCCCCGGCACGGCACAGGCCCAGCCGATCAACCTGGTGGTGCGGGCCAAATTCAACCCGAACCTGAAATCGGCCTGGTTCACGGCTGTCATGCAGATCATCAACAACATCACCATGCTGGCGGTGATCCTGGCCGGGGCGGCGCTGATCCGCGAGCGCGAGCACGGCACCATCGAGCATCTGCTGGTCATGCCGGTGCGACCGCTCGAGATCATGCTGGCCAAGATCTGGGCCAACGGCCTGGTCATCGTCGCGGCGGCGACCTTCTCCCTGCTGGTGGTGGTCGAGTGGCTGCTGGCGGTGCCGGTGGCCGGTTCGCTCGGCCTGTTCGTCGGCGCCTGCCTGATCTACCAGTTTTCGGTCACCGCCCTGGGCATCCTGGTCGCCACCTACTCGACCTCCATGGCCCAGTTCGGCCTGATCGTCCTGCCCATGCTGATCGCGATGAACCTGTTGTCGGGCAGCACCACGCCGATGGAAAGCATGCCCGGCTGGCTTCAGGATGTAATGCAGATCGCCCCGTCGACCCACTTCGTCGCCCTGTCCCAGGCGATCCTCTACCGCGGCGCGGATGCAGGGCTCATCTGGCCGCAGTTGCTGGCCCTGGTCGCCATCGGCGGGGCGTTCCTGGCCCTGGCGGCCCTGCGCTTCCGCAAGGCCCTGCTCAGCGCGCAATAAGCGCCGACTTGATCCGGGTCAAGGCGGCCCGGCGCCAATGCCCCCCCAATGCGATCAATAGCGTCAAACGCAAAGAAGGAGACCAGCATGGCGACCACGGATTTCCGCGCCGCGACCCTGATCAACATCGCGGTGGTGGTCCCGGTCCTGGTCGCCCTCCTGAACTGGCCGCTGCTCGCAGCCGAGATCCCGCACGTCGCGGCGGGCAACGGCACCATGCCGAAATTCTTCGGCCGGGAAAGCGCGCGCGGCGTGCCGGCGGCATCGATCGTCTTCGATCAGGCCGAGAACCGCATGCATACGATCAAGGCCATTCTCGTCGCCACGATAGGGGGCTGAGATGCGGATCGTGGCGGCACTCGGCGGCAATGCCCTCCTGCGGCGGGGCGAGCCGCTGACGGCGCAGAACCAGCGCGCCAGTATCCGGCGCGCTGCCGCGGCCCTGGCGCAACTGGTCGAGGCCGGCCACTCGCTGATCATCACCCACGGCAACGGTCCGCAGGTCGGCCTGCTGGCCTTGCAGGCAGCGGCCGGGCCGGCGGACGGCGCCTATCCGCTCGACGTGCTGGGGGCCGAAAGCGAGGGCATGATCGGCTACCTGATCGAGCAGGAGTTGAGCGCGCTGCTGCGGACCAGGCTTGTCGCCACGCTCCTGACCCAGGTGAAGGTCGCGACCGACGACCCGGCCTTCGCCCGCCCGACCAAGCCCATCGGGCCGGTCTATGACGAGGCGACGGCGCACCGGCTGGCCCGGGAACGGGGCTGGCACGTCGCCCCCGACGGCAAGGCCTGGCGGCGCGTCGTGCCGTCGCCCAGGCCGATCGCCATCATGGAGGCGCAGGTCATCGCCTTGCTGGTCAAATTCGATGTCGTCGTCATCTGCACCGGCGGGGGCGGCATCCCGGTGGCCGAGCAACTGGGCGGCAGTCTTTGCGGCGTCGAGGCGGTGATCGACAAGGATCACGCCAGCGCCCTGCTGGCCCGGCAATTGGATGCCGACCTGCTGCTGCTGCTGACCGATGTCGAGGCGGTCTTCCAGGATTTCGGCACGCCGGCCGCACGGCCGATCAGGCGGGCGAACCCCTCGACCCTCGCGGCCGGGGCTTTCCCCGAAGGCTCCATGGGGCTGAAGATCGCCGCCGCCGCCGCCTTTGCGGCGGAAACCGGCCGCAGCGCCGCCATCGGCCGGCTCGAGGATGCCCTGGCGATTGCCTGCGGCGAACAGGGTACGTGGATTGCCGGCAGCGAAAATGATGCCTTGGTGACGCCGATCCCGGGCCGGCTTGAGCCAGATCATGGTGGCGCCATGTGGGCACCCCTAAAATGAGGGGCGAGGAGTTGCACAATGCCCTACACCTACCAGGTCGGTCCGCTGACCGCCGAGCAAGTCGATCCCGCCTATTGCGTCGCCAGGCTGTTCGCGGGCGCGCTTTCGCTCGAGCAATGGCGGTCGTTCTGCCGGGCTGTGCTCGAGCGCGAAGGGCAGCAGGGCGAGCACGATCAAATTCATGTCGCGACGAATGCCAGGGGCTATATCCACGGGTTGTGTATCGGCTCCGCCACGATGCATCCCCGCCGCGGCCGCATGCTTGATGTCTGGTTCTTTGCCGTGATGAGCGTCGGCGACGAGGCCGGCCTCGCCGGCGAGATGGTGCAATATCTGCGGGCGGTGGCCAAAGCCGGTGCCTTTGATGGCCTGCGCATCCAGACCTTCGGGCAGGCCGCCTTGAGCCGGCATCTGGACCTGTACGAAAGCGAGCACCCGGACGACGGACTGCCCATGGTATTGGAGCCCCATGCCTTCATCCCCGGCAGTTTGGCGCCTCAACCCATGGATTTGCCGGTGAAGACATAGCCGATACCCCGGACCGACTTGATCAAGGCCGGGCTCTTGGGGTCGGCTTCGATTTTCTTGCGCAATCGTGCGATCTGCGCGTCGATCGTGCGGTCGAACGCTTCGTGCGCCCGGCCGCGCGTTAGATCCATCAGCGCTTCCCGGGTGAATACCCGCCCCGGGTGTCTCGCCAGCACCACCAGGATGTCGAACTCCCCCGTGGTGAGCGTGATTTCCCGGTCCTGGGCCGACACGAGCTGGCGCCGGTCGAGATCGAGCCGCCAGCCGTCGAAATGGAAGACTTCGGTCTTGTCCCGCTTGCTCTCGGGAGCGGCCGCGGTGCGCCGCCGCAGGACGGTCCGCAGCCGGGCCAGGACTTCGCGCAGGTGGAAGGGCTTGGCGATGTAGTCGTCGGCCCCGACCTCGAGGCCGACGATCCGGTCGACGACGTCGTCGCGCCCGGTGAGCATGATGATCGGCACGTCCGATTGGGCCCGAATTTCACGCGCCAGGCCCAGGCCGTCGTCGCCGCCGGGCAGGACGAGGTCCAGCAGGATGATGTCGACGGCACCTTTCAGCAGGCACGCGCGCATCTCATGGCCGTCGGCCGCCGTGCTGACGCGGTAGCCTTCGTCTTCGAAGTAGCGCACGAGCATTTGTCGGATCCGCGGGTCGTCGTCGACGACCAGGATGTGCTCGGTGCGGATGGCGGGGTCGGGCATGATCAGGCCCAGGCGAGAAGGGGTGTCAAGATGGCCCTGTTACACTCTGTTACACAATTGCACCGACGGTAACACGCAGATCGTTCTGCCGTCACGCGGCCCGGTTCAACTCCCAATGTCCGACGCAGACATAGTCCGACGCAGACACAGGGAAGTCCCATGTACGCCGAAAACTCGCTCTCGCAGGCCCGCGCCGCCACCAAGCCCTTCACCGGCGAACAGCCGGCAGCGGCGAGCCTCGAGGGGCTGTTCAGCAACCAGCCGGTGGAACGGATCGAGACCGGTGCCGCGATCTTCTGGGAAGGCGATGCCGCGGACCATGTCTTCGCCGTCGTCGAAGGCGTCCTGCGCATCCACAAGCTGCTGCCGGACGGCCGCCGGGTCATCACCGGCTTCATCTACCCGGGCGACCTGGTCGGCATCTCGCTGCGGGACCGCTACCTCTATACCGCCGAGGCGGTGACCCCGACCCGGTTCCGCCGCTTCGGCCGCAACCGCTTCCAGGAGGAAATCAACAAGTCGCCCGAACTGCGCCCGCAGCTTTTCGCGCGGCTGTGCGACGAGATGGCGGCGGCCCAGGACCAGATGGTCCTGCTGGCCCGCAAGAGCGCGGAGGAGCGGGTCGCCAGCTTCCTGCTGATCATCGCCAACCGCCTGGCGGGCGACCAGCGCAGCCCGGTGATCGACGTTCCCATGACCAGGCTCGACATGGCCGACTACCTGGGCCTGACCATCGAAACGGTCTCCCGCACCATGACCAAGCTCGCCAGCCGCGGCGTCATCGCGCCCTGCGGCCGCCATGCCGTCACCATTCGCAAGCTGGAAATGCTTGCGCTGCTTGCGGGCGAGAGCGATGAGGACGATAACCGCTGGACCAGCAACACCTATACGCAGCAGGCGGTGTGGCCGCACTGACGCGTAGCGAGGCCTGTCCAAGTTGATTGATGCAATCGAGCTCCAGGTCACCGACGACAGCCGCCTCGACGAAATCGTTCGCGTCCTCGATGGCACCAACATCATCGTGCATGACGATGGTGGGGTGATCAGCCGCTGGACCGCCGGTTGCGAGCAGCTCTACGGCTGGACCCGCGACGAGGCGGTGGGGCGCAAGGTCCACGACCTGCTAGGCACGATCTTCCCCGAGCCGCAGGAGGCGATCAAGCAGCGGCTGCGCCAGTACGGGGCCTGGGAAGGCGAGCTCGTGCACCGCCACCGCGACGGCCATCAGCTTTGGATCGCCAGCCGCTGGGTCACGCTTTCGACCGGAGACCAGACGGGGCTCTCGGTCCTGCAGACCAACAACGACATCAGCGACCTGAAAGGCGCTCAGACCGATCTCGCCGAGCGTCAGGCCCATCTGGTGTCGATTCTCGACACGGTGCCCGAGGCCATGGTCGTGATCGACGATGCCGGCATCATCACCTCCTTCAGTTCCGCCGCCGAGCGGTTGTTCGGCTACGGCGCGGACGAGGTCTGCGGCGAGAATGTCCGTATGTTGATGCCCTCACCCGATCGCGAGGCGCATGACGGCTATATCGGGCGGTATCTGACAACCGGGGAGCGGCGCATCATCGGCTATGGCCGGGTCGTCACCGGCCTGCGCAAGGACGGCACAAACTTTCCCATGGAACTGGCGATCGGCGAGGCGGTCAGCGGCGGCCGGCGCATCTTCACCGGTTTCATCCGCGACTTGACCAGCCGCCACCGCATGGAAGAGGAATTGCGCCAGGCCCAGAAGATGGAGGCGGTCGGCCAGCTCACCGGCGGCATCGCCCATGATTTCAACAACCTGCTGACCGTCATCAGCGGCAATCTCGAGATGATCGAGGCGCGTCTCGACAACGAGAAGCTGCTCGTCCTGCTGCGTGAGGCGCAGGATGCGGCCGACGACGGCGCCAAGCTGACCGGCCAGTTGCTGGCCTTCGGCCGGCGCCAGCCGCTGAATCCCAAGCTGGCCGACGTGGGCCAGCTCGTCTCGAATTTCGCCGACCTGCTGCGCCGGACGCTGGGCGAGACGATCGAACTGCGCACCATTGTGACCGGCGCCTCGAACCAGGCCCTGGTCGATGCCTCGCAGCTCCAGAACGCCTTGCTCAATCTCGCCCTGAATGCCCGCGATGCCATGCCGCGCGGCGGTAAGCTGACGGTGGAGATTTCGCGCGCCCGGCTCGACCTCGACTACGCGCAGATGTATCCCCAGGTTCGCACCGGCACCTATGTCCTGGTCGCGGTGACCGACACCGGTGCGGGCATGACCGACGAGGTCAAGCAGCGGGCCTTCGAACCCTTCTTCACCACTAAGTCCGTGGGCGCCGGGACCGGCCTGGGCTTGAGCATGGTCTATGGCTTTGCCAAGCAATCCGGCGGCCATGTCCAGATCTACAGCGAGGTCGGCCGGGGTACCAGCGTGCGGCTGTTCCTGCCGGTGGCCGGCGCCGATGCCGAAGACGCGGCCGCGTCCGGCCAGGGCCATCAGGGTTCGGGCGGGATACAGCGCGGCCACGAATGCATCCTGGTGGTGGAGGACGACGCGCGGGTGCGCCGCGTCGCGGTCGCCCGGCTGAAGGACGCGGGCTACAACGTGATCGAGGCG
This sequence comes from Oleomonas cavernae, assembly GCF_003590945.1. Lineage (NCBI taxonomy): Bacteria > Pseudomonadati > Pseudomonadota > Alphaproteobacteria > Acetobacterales > Acetobacteraceae > Oleomonas > Oleomonas cavernae. The sequence continues at coordinate 3,072,153 of NZ_QYUK01000011.1, read as the reverse complement.
GCCGCGGGGATGGAGGCGCTGGCCGCCATCGAGGCGCACCCCGAAATCCGCCTGCTGTTCACCGATATCGTCATGCCCGGCGGCATGGCCGGCGACGAACTGGCCAGGGAGGTCCGCATCATCCGTCCGGACGTGAAGATCCTGTTCACCTCGGGCTATGCCGAGCCCAGCGTCGCGGGCCGGGAACTGGCGGAAGCCGGCAGCTGGCTCAAGAAGCCCTACACCGCCAAGGAACTGGCGGCACGGCTGCGCGAACTGCTCGACTGACGCCGGCGGCGTGCAAACGCATGTGACAAGTACCGTTATAACCCCCTCCGCCCGCTTGCGGGGGAGGGGCCGGGGAGGTGGGCCGGGCCGCTTGGAGATGGCGGTGTTTTGGCCCCGCGACCTCCTCACCCAACCCTCTCCTCCCGTGGAGGAGAGGGCTTTGCACCCTGCCGGTCATCGCTGCAGGACATAGGTGCCGGGGGCGTCGGCCAGCACCGGACAGCCTTTGGCCGCGTTGCCCATGGGCGGGGGGGCTACCTGCGCGGCGGGCGAACGCGCCGCCAGCCAGGCTGCCCAGGCCGGCCACCAGGAACCCTGATGAACGGGGGCGGCCGCGACCCATTCGTCCGGGCTGTGGCACAGGTCGTCGGCCAGCTTTTCCAGCATCCTGTAGTGGCGGTGGGGTGTCCGGGTTCGCTGACGATACCGGCATTGTGGCCGCCGCTGGTGAGGACGAACGTAACCGCGGTATCTGCCAGGTAATGGAGCTTGTAGACCGAGCGCCAGGGGGCCACGTGGTCGCGCTCGGTTCCCACGGCGAACATGGGCGCGCGGATGTTCTGGATCGCGATCGGCTGCCCCTCGACCAGATAGCGGCCGCTGGCCAGGTCGTTGTGCAGGAAGAGCTGGCGCAGATAGTCGGACTGCATCCGGTAGGGCAGCCGCGTCGCATCGGCATTCCAGGCCATGAGGTCGGACATCGGCGTGCGCTCGCCCATCAGATAGTCGTGAACCACGCGGGACCAGATCAGGTCGTTCGAGCGCAGCATCTGGAAGGCGCCGGCCATCTGTGTCGCCTCGAGGGTGCCATTCGCCCACATCGCGCTTTCGAGGTAGGCGACCTGACTGTCGTCGATGAAGAGCTGCAGTTCGCCCGGCTCGGTGAAGTCGGTCTGGGCGGCGAACAGCGTGACCGAGGCCAGCCGGTCGTCGCCCGCTTCCGCCATCGCTGCGGCCGCGATCGACAGCAGCGTGCCGCCCAGGCAATAGCCGGCGGCGTGAACCTTGCTGCCGGGCACGATCCTGCGGATCGCCGCCAACGCCGCCATGACGCCGAGGCGGCGATAGTCCTCGAGCGAGATGTCCCGGTCCTCGGGCGTCACGTTGCGCCAGGAAATGCAGAACACCGTGTAGCCTTGGCCAACCAGGAAGCGGACCAGCGAATTCTCGGGCGACAGGTCGAGGATGTAATATTTCATGATCCAGGCCGGCACGATCAGGATCGGCTCGGCATGGACGCTCGGGGTTGCGGGCTGGTACTGGATCAGTTCGATCAGCCGGTTGCGGAACACGACCTTGCCCGGTGTCGCCGCGACGGTGGCGCCGACCTGGAAAGCCTCGGTCCCGACCGCTGGCCGGCCGGTGATCTGGCGGCTCACATCCTCGGCCCAGTTCCGGTTGCCTTGCAGCAGGTTGCCGCCGCGGGTGGCGGCGGTCTGCTTGAGGATTTTCGGGTTCGCCCAGGGCAGGTTGGCCGGCGATACCATGTCCAGCCACTGGCGCAGCGCGAAGGCGACCACATCCTGGTGATGCGGCGACACGCCCGGCACGTCGGTGGTGGCATTGTGCCACCACTGCTGGGTCAGCAGGAAGGCCTGGTACCAAAGGCGGAACGGCATGGCCTGCCAGGCTTCGTCGCCAAAGCGCTCGTCGCCCGGCAGCGGCTCGATGCAGGAGGGGGCGCCGGGATCGGCGGCGCCGCTCTGGAGATGGGTCAGGAACCGGGCGTATTTGCGCCAGCCCTTGACCACCAGTTCCGCCTGCTTGCCCGGCGCCGCGGCCAGGTGAAGGGCCCAGTCGGCGAAGGCCAGGCCCAGGGCGGCGGGCGACAGGCCCGCGGTCATCTTGGCGGCAAGGGCGCCGGTCAGGCGATCAATGGCGCGAAAACGCTCGCCCGACTCTGTGGTATCCGGCGGTGCCGAGGCGAGAAAGGCTTTCGGGGTGGGCTGGTCCATTGCTCGGCTCCTCTACGCAACTGCGCCGGAATTTAGGTGCTGGCGCGAAAGTCGTGTTGACCAGGATCAACGTGGCGCGCGCACGGCCATGCGAAAGATCGAGCCACACCAGTCGGCGATTGAACGGGGGCCGTATGCCGTCATCCGATTCTCGCAGTGACCGTAACATGGGGAGGCGATCATGATTGTTGAACAGGTGATGACAACGCCGGTGTTCAGCGTGAAGCCGTCGATGCCGGTCAGCGAGGTCGTCAAGCTGATGCTCGAGCGGCATTTCAGCGGCCTGCCCGTGGTCGCCGAAGACGGCACGCTGGTGGGCGTGGTCAGCGAGGGGGACTTCCTGCGCCGGGCCGAACTCCAGACCGAGCGCAAGCGCTCGTGGTTCCTCGAATTCCTCGCCAGCCCCGGCAAGATCGCCGACGAATATGTCCACAGCCATGCCCGCAAGGTCGAGGCGGTGATGACGACCAATGTCGTGACCATCGGCCCGGACGCACCGCTGCGCGAGGCGATCGACCTCATGAGCCGGCGCCGGGTCAAGCGCCTGCCGGTCGTGCGCGACGGCAAGGTCGTGGGCATCGTCACCCGTGTCGACGTGCTGCGCGCCCTGGCCGGTGCCATGCCGGCGCAGGCTGCCGACGATATCGACGACGCGCATATCCAGGGCGCGATCATGGCGGAACTCGCCGGGCAACCCTGGGGTGTCAAAGGCACGATCAAGGTGCGGGTGACCGATGGCGTGGCCACCCTGGGCGGGACGATCTTCGACGAGCGCGAGCGGCTTGCCGTCCAGGTCGCGGCCGAGAATGTGCCGGGGGTGAAGTCGGTGATCGATGAACTCGTCCTGATCGAGCCGATCTCCGGCGTCACCATTTTCCCCCGGGCAACGACACGCCCCCGCAGAGGTCGTCCTCGGGCAGTTGACCATGAGGGCCATGGTCCTTCGCGCCAGCGGGCAGCCGCTGGTGGCCGAGACCCGGCCGGATCCCGAACCGGGGCGAGGCGAGATCCGGGTGCGGGTCGAGGCCTGCGCCGTGTGCCGGACCGATCTGCACGTCGTCGACGGCGAGCTGCCCGATGTCCGGCTACCGGTCGTCCCCGGGCATGAGATCGTCGGCATCGTCGATCGGCTGGGGGCGGGGGTCGCCGTGCCGGCCCTGGGTACCAGGGTCGGCATTCCCTGGCTGGGCCACACCTGCGGTCACTGCCCCTATTGTGCCGACGGGCACGAGAATCTTTGCGACGAGCCGGTCTTCACCGGTTGCACGCGCGACGGCGGCTATGCCACCCATGTGGTGGCGGATGCCGCCTATGCCTTCGCCCTGGACGGCTTTGCCGATCCTGTCGCCGCCGCTCCCTTGATGTGCGCGGGGCTGATCGGCTGGCGCTCGCTCTCCATGGCCGGGGAAGGGCGCCGGATCGGCCTGTTCGGCTTTGGCGCCGCCGCCCATATCCTGACCCAGGTCTGCCGCTGGCAGGGGCGCGAGGTCTACGCCTTCACCCGGCCGGGCGACCTGCCGGCGCAGCACATGGCCTTGTCGCTGGGCGCCAAATGGGCCGGCAGCGCGCAGGAGTCGCCGCCCGACCTGCTCGACGCCGCGATCGTCTTCGCGCCGGTCGGCGCCCTGGTGCCGGATGCCCTGTGCGCCGTGCGCAAGGGCGGCCGCGTCGTCTGCGGCGGCATCCACATGAGCGATATCCCGCAGTTCCCTTACCGGCTGCTGTGGGAGGAGCGGCAGATCGTCTCCGTGGCCAATCTGACGCGGCGGGACGCGACCGAGTTCCTGGCGGTGGCGCGCGCGGCCGGCGTGACGACCACGACCACGGTCTACCCGCTGGAACAGGCCAACCAGGCGCTGGCCGATCTCCGGCACGGGCGGTTCCAGGGAGCGGCGGTCCTGGTGCCCTGATCGGCCCCTATTGGCGCAGCTTGGCCGCCATCCCCGTCGCCTTGGCCGTCTCCAGCAGCAACAGCACGGCCAGTGCCGCGGCGAAAGCCATGCCGATGTCGCCGAGGCCGAGCGGGCCAAAGTGAAACAACACAGCTACCTGCGGCACCCCCAGGACCAGGATCAGCATCGCCCCGGCGATGGCCATGACCGTCGACAGCGCGGCATTGGGCCGCGTCAGGGCCGTCAGCAGGGACGAGCTGAACGACCGGTCGACGATGATCAAGGCCACATTCGCCAGCACCAGGGTCAGGAACGTCCGGCTGCGCATCTCGTCGAGGGACAGTCCGGCCTCGAGCGACAGCAGATAGACCGCGGCCGTGGCCAGCAGCGCCGTCGCCCCCTGGACCAGGCTCCAGATCATCAAGGTGCCGGTGAGCAGGGCATCAGTCGCCTTGCGCGGCGGGCGGCGCATCAGGTCGGGTTCCGCCGGCTCCGCCTCGAAGGCGATCGAACACACCGGGTCGATGACCATCTCGAGGAAGGCGATGTGCAGCGGCCCCAGCAGGGGCGGCAGGCCCAGCAGCAGCGGCAGGAAGGCGAGGCCCGCGATCGGCACATGGATCGACATGACGAAGCCCATGGCCTTGCGCAGGTTGTCGAAGGTCCGGCGGCCCAGGCGAATGGTGCGGACGATGGAGCCGAAATCATCGTCGAGCAGCACCATGGCCGCCGCCTCGCGGGCGACATCGGTGCCGCGCCCGCCCATGGCGATGCCGATATGGGCGGCCTTCAGGGCCGGCGCATCGTTCACGCCGTCGCCGGTCATGGCGACGATGGCGCCCTTTTCCTTGAGCACCTCGACCAGGCGCAGCTTCTGTTCCGGGCGGATGCGGGCAAACACCGCGGCATCGGCCGCGCAGGCGGCGAAGGCCGCTGGGCCGAGATCGGCCAGTTCGCCGCCGGTAACCACCGGCGTTGCCGCCAGGCCGGCCTCGCCGGCGATGGCGGCGGCGGTGGCGGGATGATCGCCCGTGACCATGACGATGCGAATCCCCGCCGCGCGGCACTCGGCGACGGCGGCGCGCACACCCGGCCGCAGCGGATCGGCGAGGCCGACCAGGCCGCGGAAGTGCAGTGGCTGATCCTCCAGGCGATCGCCGGCGCCCGCTTCGAGCAGGCCGTCGGCCAGCCCCAGCACGCGCAGGCCGCGGCCGGCCATCTCATTTGCCGCCGCGAGGACCTGCCCGGCTTCCGGCGGCGGCAGCCGGCACAGGCGAACGATGGCCTCGGGCGCGCCCTTTGCCGCCAGCCGCTGGCGCTCGGCGGTGCCATTGCCCCAGGCCCGCGCCATGGCCGGCAGGTCGTCCCGCAAGCCGAATTCCCGGGCCGGGGCCGGTGGCCAGCCGGCGTCGGTCTGGCCGGCCGCCAGCTCGTGCAGGGCCCGTTCCATCGGATCGAAGGTCTGGTCGCGGCTGGCATGGCGGGCAATCGCCGCCAGGGCCGCGGCCCGTTCGGTCAGCGGCCCGCCATCGGCCGGCAGGGGCAGGGCGAGACCTGAGGCATCATGCAGTTCCACCACCGACATGCGGTTCTGGGTCAGCGTGCCGGTCTTGTCGGTACACAGCACGGTGGCGGCGCCCAGGGCCTCGATCGCCGCGGCGCGCCGGGTCAGGACCCGGGCCTTGCCGATGCGGATGGCGCCCATCACGGTGAAGACCGTGAGGATCAAGGGAAATTCCTCGGGCAGCATCGACATGGCCAGCGCAATGCCGCCCAGGGCGGCGGCCGGCCAGTCGTGGCCCGTCAGGCCGTACAGGACCGTGGCGAGGAGGCTGACCACGCCGGCCACGATCGCGAAGACGCGGACCAGGCGGCGGGTCTGGGCGCGCAGGCGCGGCGGTTCGCGTTCGATCCTGTGCAGGCTCTGGCCGATACGGCCCAGTTCCGTGCGCCGGCCAGTGGCAAGCACCAGGGCACGGCCCTGCCCCCGCACCACCAGCGTGCCCGAGAACAAGGTACCGGTATCGTCCGTGCCGGCGCGGGCAGGCGCGATATCTGCAATCTCGGTGGTCTCCGCCGCGACTTTGCAAACGGGAACCGATTCGCCGGTCAGGAGCGATTCGTCGATCTCCAGGCCCGTCGCGGCGACCAGCACCCCGTCGGCGGGAACCCGGTCGCCCTCGCCCACCAGGATGATATCGCCCCGCACCACCTCGCGGCCGGGAATCCGCTTCGTCTTGCCCTCGCGCACGACCATGGCGCGCGGGCTGGAGAGGTCGCGCAGGGCATCCAGGGCATGCTCGGTGCGCAGTTCCTGGACGACGGCGATCAGGACCGACAAGGTCGCAAAGCCGAACAAGACCGAGGCTTCCAGCGCGTCGCCGAGAAAGAAGTAGAGCAGGCCCGCCGCCAGCAGCAAGGCGAACATCGGCTCGCAGACGGTATCGGCGATGATCCGCAATGGCGCCCGGTGCTCGCCGCTGGGCAGTTCGTTAGCGCCGTCCCGGCGCAGGCGGGCGGCGGCTTCCCGCTCGGTCAGGCCGGTGTCGAGGGCGGGCGGCATCGCCAGGGTGGGCCGGCGTTTGGGCGACGGCCCGGCCGACTTGGTGAACGGCAGGCTAGACATGACGATGCGCTCGCTCGGTACGGCGATGGCGGGGTGCCATGGCGACATGCTTCAGCATTTCGGCACAGGCGAGATAGGCAAGGCTGACACCGGCGATGGCCAGCAGGATGACCGGCGGCAGGGCGACGAAGCCGACGACGGCCCCCAGCGGGGTCAGCGCCAGCAGCAAGGCCACGGCCAGCACCCCGAGGTCCGACGCCAGCAGGATGACATCCGCCGCCGCGAGCAGCAGGATGGCGACCAACGGCTCAGCCAGTCGCTTGCCGAGCTTGGCGATCAGGCCGCGCCGCAGGCCGACCACGGCGAGGTTGGGACCGTCCTGGGCCAGGTGCGCCGCCGCTTGCGCCGTGCTCAGGCCCGGGGGCGATCGCCTGCGGGCTCGCCGCCGGCGGATCCGTATCGGGCCTGGGTGCTCTGCATGTCGCAAACCACGCGTCCTCGCTATAATCTTACAGGTGGCAACCAGGGCCCAATGCCGGTGCCTGTCGATCATCGGCTGTTTTGGACGGAATGGTCTTGACCTTGGTCAAGGGCCGGCCACCCGGCAGATCACATCTCGGTGTCGTTGCCGGGCTGGTCGTGCGGGGCCGTGTCGCGCATTTTCAGGGCGACGGCAATGGCTGCAGACAGGAGGCAGAGGCCGAGGAGCAGCCCGGCCTGCGTCGGATCGCCGAAGGCGAAGTGGAGCAGGCTGGCGGCGAACAGCAGGGCGAAGGCGGGTTCGCGCAGGGTTGCGACGATCGCCTGCCACGGCGAGCGGCGCCTGGCCTTTGGCGCGAGGGGCGGGCTTGCGGGCGGTGAGCGTGTGGGGGCGGCAGGCTCCTGCCGCTCGGCAACGGGTGGGCAGCAAAACATGGCGCGCTTCCCTCAGCCGGCCGGGTCCAGAGGACCCCGCGGCACGAGTTCACGGTAAGCCGCCCAGGTGGCGTGGCCGATGAGCGGGTAGGCGACGGCAAGGCCCACGTAGAAGGTGATGGCGCCCAGGCCGATGATGAGCACGATCAGGGCGGCCCAGCCGATCATGATCTGCCAGTTGGCACGGCAGGCCCGCACGGAGGTGGCGATCGCCGTGACGACGTCGACGTCGCGGTCGAGCAGCATCGGGATCGAGATGGCGCTGATGGCGAAGACGACGGCGGCCAGAACCAGGCCGACGGCATTCGACAGCAGGACGAAGGCCAGATTGTCGGTGGTCAGGAAAATCGCGCCGAAAAGATCGGCGACGGGCGGCGGCGCCGAGCCGAAGAACAGGGCAAACAGCAACAGGGCGATGCGTGTCCAGGCCAGGAAGAACAGGGCGAGGACCAAGCCCATCAGGGCGATCTGTCCGGCGTTGCGCCGGACCGCGCTTAAGGCATCGACGATGGTGACGGGCAGGCCGGCCTCGTGGCGGCGGCTCGCCTCATAGAGGCCGACCGCGATCAGCGGTGCCAGGAACATGAAGCCGCCGAGCAGTGGCAGCAGCAGGAACCAGCGCTCGTCGGCGATGATGGCCAGGGTTACGATCCACGACAGCAGGCTGAGCGCCAGGCCATAGGACAGGCTGACGCCGGGGCTGCGGCGCAGATCGGCATAGGCCGCCTTGAGCCAGCGCGCGGTCGGGTCGCCTTCGAGGAGGCGAATAGGGATCACGCCGTTGGGCTCCATGGTCTGCACCGGCCGCCGGCCTCAGACCCGATTGCCGAAATAGCGCATGGCCATGACGAAGGCGAACATCAGGAAGCCGAAGCCGGCGACATAGCCGTAGTCGTCGGGCGCCTTGGCGGCGAGCATGACGCCAAAACCGCCGATGGCGGAAAAGGCCGCCGCCATCAGAACCGGGGCGATCGCTCCCTCGACCCGGCTGTAGGCCTGAAGGCGCGCGGCCGGCGCTACCGCGGTCTTGTACTGGGCGTTGGACATCTGGTTTCCCTCCGGGGGCATCAAAGCGGGCTAACTTGTCGCAATGCTGCGGCCTCCCTAGGGCGCCGGCCATGATCTGGATCAAGGCAGCCCCCCTCCTGCCCCCTTAAGTTGCGGCAGTTACTGAAGCGCCGCCAGCGAGGGGCGAGGACCATGGCAACTGAAACCGCACTATCTCCCAGCCCGGGCCTCAGGGCCTTGAAGCAGGCACCAGCCTACCGCGACGACGTGACCCGATGGTTCATGATGGCGGCTGTCTTCTGGGCAATCGTCGGCATGCTGGTGGGCGTCGTGATCGCCGCACAGCTGACCTTCCCGCTCCTCAATCTGGATTTGCCGTGGACCAGCTTCGGCCGTCTGCGCCCGGTCCACACCTCGGCCGTCATCTTCGCCTTCGGCGGCTCGATGTTGATCGGCACCTCGTTCTATATCGTCCAGCGCACCTGCCGGACACGACTGTTCGGCGGCTACGCGGCCGATTTCGTGTTCTGGGGCTACCAGTTCTTCATCGTGGCGGCCGCGCTCAGCTACGTCATGGGCGGCTCGCAGTCGAAGGAATATGCCGAGCCGGAATGGTACTTGGACCTCTGGCTCGCCATTGTCTGGGTCACCTACCTGGTGGTCTTCCTGGGCACGGTCATCAAGCGGCGCGAGCCCCACATCTATATCTCGAACTGGTACTTCCTGGCCTTCATCGTCACCATCGCCGTGCTCCACATCGTCAACAACCTGGCGGTACCGGTGTCGTTCTTCGGCACCAAGAGCTATTCGCTCTTCGCCGGTGTGCAGGATGCGATGTCCCAGTGGTGGTACGGCCATAACGCGGTCGGCTTCTTCCTGACCGCGGGCTTCCTGGCGATGATGTACTACTTCGTCCCCAAGCAGGCCGAACGGCCGATCTGGTCCTACCGGCTGTCGATCATCTCGTTCTGGAGCCTGATCTTCATCTACATCTGGGCCGGTCCTCACCACCTGCATTACACCGCGCTGCCCGACTGGGTACAGATGCTGGGCATGACCTTCTCGGTTATGCTGTGGATGCCGAGCTGGGCCTCGATGGTGAACGGGATCATGACGGTCTCGGGCCGCTGGGATCGGCTGCGTACCGACCCGATCCTGCGCTTCATGATCGTCGCGGTGGCCTTCTACGGCATGTCGACCTTCGAGGGTCCGCTGATGGCGATCCGCGAGGTCAACGGTCTCAGCCACTACACCGACTGGACCGTCGGCCACGTCCACTCGGGTGCCTTGGGCTGGGTCGGCTTCATCTGCTTCGGCGCGCTCTATCACATCGTTCCCAAGCTGTGGGGCCGCGCGGCGGTCTACAGCCAGGGAGCGATCCGGGTGCACTTCTGGCTCGGCACCCTGGGCATCGTCCTCTACATCACCGCGATGTGGGCGAGCGGGATCATGCAGGGCCTGATGTGGCGTGCCCACGACAGCCTCGGCTTCCTGCAATACAGCTTCGTCGAAACCGTGGCGGCCATGCACCCGTACTACGCCATTCGCACCCTGGGCGGCCTGGTCTTCCTGTCGGGTGCCATCCTGATGGCCTGGAACCTGTGGATGACCATCCGCGTCGGAGAACCGGCCAAGGCCGACTCCCCGCCGCTCCTGCAGCCCGCAGAATAATCGGAAAGGTCCGGATCATGGCCACCGTCTACAGCATTCACGAAACCCTGCAGAAGCACTCGATCAAGCTGCTGGCCGGCATCCTGGCCGCGGTATCGGTCGGCGGCATCGTCGAGATCGCGCCCCTGTTCCTGATCGAGAATACGATCGAGAAGGTCGAGGGCATGCGTCCCTACACGCCGCTCGAACTGGCCGGGCGCAACATCTACCTGCGCGAGGGCTGCTACCTGTGTCACAGCCAGCAGATCCGGCCGTTCCGCGACGAGGTGGAACGCTATGGGCCCTACAGCCTGGCGGCCGAGAGTATGTACGACCATCCCTTCCAGTGGGGGTCCAAGCGGACCGGGCCGGACCTGGCGCGGGTCGGCGCCAAATACTCCGACGACTGGCAGGTGCGCCACCTCGCCGATCCGCGCAGCCTGGTGCCGGAGTCGGTCATGCCGGCCTATTCGTTCCTGCTGACCTCCCCGCTGGACGGATCGGATATCGCGGCGCACCTGAAGGCGCTGCGCGTCACCGGGGTGCCTTATACCGACGACCAGATCGCGGCGGCGGCGGCCGACTTCACCGCCCAGGCCAGCCCGGACGGTGCAGGCGCCGAGTTCGAGGCGCGCTGGAAGAAGGCGGTATCGCGCGACTTCGACGGCAACCCGGCGCAGGTAACCGAGATGGATGCGCTCGTCGCCTATCTGCAAATGCTCGGCACCCTGGTCGACTTCCCCAAGATCAGGCCCGACGCCGATTTCAACCGGTAATCCGACAGAGGTGATGCCGTGGAATTCCAAGAAACGCTGATCGTCAGCCGTATCGTCGGCCTGATCCTGTTCCTGTCGATGTTCGTCGTCTTCTGCACCTGGGCCTATCGCCCTGGCGCGCGCGGCAATTACGAGGATGCAGGGCGCATCCCGTTCCGCGCGCCCGAGGAGGAATAATCATGAGCACCGCCGACAAGCCCGAAATCGACGCCATCACCGGCTCGAAAATCCATCCTCACGAATGGGACGGCATCCGCGAACTGGAAACGCCGCCGCCGCGCTGGTGGGTCTTGACCTTTGCCGCCTGCGTGATCTTCTCGCTGGCGTGGTGGGTGCTGTATCCCGCCTGGCCGTCGTTCTCGGGCTATACCCCGGGCGTGCTGGGATACTCGACCCGTGCCGAGCTGGCACAGACCATGGCGGCGGTCACGGCCGCGCAGGCGCCGATGAACGACCGCCTGGCCAAGCTGGATTACGCGGCCGCGGCCGCGGATGCCGACGTGATGAACTTCGCGACCGCGGGCGGCCGCGCCTTGTTCGCCGAGAATTGCGCCCAGTGTCACGGCTCGGGCGCCCAGGGTAACGTCGGCTTTCCCAATTTGCTCGACGACGATTGGGTGTGGGGTGGCGACTATGCGACCTTGCAGGCGACCATCGAGCACGGCATTCGCGCTGCCAACGACGTCGACACCCGGCAATCGCTGATGCCCGCCTTCGGCAAGGACGGCATGCTGACGCGCGAGCAGGTTGCCGACGTCACGCAGTATGTCCTGGCCCTGTCGGGTCAGACGGCGGACGCGGCGGCCGCGGGCCGCGGCGAGGCGGTCTTTGCCGAGCAGTGCGTCTCCTGCCATGGCGAAAAGGGCGCGGGCAACCGTGAACTGGGCGGGCCCAAGCTGGCCGATGGTATCTGGCTCTATGGCGGCGATGCCAAGGCGATCGAGGCGCAGGTGTGGAATCCGCGCGCCGGGGTGATGCCTGCGTGGGCCGGACGTCTCGATGCCCTGGCGATCAAGAAGCTGGTGCTCTATGTCCACAGCCTGGGCGGCGGCGAGTAACGCAACAGTACCCGAGGAAGCGCAAGATCATGGCCTCCCTGCAGCCTGCGGCAGCCGAACCACAAGAGGACAGCCCCCTGTGGTTCGCGCGGCCGCCGGTCGTCCCCAAGAAAGTCAAGGGGCCGTTTCGCCGGATCAAATGGGCGGTCATGACCGTCCTGCTTGCGATCTACTGGGGGGTGCCCTGGTTGCGTTTCGACCGGGGCCCCTTCGCGCCCGACCAGGCGGTGCTGATCGACCTGCCCGGGCGCAAGGCCTATTTCCTGTGGTTCGAGATCTGGCCGCAGGAGATCTACATCATCACGGGCCTGCTGATCGTCGCGGCGATCGGCCTGTTCTTCGTGACCGCCATGCTGGGCCGCGTGTGGTGCGGCTTTGCCTGCCCGCAGACCGTCTGGACCGACCTGTTCATGATGGTGGAGCGCTGGGTCGAGGGTGACCGGGCGCAGCGCCTGCGCCTGGCCAAAGCGCCGTGGACGGTGTCCAAGATCGCCCAGCGCCTGGCCAAGCACAGCCTGTGGATCGCCATCGGCTTGGCGACCGGCGGTGCCTGGATTCTCTATTTCAACGACGCACCGACGGTGATGCCGCAGTTGTTTCTCGGCACCGCGGGCGCCGGCGTCTATATCACCATCGGACTGCTGACCTTCTCGACCTATCTGCTGGCTGGCTGGGCGCGCGAAAGCGTGTGTACCTTCATGTGTCCCTATGCCCGCTTCCAGTCTGCCATGTTCGACCGCGACACGCTGGTGGTGTCGTATCGCGACTGGCGCGGCGAGAAGCGCGGCAAGCACAAGGCCGGCGACGGCTGGGAGGGGCGCGGTCATTGCATCGATTGTCGCCAGTGCGTCGAGGTCTGCCCGACCGGCATCGACATCCGCGGCGGCCTGCAGATGAGCTGCATCTCGTGCGGGCTGTGCGTCGATGCCTGCGACGGCATCATGGACAAGGTCGGCCTGCCCCACGGGCTGATCGGCTACGATACCGAACGCAACATGGCGCTGGGCGCCGCCGGCAAGCCGCGGCAATGGCATTTCATCCGCTTGCGGACGCTCGGCTACTTCGTCGTCTTCGCGGCGGCCGGGGCGGCCGTGCTGTGGGCGTTGCTGGCGCGCTCGCCGCTGGAGGCCAGCGTGCTGCCGGATCGCAACCCGCTGTTCGTGCGCCTGTCGGACGGCGACCTGCGCAACGGCTATACGCTCAAGCTGCTGAACAAGACCAACCAGCCCCAGCACATCATCATCAGCCTGGACGGCCTGGCGCAGGGCCAGCTGACCGTCCTGGGGCACGAGGGCGAGGCGGCGCCGAGCCTGGAACTGGCCCCCGATACCGTGGCCGCGCTGCGTCTGTTCGTGCGCCTTGATACTGATCAATGGGCGGGCGAGCCGATCGACTACCATTTCAACATTCATGACGCGGCCCGCGATCTGACCGTCACCACCCCGGCCCGTTTCGAAGGACCAAGGCAATGAGCACCGTTTCAACCGAGCGACCGCGCACCGGGCTGACCGGCATCAGGGTGCTGGCCATCCTGCTGGGGTTCTTCGTCACCGTCCTGGCGGTCGATACCATCATGATCGTGGGCGCCCTGGAGAGCCGGCCGGGCTTGGTCACCGACCATGCCTATGAACGCGGCCTCGCCCACAACGAGATCCTGGCAGCCGAGGCGCGCCAGGCGGCGCTGGGCTGGCGTATCGCCCTCACCCTCGCCGATGGCCGGATGATCCTGGTCGTGCGCGACCGGACGGATACCGTGCTGGTACCCGACCGGGTGGAATTGCGGCTGATCCGCCCGACCGAGGCCAGCCTCGACCGCACCCTCGTCCCGCGCCCGCTGGCCGACGGCGGCTGGCAGGCAGACCTCGCCGGCATTCCCGCCGGCCAGTGGGAGGTCGCGGTCATGGTGGTCCGTGGCACCGAGCGGATGGACCTGCTGGACCGGGTGGTCATCAGATGAGCGCCGTTGCCGATCATGCCGGCAGTGCCGGGCTTGGTCCGGCGCCGGTTTCAACCACGGACTTGGCGCGCCATGTCGTAACCTCGGGCGGCGTCAACCGCCTGATGCTGGCGATCGACGGCATCCATTGCGTCGCCTGCGTCCAGCGCATCGAGCGCGCCTTGATGGCCGAAGCCGGCGTTGCCAGCGCGCGGGTGAACTTCACCACGCGGCGCCTGACCCTGGCCTGGCGCGGCGCCCCGACACGGGCGGCAAGCCTGGTCGCCCGCCTGACCGAACTGGGCTTCGTCGCGCGGCCGTTCGACATCGGCCGCCTGGAAGCCGCCGACGCCGTGCAGGACCGGCGCCTGCTGCGGGCGATCGCCGTGTCCGGCTTTGCCACCGGCAACGTCATGTGGCTGGCGATCGCGGTGTGGGCCGGCGTGTTCCAGGACATGGGGCAGGGCACGCGCACGCTGCTGCACTGGGTACAGGCCATGATCGCGCTGCCGGCGGTGGCCTACGCCGGCATGCCCTTCTTCACCTCGGCCTGGAATGCCGTGCGTGCCGGCCGCGTGAACATGGACGTGCCGATCGCCGTGGGGGTATCCCTGGCCGCCCTGATGAGCCTGGTGCAGACCATCATCGGGGCCGAGCAGGCCTATTTCGATGCCGCGATCTCGCTGGTGTTCCTGTTGCTGGTCGGGCGCTTCCTCGATCTGCGGGCCCGCGGCCGCGCCCGCACAGCGGCCGCCCATCTCCTGTCCTTTGCCGTGACCGAAGTGACGCGGCTCAAGGCCGACGGCCGGGCCGAGGTCGTCGCGGTCGAGGCGATCGGCATCGGCGATACGGTGCTGGTCGCCGCGGGCGGTCGGATGCCGGTCGACGGCAGCATCGTCGCCGGCCGGTCGGATGTCGATTCGAGCATGCTGACCGGCGAGAGCGTGCCGGTGTCGGTCGGCGTCGGCGACCAGGTGTTCGCCGGGACGATGAACCTGGGGGCGCCCCTGACGGTGGTGGCGGGGGCCATCGGGCCCGACACGGTTCTGGCCGAAGTGGTTCGCTGCATGGAAGCGGCCGAGCAGGGCCGCGCCCGCTATGTCGTGCTGGCCGACCGCCTGGCCCGAGCCTATGTGCCGGCGGTACACGGCCTGGCCCTGGTGACCTTCCTTGGCTGGTTTTTCCTGGGCGCGGCGGGCTGGGCCGAGTCGCTGCTCTACGCCGTGGCCGTGCTCATCATCACCTGCCCCTGTGCCCTGGGCATTGCTGTGCCGGCGGTGCAGGTGGCAGCGTCCGGCCGCCTGTTCAAGCGCGGCATCCTGCTGAAGAGCGCCACGGCGCTGGAGCGCCTGGCGGAAATCGACACCATCGTCTTCGACAAGACCGGCACCCTGACCCAGGGCCGGCCGGAACTGGCGGACGAGGCCGAGGTTCCCCCCGATCTGCTGGCCCTGGCCAGCGGCCTGGCCGCGTCGAGCAGCCATCCGCTGTGCCTCGCCCTGCGGCGTGCGGCGCCCGGCGCCCCGGCGCTGCCCGGCGTGACCGAACAGGCCGGCGACGGCCTGCTGGCGATCGTCGACGGCAAGCCGGTCCGCCTGGGACGCCGTGACTTCGCGGCCCCCGACGCCGCCGAAGTGCCCGACGGCCGGCCCGAGATGTGGCTGGCGGTGCAGGGCCGGCCGGCGATACGCCTGTCATTCCACGATGCCTTGCGCGCGGACGCCGTGGCGACCATCGCCCAGCTTTCCCCGCACTATCGGATTCTGCTGCTGTCGGGCGACCGTCCCACGGTAACGGCGGCGCTCGCGGCCCGGCTGAATCTCAGCGATTGGCGGGCCGGGCAGCGGCCTGCGGACAAGGTCAAGGCGATCGAAGGCCTGGCGGCGCTGGGATGCCGGGTACTGATGGTCGGCGACGGCATCAACGACGCCCCGTCGCTGGCGGCGGCCCACGCCTCGATGGCGCCCAGCGCCGCGGCCGACATCAGCCGCACGGCGGCCGATGTGATCTACCAGGGCGGCGGGTTGGCGGCCGTGCCGGCAACCCTCGCGGTGGCGCACCGCGCCCAGCGCCTGGTGCGGCAGAACCTGGGGATCTCGCTGGCCTACAATATCACGCTGGTACCGCTCGCCATGGCCGGCCTGGTGACGCCGCTGCTCGCCGCCGTGGCCATGTCGGTCTCGTCCCTGACCGTGATCCTGAATGCTCTGCGCCTGGGGCGGGCAGGGCTTGGAGGGCCGACGCCGTGACCATCATGCTTTATCTGATGCCCATTGCCCTGACCCTGGGCCTGGGCGGCTTGGCGACCTTCTTCTGGGCGATGAGGTCCGGGCAGTTCGATGACCTCGAGGGTGACAGTGCCCGTATCCTCTTCGACGACGAAGGGCGAGGGCCAGCGTTCGACAGATAGGTCGGTACTTCGGTACTCCTACCGTTACCAATCACACGCACAAAAAAACATCGACTGGCCGGATGGCCAGTCGATGCGTTTGTTCACTTCGCTCATACATTCTGCGTCCTTCGACAGGCTCAGGATGAGGAGAGTCTTTATGGCAAAAAGATTCTCCTCATGGTGAGCCTGTCGAACCACGCAACCAAGGTCGCCCAGGGCGACCTTGGAAGCTCCAGGCATCAGAAGCGATAGCCGACCCCGACGCCGATCAGCAGCGGGTTGATATCGACGTCCGCGCGGACCGCCGCCGGGCCGGTCAGGCCGCGCACGGTGACGTCGGTCGACAGGAACACTTGCTTGACATCGAGATTGAGCGACCAGTGGTCGTTGAGCGGCACGTCGACACCGGCCTGCAGGGCCCAGCCGAAATTGTTCTCGTAATCGACCGAGACGCCGTCCGGCTCGTCCTTGCCGTAGAAGATCGTGTAGTTGACGCCGGCGCCGACGTAGGGCCGGATCTTGCCTTCAGGCGCGAAGTGGTATTGCACCAGCAGGGTCGGCGGCAGCAGCCAGACATCGCCCAGGTCGGTCTTGGCGCCCAGGGGCGTGTTGATCGCCTCGGCGTTGTGCGGTGTCGTACCAAGGATCAGCTCGATGCCGATGTTGGGCGTGACGAAATAGGTGATGTCCAGTTCCGGCACCACCGAGTCGTCGATCGACACGTCGCCGGGGATGGCGCCCACGCCATCGAGGCTCAGGTCACCGCTTTCCTGCGGCAGCACGATCAGGGCGCGGCCACGGATCATCCACGGGCTCTGCTCGGCCGCCTGGGCCGGCATGGCGGCAACCAGGCCCAGACCGGCAGTCAACGCTGCGGCCAGGGGCAGGGCACCTTTCATTTTATGCAACATCTATCATCCCTCCGAAACGGCGATGCAACGGCATGACCGATGGCGTGACCATGGTCCGGCGAGGGGGGACTGGGCGTTGATTGAAATCAATCTATGCGGGCTGCGACGAAAGGGACCGGTCAAATCCGATGCAAGTGTCCATTTGGCCACAGGGCGTGCACCCGACAGCAGGATGCCTATGATGGCGCCATGTCCGAATCGCCCGCCCCCCCGCACCACGAGGCTGTCATCACGCGACTGCCGGAACTGCCCGCCCTGGTGGCGGGGGTGCGCGGCGCCGTGGTCGTGCGGCCCGAGGGCGAGATCGAGGAATTGTCCCTGCGCGAGGCCGCCCGGGTGGCGGAAGGCGGGCAGGTCATCGTCGCCCATGCCCCCTTGACCGCAAGGCGCCTGGGTCTGGCCGGGCTGCGCGCCTTCGATGTCCTGGAATTGTTCGCCTTCGTGCGGCCGGCGCGCTTTTGCCTGCCCAGCCCCGCCGGCCTGGCCGCGCTGTTCCACCTGGCACTCCCCGCCGACATGGTCGACGAGGCGGCCGTGCTGCCGGCCGTGGCGCAATATCTGCTGGACGAGCTGGCGACGGCCAAGGACAGAGCCGAGGCGGCCCGCATCGCCCACACCATGGGCAAGGGCGGCTGGCCCTGGGCGCCCTATGTCCTGGCGGCCCTGGGGCTGGCCGACGGCGGCGAAGGGCGGGGCAGCGGCCTCGACGTCTGGAACCGCCTGCCCGACTGGGAGGAACCGCCGCCGGCCCAACCGCCCCTGGGCCTGGCCGTGGAGGAGGCCGAGGCGCGGGCGGCGCTGGACCGGATCAAGGGCGCCGGCGCCGAGGAACGGACGGCCCAGGGCGATTATGCCGCCCTGGCGGCCCAGGCCTTCGGCCACCGCGATGTCGCCGGCGCGCCGAAAATGATTCTGGCGGAGGCCGGCACCGGCATCGGCAAGACCCTGGGCTATATCGCGCCGGCCTCGGTCTGGGCGCAGAAGAACCAGGCGGCGGTGTGGCTGTCGACCTATACCAAGAACCTGCAGCGCCAGCTCGACCGCGAACTGGCCAAGCTGTATCCCGACCTGGCCCTGCGCTCGCGCAAGGCGGTGATCCGCAAGGGGCGGGAGAACTACCTGTGCCTGCTGAACCTCGAGGAGGTGGCAGGGCCGGGCGGGGTGAAGCCGGGGACCAGCGCGGTGGCGATCGGCCTGGTCGTGCGCTGGGCGCGGGCCAGCCGCGACGGCGACATGGTGGGCGGCGATTTTCCCACCTGGGCGATCGAACTCCTGGCCGGGGCCAGGCTGGGCGCGCTGACCGACCGGCGCGGCGAATGCATCCATTCCGCCTGCGCGCATTTCCGCAAATGCTATGTCGAGCGGGCACGCGCGAAGGCCAAGGCGGCGGAAATCGTCGTCGCCAACCATGCCTTCGTGATGATCCAGGCCGCCCTGGCCAGCGACGGCCGCGACCTGCCCTCGCGCTATGTCTTCGACGAGGGCCATCACGTCTTCGATGCCGCCGACAATGCCTTCTCCGCCCATCTGACCGGCACCGAGACGGCCGAGCTGCGCCGCTGGATCCGCGGGGCCGAGGCGGGGCATCGCCGCGCCGGCCGCGGCCGGGGGATCGAGCGGCGCCTGGGCGACCTGGTCGCCAGCGACGAGTCCGGCGCCACGGCCCTGGCCGAGCTGCGGATCAGTGCGGGCGTCCTGCCGGCCGAAGGCTGGCAGGCGCGCATCGCCGACGGCGGCGCGGTCGGCCCGGTCGAGCGCTTCCTGGCCGAGGTGCGGCGCTTCGTCTCCGCCCGTGCGCTGGAACGGCGCGGCGGCTTCGCCCTCGAGGCGCCGGCGCTCGACCCGACGGCCGAACTCTCGGAATCCGCCCATGCCGTCGATGCCCTGCTGCGCCGCCTGCTGGAGCCCGCCGCCGCCCTGAAGGGGCGCCTGGCCGCGCGCCTGGACCAGGAGGCCGACGACCTCGACACCCCCACCCGCCTGCGCCTGGAAGCCGGCATCCGCAGCTTGGAACGCCGGGTGGTGCAGCCGGTCACCGCCTGGCGCGCCATGCTGCGTAACTTAGGGCAGCCCACGCCACCCGAATTCGTCGACTGGCTGGCGATCGAGCGCGACCAGGGCGCCGAGCGCGATGTCGGCCTGCACCGCCATTGGATGGACCCGACGCGGCCCTTGTCCGGCGCCCTGCTGGAGCGGGCGCACGGCGTCCTGATCACCTCGGCCACCTTGCGCGACAGCGGCCCGCAGACGGCCGACGACTGGCACGCGGCCGAGGTGCGCACGGGCGCCTCGCACCTGATCCTGCCGGCCCGGCGGGCGAGTTTCCCCTCGCCCTTCGACTATGCCCGGCAGGCCCGGGTGTTCATCGTCAACGACGTGCGCCGCGACGAGGCCGACGAGGTCGCGGCCGCCTACCGCACGCTGTTCCTGGCGGCGGGCGGCGGCGGGCTGGGCCTGTTCACGGCGATCGACCGGCTGCGCCGGGTCCATGCCCGGATCGAGCGCCCGCTCGACGAGGCCGGCATCAGGCTCTATGCCCAGCACATCGATCCCATGGACGTGGGCACGCTGGTCGACCTGTTCCGCTCGGAAGAGCATTCCTGCCTGCTGGGCACCGACGCCGTGCGCGACGGGGTCGACGTGCCGGGCCGCGCCTTGCGCCTGATCGTGTTCGACCGGGTGCCCTGGCCCCGGCCCAGCCTGCTGCACCGGGCCCGGCGCGAGGCCTTCGGGGGTGCTGCCTATGACGACATGCTGGTGCGCCTGAAACTGCGCCAGGCCTTCGGCCGCCTGATCCGCGGCCAGGGCGATCACGGCGTCTTCGTCATGCTCGACGCCATGACCCCCAGCCGCCTGCTGCCCGCCTTCCCTGACGGCGTGCCGGTCGAGCGGGTGGGCCTGGCCGAGGCGGTGAAGGCTGTGCGGGCGTTTCTGGCGGATGCCAATGGCTTTTGATGCCACGCCTGGATCAGTTTTCCGAAATCATTGCGTCATCCCCGCGCAGGCGGGGATCCACGGCTGTGACAGGCCGGGTCTGTTCCAGTATGCCCCGGCGGTGGATCCCCGCCTGCGCGGGGATGACGCGTTTCCCTTTAATGGAAAAGCGTTCTAGGTAACCAGTACCATCTCCAGCGGCCGGCGGGCGCTGGCCGGGGCGGTGCGGGCCGGGTGGCCCAGGCGGAACAGGAAGGTGGGGTGCCAGGCGGGATCGCCGCCGATCGCGCCGAGCTTTTCCGCCCAGCCTCGGGACTGCTTGGTGGCGCGGTCGCGGTCGACCATTTCGGCCATCTGGTTCAAGGGCTGGGCGGCCAGGCCGGCGACGGTCAGGGTCAGGTGCAGGCGCTGCCACAGGCGGCCGACCGCCAACTGGCCGCGCCGGTCGTCGAGGTCGCGCACCTGGATCAGGCCGAAGGCGGCCGAGGCGGCGACCGCCTGCTCGGTTCCCCCGACCCAATAGTCGCCGATCATCTCGGGGCTCGGCTCGGGCAGGAGCTGGGCGATGGTGGTCATCACGGGCGAGAGCCCCGCGGTGGCAACCGAAATGCCGTCGCGATGGCGGGCGACGGCACGCGGCGAATTGCGCATCCAATGGTGGCTGGCGCCGTTCATGTCCGGGTCGGCGACGATCGCCCGGGTCGCCTCGACCGAGCCGCGGGCGAACAGGCCGGCGGCCGGGGCATCGGCCGGGATCAGGGTCAGGCGCAGGGCGGGATCGTCGGCCAGGGCCGCGAGGGCCGCCAGCTGCTCGGGGGCCACGGCCTTGTCGGCGAAAGGTGCGCGCTCGGTGTGGCGGTGGCGGATGGCCCGGGACAGGTCGCTGGCGGCGGCCGGCGCCGGCATCAGCGCCAGCCGCGCCGCGCGGGGGCCGGTCCCGTCGGGCAGCAGGGTGATGCTGGCCTGTCGCCCGACCTCGGGCGCGAAGACCGCCATGGTTTCGATCAGGCAGCCCAGGCTTTGCCATTGTTCGCGCCGAAAGGGATCGAAGTCGCCGATATTGCGGCTCTCGTCGACCAGCACGTCGATCGCCTCGTCCTCGACGCGCAAGCGCCAGGGCTGGGTGTTGTGGGCATTGGCCGACAGGATGCCGGCGCGCGCGATGCGCAGGGCGGGCGGCCCCGGCAGCTCCAGCTCCGCCCAGGCCTGCCACGGGTCGGGCGAGAGCGGGCCGATGACACCGGTATCGGCCGCGCGCCAGGCGAGGCCGCCGGTCGCGGCCAGGGCGGTGCCCAGGGCCAGCCGGCGCAGTATGTGTCTCCGTGTGGTGACATTGGGGGTGTGCAAGGGGGCAGGCATCGAAATCTCCCGTCGGGTCAGGTCAGTGCGGTGCGGGCGAGGGCGGCCAGGCTGGCTTCCAGGCGCACCCAGGCGGCCTCGCCGGCGATCTCGATGCCGCCGAACAGGCGGATCTTGCGGGCGCGCACCGCCAGGTAGCTGACCCCGGCGGCCAGCAGGGCGGTCACCGCCAGCAGGTCGTCGTCGGGGCCTGCCGCCAGGTCCAGGGCGGCGACCAGGGCCATGGTGCGGCTCTCGCGCACCTCCTCCAGGATGACGGTCAACTCGTTGCGGGTCACCGTCTCGAAGGCCATGATTTCCAGGGTCAGCGGCCGCCGCCGCAGGGCGCGGGCGAAATTGACCAGGACGGCGGCCAGCACCTCGCCCGGCGGCTGGCCGATCAGACGGGCCGGATCGCCGCCCGCCAGTTCCTCGACCGTGGGCCAGAAGTCGGCGCTTTCGCCGAAGGCGCGCAGCAGCCCTTCCAGCCCCCGAAATAACGATAGATCAGCACCTTGTCGCAGCCGGCCTCGACCGCGATGCGGTTGACGCCCAGGGCGGCAAAGCCGTCGCGGGCCAGGACGTTGCCCGCCGCCGCGACCAGGCGCGCCTGGGTTGCCGCGCGGTCGCGCGGGCCGGGAAGAGCGGGGCGGGGCTGGATGGGTGCCATGGCGCCAGGGTAACGAAGTCACCATTCGGTGACAAGGACTTTTCCGGCGATGCCTTGTTTCGGGGGTGGCGATCCTCTATTTCTGCTGCGCCGCATGAAGACGGGGAGTTGGCATGACCGAACATATCGGCCACCAGGACGCGCTGATCTGGGTAATGGTTTGCACGGCCGCGGCGGATGGCGACCTGACCGACCGCGAGTTGCACAGCATCGGCGAAATCGTGAAGACCCTGCCGGTCTTCCGCGGCTACAACACCGACAAGCTGCCGGATTCGGCCCGTGCCTGCGGCGCCATGCTGCATGCGCCCAACGGCCTCGAGGAAGTGATCCGCATGATCGCGGCGAGCCTGCCGCTCGAACTCCACGACACCGGCTATGCCCTGGCCTGCGAACTGGCGGCCGTGGATTCGCATCTGGAAGTGTTCGAGGCGCGCCTGCTGCAGATCGTGCGCGGCGGCCTGAAGATCGATCGCCTGCACGCCGTCGCCATCGAACGCGCCGTCCAGGCCCGCTATCGCTCGATCTGAGGCCCTCCGGAGCGGTGTTCACCAACTGGTCGGCACCGCGCAAAGCCCTCTCCTCCGCGGGAGGAGAGGGTTGGGTGAGGAGGTTGTCGGGGCAAACACCGGCACCTCGAAGCGGCCCAACCCACCTCCCCCAGCCCCTCCCCCCGCAAGCGGGCGGAGGGGAGTCACAACGGTGTCGGCCCTACAGGTTGGGCTGCGGCGTCATCCGCAGGTAGGGTTTCAGCGCCTTGTAACCTTTGGGGAACTTCTGCTTGATCACGTCGGGGTCCTGCAGGGCGGGAACGATGACGACATCGTCGCCGTGCTGCCAGTTCACCGGCGTCGCCACCGAATAGCCGTCGGTGAGTTGCAGCGAGTCGATCACCCGCAGGATCTCGTCGAAATTGCGCCCCGTGGAGGCCGGATAGGTCAGGGTGAGGCGCAGCTTCTTGTTGGGATCGATGACGAACACCGAACGCACCGTGAAGGTGTCGTTGGCGTTGGGATGGATCATGTCGTAGAGGTCGGCGACCTTGCGGTCGCTGTCGGCCAGGATCGGATAGTTGAGCTTGGTGCCCTGGGTTTCCTCGATGTCGCCGACCCAGCGGGTGTGGCTGTCGAGCGGATCGACGCTCAGCGCCAGGACTTTCACGTTGCGCTTGTCGAATTCGGGCTTCAGCTTGGCGGTATAGCCCAGCTCGGTGGTGCAGACCGGCGTGAAATCCTTGGGATGCGAAAACAGGACACCCCAGCTCGAGCCCAGCCAGTCGTAGAAATGGATCGGCCCGGCGGTCGATTCCTGGGTGAAGTCGGGGACGATGTCGCCCAATCTGAGAGTCATCGGAATGCCTCCTTGTGCCATTAGGGTGCTGCCTTGATAGCCGACACCCTCCACCCAACGCGCATTATTCACAAGTGGAATTTCAATGGCGAAAATATAGAACACAAATAACGTGTTATAACCTGAGTCAAGGCGCCGCATGCTGGCCACTGGCCAATGGATGTCCGCCCTGTATTGTCTAGCGCTGCCGACTCCGCTCGGGACTGGATATTGATGAAAACGATCTTTCTGCTGCGCCATGCCAAGTCGAGTTGGGACGATACTTCTCGCGATGATCACGACCGGCCGCTGAATCAGCGCGGCGAGCGCGCGGCTGCGCTGGTCGGCCGCTTCCTGCAGCAGGAGGGGCTGATCCCCGACCTGATCCTGTGCTCCAGCGCCAAGCGCACGCGCGAAACCCTGACCCTGGTGCAGGCGGTGCTGGGCGACGACCATCCCGCCCTGATCGAGCCGGACCTCTATCTTGCCGCCGCCGACGTGCTGTTCGACCGCTTGCGCAAGGTGGGCGAGGACGCCGCCAGCGTCATGCTGATCGGCCACAACCCCGGGCTGGAAGACCTGGCGACGACGCTGATCGCGCCCAAGGCGACGGCGCTCGAAGACAAGCTCGCCGCCAAGTTCCCCACCGGGGGTCTGGCCGTGATCCGCCTGCCCGGCACGCGCTGGCGCGATCTCAAGCGCAGGAGCGGCAGCCTGGAATTGTTTGTCGTGCCGAGGGATCTGGTGTGATGGGCGCGGAAGTCGAATTGAAGCTGGGCATCGCCGCCGAGGATCTGCCGCGCCTGCGGCGCCTGGGCCTGCTGTTTCGCGGCGGCCTGGTGCCGGCGGCGACCAAGCACCTCAAGACCACCTATTTCGATACGCCGGACCGCATCCTGGCGGCCTCGCGCATCACCTTGCGGGTGCGGGAGGATGGCGACCGCCGCCTTCATTGCATCAAGCTGCCGGTTGAAAGCCTCGCGGGGCTGGCGACCCGGCGGGAATGGGAAGTCGAAAGTGCCGATACGACGCCCAATTTCGCGGCCTTCGTGCCGGGCACGGTCGACAGCCTGCTCGACCTCGAAAAGCTGACGGCGGCCGGGATCGAGCCGGTCTTCGTCACCGATTTCCGCCGCAGCGTGCGGCTGATGCCGCTGGGCGACGATGGGGTGGTCGAGATTGCCATCGACGAGGGCACGATCCGTGCCGCCGGCGGCGCCGAGGCGCCGATCTCGGAACTGGAGTTCGAGCTGAAGTCCGGCTCGGCGGCGGCCCTGTTCGACCTGGCGCTGGCCGTGACCGAGCAGGTTCCGGCGCGGATCATCGTCGAGGCCAAGGGCGAACGCGGTGCCCGCCTGGCCGCCGCCGAGCCGCCGCCGGCGGTGAAGGCGCCCAAGCTGGCGCTCGGCCGTGGGCAGTCGGTGTCCGATGCCTTCGCCCGCATCGTCCAGGATTGCGTCGGCCAGTGGCTGGCCAATGTCGAGGCAGTGCTGGATGGCAGCGATGCCGAGGGCGTGCACCAGATGCGGGTGGCCCTGCGCCGGCTGCGCTCGGCGTTCCGCCTGTTCCGCCGGGTGCTGGGGCCCGAGCCGGCGACGATGCTGTCGAACGAGGTCAAATGGCTGGCCGGCAGCCTGGGCCCGGCCCGCGACTGGGATGTCTTCATCGGCGATGTCGCCGGGCCGGTGTTCGAGGCCCTGGGCCCCGATGGTCGGTTCGAGCGCATCCTCGAGCTTGCCCGCAGCGAGCAGGGCCTGGGCTATGGCGTTGCCCGCGCGGCGATCGAGGAGCCGCGGCACACGAGGCTGGCCTTGACCCTGGGGCGCTTCGCCGCCGGCCGCGGCTGGCAGGCCGGGGGCAAGGGCGAGATCCTGGACGGCCCGGTCGAGACCTTCGCCGCCGGCATGCTGGACGCCCATTTCAAGCGGGTGCGCCAGAAGGGCAGGCATATCATGCGCCTGGATGCCGAGGCGCTGCACGGCCTGCGGATCGAGATCAAGCGCCTGCGCTACGCTTTGGAATTCTTCGGTTCGCTGTTCGACGGGCGGGAAGTGAAGCATTTCCACGAGGGGCTGGCGGGCCTGCAGGATTTCCTGGGCAATCTGAACGATCTGACGGTCGCCCACCGCCTGATCGGCAGCCTGGGCCGGGCCGATGCGGGCCGGGCCTATGCCGAGGGCGTGCTGGCCGGCTTCCATGGCGCGTCGCTCGATCGCAAGCGGGCAAAGCTGCGCGAGCAATGGGCCGCGGTGCTGGCCCAGGAGCCGTTCTGGCGGGAATGAGCCTCAGTTGTGGACCGGGGGCCGGCGCTGGGGATTGAGCCAGTCCTCAAGCCGCTTCCAGCCCCGGGTCAGCAGCCAGGTGATGACGAAGTACAGGATCGCGGCGTAGAGGTAGACCGAGAACGAGAAGGACTGGGCAAAGGCGCGCTTGGTCTGGCCCATCAGTTCGAAGATGGTGATGATCGAGGCGATGGCGCTGCTCTTGATCATCAGGATGATCTCGTTGCCATAGGCGGGCAGGGCGAAGCGATAGGCCCCGGGCAGGATCACCCGGCGCAGCATCAGCACCCGGCCCATGCCCAGCGAGCGGGCCGCCTCGATCTCGCCCGGCGGGATCGCCTCGATGCCGCCGCGCAGGATCTCGGCGGTATAGGCGGCGGTGTTCAGGCTGAAGGCGATCAGCGCGCACCAGTAGGCCTCGCGGAAGACCCCCCACAGGCCCATGTCCTCGAAGAACGGCCGGAACTGGCCCGAGCCGTAGTAGATCAGATAGATCTGGGCCAGCAGCGGCGTGCCCCGGAAGAAGAAGATGTAGGACGTCGCCCAGGCGCTCAGGAAACTGTTCTTCGACAGCCGGGCAAGGGCGATGGGGATGGCCAGGATGCCGCCCACCAGCAGCGAGATGAAGGTGATCTCGAAGGTCAGCCACAGGCCGTCGAGCAGGCGCGGGCCATAGCGGCCGAGCACCGGCAGATGCTCGGTGATGAAGGCGCCGGCCGGGTCCAGGGCGAACGAAAAAATGTCGCCCAGCAGCAGCCACACTTCGCGCAGGCCCATCTTGACCAGGCCGAACAGATGGACCACCCAGCCGATGACCTCGCCCAGGCCCCACAGCAGCCAGCTTAAGGCAAAGCCGACGGCGTCGCCCAGCCCCTGCCAGAAGCCGCCGCCCTCGGGCGGTACCAGGGCGTCGGGGGTCGCGGGTGCGGTGTTGGCGGGATCCATCGTCGCCCCTCAGACCCGGCGCACGCCGCGCGAGGCCCAGCGCTCGACACGGTTGAAGGCGATCATCGAGACGCCGGTGATGGCGAGATAGACTAGGCAGGCGACCCCGAAGAACAGGAAGGGTTCCTTGACCACGCCGACGGCGATGAAGGTCTTGCGCATCAATTCGTCGAAGGCGATGACCGAGATCAGGGAGGTATCCTTGATCAGCACCAGCCACAGATTGCCCAGGCCCGGCAGGGCAAAGCGCCAGACCTGCGGCAGCAGGATGCGCCGGATCACCAGGGCGCGCGACATGCCGATGGCGCGGGCGGCTTCGAGCTGGCCGCCGGGGACCGACAGGATGGCGCCGCGGAAAACCTCGGTCGCGAAGGCGCCGAAGACCAGGCTCAGCGCAATCACGCCGGCGGCAAAGCCGCTGACCTCGACCGGCTCGTCGGTGCAGATCGAGGCATTGGCCGCTTCCAGCCCCAGGCTGTCGAGCTTGGCGCCCAGGTCGAGGGCGGCGCACAGGGCGGGCGTGTCGAGCAGGGCAAGCGCGCCCTGCAGGCCGAATTGCAGGCCGTAGTAGATCAGCAGCAGGGTCAGGAGTTCGGGGATGCCGCGGATCACCGTGGTGTAGGCATCGCCCAGCCGGTTCAGCCATTTGTTCGGCGCCAGCTTGGCCCCGGCCCCCAGCAGGCCAATGATCAGCCCGACGCCGAGCGAGACCACCGCCAGGTGCAGGGTCAGCTTGGTGCCGGTCCACAGGTCGTCACCCCAGCCGGTGGGCCCGAAGCTGAGCAGGTCGACGTAGCGCAGCGTGCCGGGCGCCACCTGCGCGATCCAGGCATAGATGGCGCTGCCGACCACGGCGAAGAGATCGCCCAGCACATCGATGACGAAGCCCAGCACCTGTCCGACGGGCCACCAGATCCAGCCGACCAGCCAGGCCAGGCCGTCGAACGCGAGGCCGATCAGCTTGAACAGGCCGATGACGCCGGCGGCGAGCCAGCCGATCACATCGCCGAAACCGGCCGTCACCGGGGCGAGGCTGGCGGGATCGGCGGCGGGCGCGGGAGGGGCTGGCACGCGGGGGTGATCCGATCCGGCCTAGAGGTGCTTGGCCAGGAATTGGCGGCAGCGTTCCGAGGCAGGGCTCTTGAACACCGCCGACGGCGGCCCCTCCTCCTCGACCTTGCCCTGGTGCAGGAACATGACGTGAGAGGATACATCGCGGGCAAAGGCCATCTCGTGGGTGACCACCAGCATGGTGCGGCCCTCGTCGGCCAGGTCGCGCATCACCTTCAGCACCTCGCCCACCAGTTCGGGGTCGAGGGCGGAGGTCGGCTCGTCGAACAGCATGACGGCGGGGTTCATGGCCAGGGCCCGGGCGATGGCGACCCGCTGCTGCTGGCCGCCGGACAGGTGTGCCGGATAATAGTTGCGCCGCTCGGCCAGGCCGACCTTGGCGAGCAGGGCCTCCGCCTCGGCGACGGCTTGCGTGCGCGATTTGCCCAGGACATGGATCGGCGCCTCGATCACGTTCTGCAGCACGGTCATGTGGGACCACAGGTTGAAGCTTTGGAACACCATGCCGAGCTTGGCGCGGATGCGGTCGACCTGGTGATGATCGACGGGATGGTTGCGGCCGTGGCGATCGCGCTTCATCGCGATTAATTCACCTTCAACGCAAATTTCCCCCGAATCTGGTGTTTCGAGGAGATTGATGCAGCGCAGGAAGGTGCTCTTGCCCGAGCCGGAAGCGCCAATCAGGGAGATTACATCGCCCTTGCGGGCGGCCAGCGATATGCCTTTGAGGACTTCAAGGTTGCCGAATCGCTTGTGGACATCGTCCACCGTCAGCGTCGCACCGTCCATGCCCTCGCAACCTCGCTGCTTTCCCCGAAATCAAGGCTAAGACGGTTGTTGCAGGGGCGTAAAGGCAATTCCGCTGCATTGCAGTGCGGGGGCCAAAAACGACAACGGCGCCCGCAGGCGCCGTTGTCGTCGCAGCCTTTCGGCGCTCAGTTCAGGTCGAAACTGTCCGCGCCCTGGCCGTCGCTCGAAACCTTCGCCAGCGCATTCATCATGACGGCGCGCAACTCGCTGACGGAATTGGGATTTTCCACCACGCCGATGACCCGGCGGCGCGACGAGCGCGAGGCCATGCCCTGGCCCGGCTCGCTGAGCATGACGACCGGCGCGCGCGAGCCGAGGCGAACCGCGCCGTCGATCACCACCGATGACGACCAGCCCTTCAGGTCGGAGTCGACCACGATCAATTCGGGCCAGGTGCTCATGATCTGGCGCAGCCCCGAATAGCCGTCATGGGCGACCGTCACCGCGAAGCCCCAGGACGACAAATGCTCGCGCAAGTGTCGGCTGCGTTCGATGTTGCTGTCGACCAGCAGGACCTGGGGTCCATGATGCGCGGTGCTCGTCAAGGCCTGCCCCATAGTCGCATTGTCGCCGTTTTGTTCACCCGTTGGCGTCAAAAGAGCGACGCGCTAACTCATGCCGCAACCTTTGGAGATGCGGGGGGATGGGTCAAGGAGCAAACGCCCCAATTCTCCTTGAATTCTGGCGCTGCACATATCCTCCCAAAATGGGAATTACCCCCGGAATACAACCATAATAGTTGTTAAACGCTTCGATTCGGCTGTTATTCGCGTGTATTACGGATGCAACGGATCGCGTCGCAGCACATCGGACCGGGTGCTGGGATCGGCCGGGCAGGTAAGGGCGGGGCGACATCTGTTGTCCGGGGCGCCTTGACTTGGTGGCTTGCGAATTAAGGGGCTGGGACAACATGTACAAGATTACCGGAAGCAAGTTTCTTCTCGGCACGACGGCGCTGGTTGCTGCCCTGTCTTTGTCGGGTTTCGTGGCCGGCCAGGATGCCGTTCCCGTCTCGAGCGATCAGTTCGGCTACGGCACCAAGGCGGTCGCGGAAACCAACCTGCATCTCGACCTCTTCGGCGGCGGCGATGAAAACGGCGGCATCTATGGCGGTGCGCCCAGCCTGACGATTCCGATGGGCGACAGCCTCGGCCTGCAGGTCGACGGCATCGCCGGCGTCGCTGCCGACGAGGTCGGCTTTGCCGGCGGCGCGGCGCAACTGTTCTACCGCGACCCGCAGACCTTCCTGGTCGGGGTCTCGGGCGGCGGCTACTTCGTCGAAGGCTATGCCCAGTACGCCGTTGCCGGCGTCGTCGAGGCCTATCTCGACAATGTCACGCTGGAGGGCCTCGCCGGCTACCAGACCGGCGACATCATGGATAGCTGGTACGGCCGCGCCGGCATCGCCTTCTATCCCAACCCCAACCTGCGCCTGGGCGCCGGCGTCAGCTATTCCGACGAGAACGAGTTGGGCGGCGACGTGCAGGCCGAAGCGCTGCTGACCGATGTCCCGGGCATGGCCCTGTTTGCCACCGGCGTATTCGACCAGCAGGGCGCCCTGGGCTATGGCGGCGTCCGCTTCTACTTCAACAGCGCCACCAACCTCATGTCGACCGACCGCACCAAGCAGGCGGGCGAGGCAACGCTGATCGGCATCCACCGCAGCCTGAGCCGGCCCAACTTCTTCATGAGCGCGGCGTCGGGCTACGGCATCCGCCAGATCAGCCTGGCGGCCGGCGCGATCACCGGGGGCGACGGCTTCGGCGACATCATCGGCGGCCCCAGCGACCCGCGGAATCCCGAAAATCCGAACAACCCGAACAATCCCAATAACCCCAACAACCCCAACCCCGGCCTGATCGACGTGGTTCAGGACGTGCTGGGCAACCTCACCGACAATACGGCGCTGCAGCCGCTGACCGATCTGGTCGATGCCCTGCTCAACCCCAATGACGGCGCGCTCAGTGCGCTGACCGGGGCCTTGAACGACCTGACTCAGATCGAGGGCGGCGCGCTAGGCCCGCTGACCGATCTGGTGAATGGCCTGGTCAACACCCAGAATCAGGCCCTCGAGCCGCTGATTTCCAGCCTCAACGATGTCCTGGCCGGGCTGACCGGCGGCGTGCCGACCGGCGACCTCGCAGGCGGCCTGCTGGGCGGCATCGGCGGCGGCGGCGACAGCGGCTTGGCTGGCCTGCTGGACGGTCTGCTCGGCGGCCTGACCGGCGCCGGCCAGAGCCAGGGGCTGATCGACGTGGTCGGCGACGTGGTCGGCAACCTGGGCGACGGGACGCCGCTCCAGGGCGTGACCGACCTGGTGGGCAGCCTCGTCGATGCCCAGACCGGCACCCTGTCGCCGCTCACCGGGCCCCTGAACGACCTGACCTCGACCGCCGGCGGCCCGCTCGCCCCGGTGACCGATCTGGTCGACGGCCTGCTCGATACCCAGGGCCAGGCACTCGAGCCCGTCATCTCCGGCTTGAATGCGGCGCTGGGCGGTCAGTAGGTTGCGTTGCTTCGCGTCTGCCGGCGCATCACCTCAGTGTGGTGCGCCGGCGTTCATTTGAGCGGCGGGCCATTTTGCCATTCGCCGCGACTTTCGCTAAGATGACGTCATGAACACCACCAAAGCCTCCCCCTCGGTCACAGCCCGGCTGGCGAAACTCGCCGTGTTCGTGCTGGCGGCGGGCCTCCTGGTAAACATCGCGGCCTGCGGTGCCCGCCTGGGTGGCAGCGCCAACGGCGGCTCGGGCCGTTCGAGCTCGGCCAGCGGTGGGATCTCGATTCCGTTCCCCTGATGATTGCCGGGTAGGCCGGGCCAGGGTGCATCCGCTCTGGACCCGCTTGTTCCCACCGCTGACGGTTTCTCTTGAGATCGGCGCCGCGACAGGTTTCGCGGCCGATCGCTATTGGGCGTTCAAAGGCAATGTAACCGCGCTTTTTGCAGTGCAAGAGAGAATGCGCGAACCCCCCATTTTAAAGGGATTTTCCTCCCTGCTTGGGTGATATTCGGTTCTGTCTCGCGCCAGTTCGATTATAGTCAACTTCGGCGGAGGGGATCGAGTTGCAGCCGGAAAAAAATAACCGCCCTGCTTGGGGACACCGGCGCATATGCAAACGAAACCTTTACCAAATTGCGCCAGCGTGGCGCACATCGCGGTGGAGTCTTTGCCGGCGTGAAGCGGCAACGGCGTCATCGAACGGGGACTTTGGCGTAAAGGGCGCGTTCCGATGGGGCGATCTAAGTTTCGATTGATCTTGGGGTTGGTGCTGGTGGCGGTGGCGGTCGCGTTCATCGTCCTCGGTCTCAGTTCGTTGCGCCAGCGCCCCGCGCCGGGCCAGGCGCCAACAACGGCGGCGCCCCGGCAGGATCTGGTGACCATTGTGGTCGCTGCGCGGGAAATCACCCGGGGCGAGAAAATCGACCCGACCAAGATTGGCACCATGAAGGTGCTAGGCCCGGCCCCGGCCGGGTCGCTCGGCGATCCGCGCTCGGCGGTCGATGCGATCGCCCTGGTGACCATCCCGCAGGGCCAGTTCGTGCTGCAAAGCACCATCCTGGCGCCGGGCGAGGATGCCAAGCCGGGCCTCTCGGTCCTGATCCCGGAAGGGCAGCGGGCGGTCGCCCTGCGCGTCAACGACGAAGTGGCCGTCGGCAACTTCCTGCGCGCCGACGACCTTGTCGACATCCAGCTCGTCCTGGCCAACACCGCGCTGGGCCCGGCGGAAGAAGGGGCCGGTCCCGAGCGCCGGGAGTCGAGCGTGATCCTCCAGGCGATCCGCGTGCTCTCGGTCGGCGAGGCGCTGACGGCGGAAGAGGGCGACAAGGCCATCCGCATGCAGAACATCACGGTCGCCGTGACCTCGGAGCAGGCGCTGCTGCTGGCGGTGGCCAAGCAATCGGGCGCCTTCTATCTCGCCTTGCGTAATCCCACGGATACCAAGGAGGAACCGATACAGCCGGTTCGCCTGGAAGATCTCGTCGGTGCCGCCCGCCATCGCGAGCCCGCCTCGACCAGCGGCAGCAGCCTGCCCGCGCCGACCGTCATGGCGCCGCGGCAGGTCGAGGTCATTCTTGGAGCCACCGCCGGCAAGCAGGCCGTGCCATGAACGAGATCGACATGTTTCGCGCTTCACAATCCTCAGTACCCATGCAGCGTGACGGCCTCGCCCGGCGGCTGCGGCGTGCCGCGGTACAGGCTGCCACCGCGCTTGCCGTAATCCTTCTGATCCCCGGCCCGGCCGGTTGGGCGCCGCGGCCGGCCCTGGCGGCGGAATACGTCAACCGGCCCTCGATCACCATCGCGCCGGGCGTGCAGTTGCCCCTGACGCTCAGCGCGCCGATCGAACGGGTGGCCATCGGCGACCCGGAAACGGTGACCGGCCGCGTCGTAGGCCCCAACGACATTCTGCTGCTGGGGCTCAAGCCCGGCCGGACCAACCTCATCGTCTGGGAAGTCGGCGGCGAACGGGCCTATGTCTACCCGGTGGTGGTTCCCTTGAGCACCGCCGACCTCGAACGCAACCTGCACGACGATCCCGAACTGACCGGGGTCCGGGCCGATGCCAGCGGCGGCAAGGTCGCGCTCAAGGGCACCGTGGCCTCCAACGAGGCCCACACCCGTGCCCTCCTGATCGCGGCGCGCTACTTTCCCGACGGGGTCAACGACCAGATCAAGGTGACCCAGCAGCAGATGGTCAGCGTCGAGGTGAAGTTCGCTGCGATCTCGACCACCACCCTCAAGCGCCTGGGCTTCAATTTCCTCTCGGGCCCCAGCAACAGCCTTGAATATGCCCTGGTCGATCCGGGCGGCGGCCTGACCGGCTCGATCGAGGGGGTGAGCCCCCTGAGCGATGCCCTCAGCGTCCTGCTGCGCCTGCCCGGCTCCGATCTCAGCGCCGTGCTCAGTGTCCTCTCGGGCGCCAAGCTGGCGCAGGTGCTGGCCGAGCCGACCCTCTTGGTGCGCTCGGGCGAGTCGGCCGAGTTCATTGCCGGCGGCGAGATCCCGATCCCGGTGCCGCAGAACAACTCGGACACGATCACCATCGAGTTCAAGGAATTCGGTATCCGGCTCAAGGTCGCGGCGACGGTGCTCAGCCCCAACCGCATCCTGCTGCAACTGGCGCCGGAGGTCAGCGCGCTCGATTTCGGCCAGGCGATCACCATTCAGGGAACGCAGATCCCGGCGATCACCAGGCGGGGCGCCAGCACCACCATCGAACTGGGCAACGGGCAGAGCTTCGTCCTCGCCGGCCTGCTGTCCTCGAGCATCGACGATGCCGACGACGCCGTGCCGTGGCTGGGCGACCTGCCGATCATCGGCGCCTTCTTCAAGCGCCAGCAGGTCAACCGCGAGCGCCAGGAACTGATCATCGTGGCGACGCCGCGGCTGGTCTCTCCGCTCAGCCCGAATGCGATCCCGCCGCTGCCGGGCAGCGACCTGCAGAATTACGATCCGTCTCAAGGGGACATGCTGCTCGGGCGTAACCGCCTGCGTGATGTCCTGCCGCAATACGGGCTGATGCCATGACCGCCGACCGTCGTACCATCCTGGTTGTCTCGAGCGACGAGGATTTCGCCGAGCGCCTCACCTCCGCCTTGTTCTCGCGTTGCTCGGTGGTCCGGGGCATGCCCCAGCTCGAGACCCTGCGCGGCCTGATCGAGGCCACGGGGGTCGAGGCGGTGGTCGTCGATCTCGACGACGTCGCCTGGGACGGCCGCAACATCACCGAGCTGATCGTCAGCCTGAAGGCCGAACGGCAGACGATGCCGGTGGTGGTCGCCAGCTACAACATCAGTGCAACCTCGCTGATCCCGGCCATGCGCGCCGGCGCCAGCGACGTCATCGACAAGGACTTCGCCGCCGACGACCTGGTGGCGCAGGTCGACTGGCTGCTCCAGTCGCGGCCGTCCAAGCGCGGCGGCAATTCCGCGCAGATCATCGCCACCATGGGGCCGCGCGCCGGCGTCGGCTCGACCTCGGTCGCGGTTGCGACGGCGGTGGAACTGGCCAGGCGCGCCGGCGCCGCCGAGCGCGTGCTGCTGCTCGATTTCGGCTTCCCGCCGTCCGAATCGCTCGACCTGCTCGGCGTGAAGGCGTCCTACTACATGACCGACGCCTTGGGTGACCTGGGCCGTCTCGATGCCACGCTGATCGACGGCGCCTTCGCGCAGACCCGGACGCCGCGGCTGTTCGTGCTGCCGCTGGCGACCGACGACGAGAATGCCCTGATCGCCGGCAACGGCGATCTGGCGCAACTCGTCGATGTCCTGCGCAGCTACTTCACGGCGATCGTGATCGACGTGAACCGGCCGCTGAACCCGCGGATCGCCGATCGCCTGTTCGTCGACGCCAATGCCTCGATCCTGGTGGTCGACCAGTCGATGACCACGATCCATGCTGCCGCGGCGGCGCTGGACCGGATCCGCCGGGCAATCAACAAGGACCCCGACTTCACCCTGGTGGTCTCGCGCTATGTCGCCCGGCTGCGCCCGGCGCCCGAGGAAATCGCGACGGCGCTGCGCGCCAAGGGCCGGCCGCTGCTGATCCCCGAGGACCGCCTGTTCGTCGATGGCCAGCGCAACCTCGGCACCATGCTGGCAGCCGATCCGGCGAGCACCTTCGGCAAGGCGGTGCGGACGATCGTCGATTCGACCATGGGCACGGCCGGTACCGCCGCGCCGCCGCCGCTGTCCAGCACCGCGGCCACGGCCGCGCGGATCGCCGGCGGTGGCGGCCTGTTGTCCCGTCTCGGCATCGGCCGAGCCGGCGCCCGTTGACCTCTGGGAGTCGAGCAATGGTAGTGCGTGACACGGCTGGTCCCACAAATACCCCTGGGCTGGGCTCCACCCTCGGCGCCGCGGCCTTCCCGACCAACATGCCGGGCGCCAGGGCCGAGGGCGAGATCTATACCTCGCCGCTGTACCAGGAACTGAAGTTCCGGGCGCTGACGATCGTCCACGACTATCTCGAAAAGCGCGGCTTCACGCCCGACAAGGCCAACGGCGAAGTGGTCCGCAACGAGATCAGCCGGGCGATTTCGGTCGTGGTGGCGGGGCGGGCGTCGCCCTCAATGCCGCCGAGCGCGAGCGCCTGCTCGACGACGTCTTCTTCGAGATCGTGGGGCTCGGCCCGCTGGAGCCGCTGCTGGCCGATGCCACCATCGACGACATCATCGTCAACGGCCCCAACCGGGTCTATGTCGAGCGCGGCGGCGTGCTGGAGCGCGTCAGCACGCGGTTCCGCGACGAAGCCCACCTGATGAACATCATCCAGCGCATCGTCAGCCCGATCGGCCGGCGGGTGGACGAGGCCTCGCCCTTCGTCGACGCCCGCCTGAAGGACGGCAGCCGCGTCAACATCGTCATCCCGCCGATCGCCCTCGACGGGGCCACGGTCTCGATCCGCAAGTTCAAGCGCATCCCGCTGAAGATCCACGACCTGATCCGCATCGGCACGATGAACCAGGAGATGATCGACTATCTGGCGGCCTGCGTGCGGGCGCGCCTCAACGTCCTCATCTCGGGCGGTACCGGCTCGGGCAAGACCACCATGCTGAACATCCTCTCGGGCTTCATCGCCCCGCAGGAGCGCCTGGTGACGATCGAGGACGCGGCCGAGCTGCAATTGCGCCAGCCCCACGTGGTGCGCCTGGAAACCCGCCCGCCGTCGGCCGACGGCACGCCTGAGATTACGGCGCGGCACCTGGTCAAGAATGCCCTGCGCATGCGTCCCGATCGCATCATCCTGGGCGAAATCCGCGGCGGCGAGGCGGTCGAGATGATCCAGGCCATGACCACCGGCCACGACGGCTCGATGGCGACCCTGCACGCCAACTCGCCCCAGGACGCCATGAGCCGCCTGGAACTGCTGCTGGGCTTCGGCGGCATGCAGGCCAATGTGGCGACCGTGCGCCGGCAGATCATTTCGGCCGTGCAGGTCATCGTCCAGGTCCAGCGTTTGGGGATGGGCGCCCGCAAGGTGACGTCGATCGCCGAGGTCGTGGGCATCGAAGGCGAGACCATCGTGCAGAACGAGCGTTTCCGCTACCGCGACAACCCGGCCTCCCAGGGCCAGGGCAGCTTTGCCATGGTCACGCGCCATTCGGGCTTTGCCGAGCGGCTGGCGTCGGTCGGTGGTGTCACGCTCGGCACCGCGGCCCGTTTCGACAGCCGTTCGTAGTGGCAGCGCTGAGGCGGAGGGCATCATGATCTGGATCGGCCTGGCCCTGCTCGTCGCCGTCGCGGCCGGCTTCTTCATCGACGAATATGTGCTGGACCGCCGGGCCGACGTCAAATTCCGCCGCCGCATGGCCGAATTGGGACGCGCCACCGGCGTCACCTCGGGCGAGGAGGAAGACCTGCCCGAGACGGAACGGCTGATGGGGCGATTCATGATGTCGTCGTCGGGCATCACGCGGCGCCTGATGCAGGCCAACTGGACGGTAACGCCGCCGCGGCTGATCGGCTTCATCACCGTCATCTTCGTCATCGCGGTCCTGGGCATCTGGCTGCTGGGTGCGATCTTCGGCCTGGTGATCACCGCCTTTGCCCTGTTCGTGGCCTTTCAGATCCTGGACAATGCCGCCGAACGCCAGGTCGGTGCCTTCCTGGAGGAACTGCCGAATTTCCTGGAGCGGCTGCGGCAGTTGATTTCCACCGGCAACAGCCAGGCCCAGGCCTTCGACAAGGCGCTGGTCTATTCCGGCGACGCGGCCCGCTGCTACCTCGATCCTGTCGCCTTGCGCCTGAAGATCGGCGTGCCGCTGCCCGATGCCTTGCGCGTCCAGGCGCAACGGCTGGCGGTGGCGGAACTGGCCATGCTGGCGCTCGTGGTGCGGACCAATCTGCGCTATGGCGGCAATCTGGGGCAGATCCTGGAGCATCTCACCCGCGTGCTGCGTGACCGCATCCGCGCCCGCAACGAGTTCAAGGCGATGTCGTCGGAACTGCGTACCACGGCCGTGGTCATGGTCGCCATTCCCCCTTGGTCGCGGTGGCGATCCTGGTGATGAATCCGGGCTATCTCGACTATTTCGCCGAAAAAGGGCAGGGCATGCTGGCAACCGCCATCGGGCTCGAGGCGGCCGGCATTCTGATCATGCGCCGCATGATGCGCATCGAGTACTGAGCGGGGAGCGCGGTCATGTCCTACGTCATTCCTGCCGCCCTGGTCGTCGTCGGCGCCCTGCTGCTGATGTTCGTCGGCGGACAGATCCTGCTTGAAGAGACCCGGCGCCTGGGCGAGGGACGGCGCCTGAGCCATCGCCTGGGCGAGTTCGGCCGCCACGATGCCCTGCTGGACGAGGAGCAAAGCCCCGAGGGCGGGGTGCTCGAGGCCATCGGCCGGGCCACCACCCGGAGCCAGTCGACGATCGCCGAGTTCGAGCAGATGATGCGCTCGATCGGGCGTTACGATGCCAATGCACCCTATTGGCTGGCGGGCCTGCGGCTCGTTGCCGGCGTCGTCCTGATGCTCGCCGGGCTCGCCGTGGGATATGCCTTCTATACCCCGCGCATCGCGCTGCTGTCGGCGCTGGCCGGCTTTGCCATCGGCTATCTGGTACCACGCTACTATCTGTCCACCCTGGCGAACGCCCGGCGGCTGCGGGTCGAGAAGGAATTGCCGTTCCTGATCGACATGCTGTTGCTGCTGGTCCGGTCGGGTGCCTCGATCGAGCAGGCCTTTCGTCACCTGGGCCACGAGGAAGCCGACGGCCTCGACACGCTGAAGGAATCGATCGAGCGCCTCGTCATCGACATCGACCAGGGCAAGGGCTACGAGATTTCGCTGCAGCGGTGGGGTGCGCGCCTGGCGGTCGACGAGGGGCGCGAACTGGCCGCCCTGCTGATCCAGTCCATGACCCACGGTACCGAACTGACGGCCGCACTGAAGGTCTTCTCCGAGACCATGATCGAGCGGCGCATGAACGCTGCGCGTACCACCATCGGCAAGCGCATGACCCAGCTCACGGTCATCATGATGTTGTTCATGATGCCGCCGCTGATCATCATCATCGCCGGTCCGGCGGTGTCGCGCCTGATCGAAGGCTTTAGCAGCCTGCATGGTTGATACAGCGATCATGCCGCGCAATGCCGGCCATCCCAGCCGTCGGCGACGGGCCCTCGCCGGCCTGTGCGCCGCCCTGGCACTGGCCGCCTGCCAGACGCCGCCGGCGGTCCCGCGCACCGCCTCGGGCGAGCAGACGATGCCGCCCACCCGGCAGGAGGATCAGGTCTTCCTCGCCCTGATCCGCGGCATGAACGACAAGGGCCAGTCCCAGGCGGCGCTGGCCTTCCTCGACGACTATCTCGGGCGTAATCCTAACGATATCGAAGGATTGACGCTGCGCGGTGACGCCTTGTTGCGCACCGGGCAGATCGATGCCGCCGAAGCGGTCTACGTCGATCTCGACAAGCGGCGGGTTCAGCCGGCGGCGGCCTTCGGCCTGGGCCAGGTGCGGGCCAAGGTGAACGACTGGGCTGGCGCTTCGGCGCAGTTCGCCCGCGCGGCGCAGGCCGCCCCCACCGATACGCGCATCCTCAACAACTACGGCTTTGCCCTGCTGAAGCTGCAGCAATACCCCAAAGCCTATGACGTGCTGGCGCGGGCAACGCAGTTGAGCCCGGACAGCCAGCAGATCAAGACCAATTTCGTGATCGCCGCCCTGAACAGCGGCCACGAGCGCGAGGCCCAGGCGGTGATCGCCGCCATGCCCGCGGCGGAACGCGACAAGACCCTTTCCTTTGCTCGGAGCTGGAAACCATGAACGGCGAGATGCGGATGCGTGATCGATCCCTGCGGCAGGCCGCGGGTGCCCTGGCCCTGGGCCTTGCCGTGCTGGCGTCGGCCCTGCCGGCGCAGGCCCAGCAGGGGCCGACCCCCCTGATGGACGACCACGGCGTGCCGGTCCCGCGCCTTGCGCCGGGCGAACGGACCCGTGCCATCTTGCAAATGCAGAATGCCACCTCGGCCGGGCGCCGGCCCACCGTCGGCGGTGCCGAATCCCAGAAGCAGGTCGACAACTACCTCGCGTCGATCGGCAAGGGCGGCGCCGGCCCGGTGATCGAAGGCATCGGCGAAGGTGCTGCCTTCACCGGCGGCGGGAACTGAAGGCCTAGCCGGTCTTGCCGCGCGGCAGGGCCAGGCTGTCGATGACCCGCCGGCAGGTCTCGAAGGTCAGGGGCTTGGTCAGGACGATCGAGGTCAGGCCCTGGCGGGCGGCTGCGTCGGTCACCAGTTCGGGGTTGCCGCTCATCAGCACCACCTGTTCGGTGTGGCGCAGCAAGGTCATGATCTCGGCGGCGGCGATGCCGTCTAATTGCGGCATGCCGACGTCCATCAGGACCACGGTCGGTGCCTGTTCACGGGCGATCTCGACGGCCTCGATGCCGTCGGCCGCGCTCAACACGTGGTAGCCGACTCGCTCGAACAACTCGGCCAGTTCCATGCGCAGGGCGTCGTCGTCGTCGACCACCAGCAGCGTGGGCATCGGTGGCGCAGGCTTGTCCCTGGCAGGGGTCATCGGGTGGCCGTCGAATCCTCGAGGTAGACCGGAATTTCAAGTCGAAACACGGCGCCGGCCGGTTCGTTCCGCGCATTGATGGTGCCGCCCATATCGGTCATCAGGGTGCGGCAAATGGCAAGGCCCAGACCGCTGCCATGGCCGATTTCCTTCAAGGTGAAGAAGGCGTCGAAGATCCGGTTCATGACATCCTGGGGAATGCCGCCGCCGGTGTCAGCGACCTCGACCGCCATGCGGTCGGAGATGCCGTCGTCCAGCACGGTCAGGCGAATCTCGCCGCGGGTCGCCTCGCCGCGGACGCGGCAGGCCTCGGTGATGGCGTCGCGGGCATTGACCACCAGGTTGAGGAAGACCTGCTGCAGGCTGACCGGGTTGGCCTTCAGGGCACGGCCGTAGGTGGGCGCCACGCAGGTCAACTTGATGCCGCGGTTGCGCAGGCTGCCTTCGGTCAGGTTGCGGATGTTGTCCATGATCTCGACGGCCGAGACCGGCTTCAGGCCGACCGTGCGCCGGTCCGGGTGCGCCAGGGTGCGGATGGCGCTGACGATCTCGCCCGCGCGCAGGGCTTGGTCGTGGATGCGGTCCAGCTTGCTGATCACGATCGTGTGTTCGGCCGGCCCCACGGTTTCGTTGCGGCCGTTCAGGGCCTCCAGCGCCAGCTTGGCGTTCTTCACCGCCATGGCGATGACCGACAGGGGCTGGCTGATCTCGTGGGCGATCACCGTCATCAACTCGCCCAGGGTGGCGAGCTTGGCGGTGTTGATCAGGATGTTCTTCTGCTCGTCGACCTCGAAGGCCTGGGTGGCGATCAGGCTGAGGCGCTGCATCAGGGCCAGTTGCCCCGGCTCGAAGTGACCGGGCGTGCCGTGCAGCGCCACCAGCATCGCCGCCTCGTTGCCGATGGTCAGCGGGGCGACCAGGGCGGTGCGGAAGCGGGCGCGCACGACCTCGGGGAAGTCGTTCCATTCGCGCGTCGCCGACAGGTCCTGCACGACCAGGGCCTCGCCCATCAGGGCCGCGTTGATCACGTCGCCGACCGGCCACTGCATGCCCATCAGTTGGGGATCGGTGGCGACCACCGCGCTGAGTTCGTCGCGGGTGCGGCGGCGCACCACCAGCGCCTCGTCGAAGCGCAGCAGGCGGGCGAACAGGCCGAACAGCTCGGCGCATTTATCGGCCAGCGGCGCCGGCTGGATCAGGGCGCGCAACGAGGCCAGGAGCACGTCGGCTTCTTCGCGCAGGCGCATCTCGCGGCCGCGATTGGCTTCCGCTCGTTCCAGCAGTTCGACCAGTTCACCCCGGTGCTGCTCGTCGAACGGCCGCCCGGTCCACACCTTGCCGACGCCGAAATAGCCGTCGAATCCGCCGTCGCCGCGGTGGTCGACATCGCCCGTGAGGGTGAAGTTGATGACCCCGCCGTCTTTGTTGGCGAAGCTCAAGGCGATGTCGCGAATGGGTGCCTGGCGATCGAGCAGGGAGCCGAAGGCCTCGCCCTGGGCGGGATAGAGGGTGCGCTGGGCCAGGCGATCGAGCCTTGCGCCGCGTAGCAGGCGAATCACGGCCTCGTCACAGGCGACATCCAGCGGGGCCGCGTCTTCGATGCGCAGATCCGGCCCGCAACGCCAAATGAAATCCGCGGCGAGGGAAAGCAATTCAGGACGCAGACTAGCCTCGGCCAAACTGGCCATGTTCAGCCCTCCGTCGCGGCGGACGGCACCATAGCCATACCAACTCGCCCCATATAGACGCTACCATACACCGAGAAGCGGCCAAATCCGGCTGCCGTCATCGTGCCAAAGACGATTCCGCTCACCCGTCCCCTCCTTGCCCTAACCGGCTGGCGCCGGGTCTCCCTGCCGAGCCCTGCGGCGCAGCCAGTTTACGGAAACTTAGTGAACACGGCGTAAATTTCCTCCGCAACAGCGCGGTGTAACAGCACATAATTCAGTTGTTGCAACCGTTCCGAGGGATAATCTTGGGACCAAATCGGGAGGCGATTGAGTCGGGTGGGCCAAGTCCGATCCATTGCGCCACACACAGAAGCTTTCTTGCCAATTCTGGATGAATTCGCTTCCATTCATCTAATGAACAGGCATAAAGGGGGCATGTCCGCCCA
Source organism: Oleomonas cavernae (assembly GCF_003590945.1). NCBI lineage: Bacteria > Pseudomonadati > Pseudomonadota > Alphaproteobacteria > Acetobacterales > Acetobacteraceae > Oleomonas > Oleomonas cavernae. Next base: position 3,029,809 of record NZ_QYUK01000011.1, on the reverse strand, counting down.
AATGTGGGAGAGGTGGGTTCGCCCATGATGACTAGTATGAATCGCTCGACGCTTACGACGCCTGTCTATGTCATTGACGACGACGCGGCCATCGTCGAAGAGGTTGGCGATTTCCTCAAGCTTAAGGGCTTCACGGTCCAGGCCTTTTCGGTACCGAGCGAAGCGCTCGACCGGATGCTGGCCGAGACCGAACCGTTCCTGGTGGTTACCGACATGCAGATGCCGGGGCTCAGCGGCCTCGACCTGGTCCGCGAACTCCGCCATTTCGGCGGCGCGCCGCGCATTTTTGAAACCATCCTGTTCTCGGCCTTTGCCGATCTCGACCGGGCGATCAATGCCCTGAAGCTGGGCGTCCTCGACTTCCTGGTGAAACCGGTCGACCTCGACCAGCTCGTCGCAGCGATCTATCGTGCCGCCGAGGCGCTGGACCAGCGCCGCGATGCCAAGGGCAACGACCGTGACCTGTCGGCCCAGCTCGCCGAAACCCTGGCCAAGGCCAAGGAGCTGACCTCGACCATCGAGATCGCCGCCGGGCGGCTGTCGCGCGAATCGGTCACCTTGCCCGGCATGACAGCGCCGCCGCTGCGGCCGATGGGTGGGGGCCAGCCGGCCCCGATGGCGACGCCGATGCCGCGGCTAGTGGTCAATCCGCCCCGCACCATGCCCGGCCAGATCCCCGAAGAAGGGGAGATGCTGCACCGGATCAAGGCGCTGCAGGCGGCCCGCCGCTTCCGCGACAAGCTCCTGCCCAGTTGCGTCGATGGCGACGCCAACTGGGAAATCCTGCTGTACCTGATCGAGCAGACCCTGCTGCACCGGGTGGTCTCGGTCACCAGCGCCTGCCACGCGACGACGCTGCCCTCGACCACGGCCATGCGCAAGATCGACGAACTGGTGTCGACCGGCTGGCTGCAGAAGCGCCCCGATCCCTCCGATCGCCGCCGTACCCTGATCGCCCCGACCGACCTGTGCCGCGATCGGATGCGCAGCTATCTGCTGGGCCTGCCGGCCAATATCGGCACGCCGGGCTTTGAATCCTCGGTGCCGGCGCTCGCCTGAGCGTCAGCCCTGGCTGATGCTGGAGGCCGCGGGCGGCGGTGCGCTGCCGGGGCCCAGCAGGGCCTCGAAGCCACGGGGGCGATAAGGCCGCCACAGGCCTTCGGCCTGTGCCAGCCGGTCGGCGATGACCATCAGGGCCAGCGGATTGTGCGCCATCCCCAGATGGCTCGAGAAGATCTCGACGCTTTCGTGCATCGGGCCTTCCGCCTCCAGGCAGGCGCGCCAGGAAACCAGGCCGTCGGTGCGGCTGTAGAGGGCGGTGGTCGGTACCGGCGGGGCCTTGGAAATCCGCTCGCGCATGGTGCCGACGGCCAGGCGCAAGGCCTCGACCAGGGTGCTGGGGGCCGACTCGCTCAGGGCGTCTTCGGCGACCGGCCGCGTCGGCGACCCTAAGGTGACCACGGTGCGCACGGACGCGGCCCGCGACTTGGCGGCCTCGCGGGCATAGATCCCGCCGATGCTGACGCCCACCAGGCTGACCCGGGTGCCGTGAAGATCGGCCAGCAGCCCGATTCGCGCCTGCAAGGCCGACATCACGTCGGGCCGGGGGCCCAGGTTGAAACCCTGTTCCCAGCCATAGACGGCATAGCCCCGGTCGGCGAGAAAGCGCCGCAGCGGCCAGGTTGCGCCGTCGCCGGTCAGGAATTCGGGGACCACCAGCACCGGATGGCCGTCGCCCCGGGGCGTGTTCGCGAGCAGCGCCCAGCCGGCGGCAAGTCCCGCCAGTTCCAGGGTTGCGCGGCTTTCCGCAGCCAGTAGAAGCGACCGGCGCAGCCAGCCAAAAGCGTTGGAGATGCGATCTGCCATGGCGTGTCCGTAATGCCGCATTGGCCGCGATACTTGACGGAATGTCAATGCGACGGCTTTTCCGCGCCGACAACTTCAGGCATTGCTAAAGCCGATTGCTGCGCTTGGCGGCGATGGTCAAGGAGAGAAGGCGCCATGTTCGAGAAGATCGCCAAGGCGTTCACCGACAACCCGCTGACCGGCCTGGTCGCCGCGGCCGCCGACGCCACCTTGGGCAAGACGCCGCAGGGCTCGGCCCACGCGTTCAGCTTCGAGGGACTGCGGGGCGGCGATCTGCCGCTGTCGCAATTCGCCGGCCGGCCGCTGCTGGTGGTCAATACCGCGTCGAAATGCGGCTTCACCCCCAGTACAAGGGCCTGGAAGCCCTGTTCGAGACCTATGGCGGGCGGGGCCTGGCGATCGTCGGCGTGCCGTCGAACGATTTCGCCGGGCAGGAGCCGGGGACATCGGACGAGATCGCGGAATTCTGCGAGATCAACTTCGGCGTGACCTTCCCGCTGGCCGCCAAGGTGCCGGTAACGGGCGAGCAGGCCCATCCGTTCTTCAAGTGGATCGCCGATGTCCGCCCCTTCGCCCGGCCGCGCTGGAACTTCCACAAGTACCTGTTCGACGGCCAGGGGCATCTGGTCGAAGCCGCGGCCTCGTTCACCTCGCCGCAGTCGCCCAGCCTGGTCAAGGCGATCGAGAAGCTGTTGCCCGAGGCGGGAAAATAAGGCATCGCGCTTAAATCTCGTTGACGAATTGTCAATCGGCCATGCCTTATCCTTGGTGGCGCTGTGATCGGTTACGTGATGATCGCCGCTGAAGGTGAAGGAATTTGCCCGGAATGAGTGTCGTCGAACACGAGCCGCCGCCGCCGTCGCTGCTCCTCGCCGTGGCTGAACTGCGTGCGCTGCCGGAATTGTTCGGGGCCATCAATGCCCTGCCGTTGCTGCGGATGGCGCCCCGGGGCGACGGCCATCCGGTCCTGGTCATCCCGGGGTTCATGGCGTCCGACCTGTCGACCGTGCTGCTGCGCCGTTTCCTGACCCATCGGGGCTACCCGACCTATGCCTGGGACCTGGGGCGCAATCTGGGGCCCAACCCGCGGGTCGAGGATGGCTTGCGCGAGCGGCTGGTGGAGATGGTGCGCGAGCACGGGCGCAAGGTATCGATCATCGGCTGGAGCCTGGGGGGCGTCTATGCCCGGGAAATCGCCCGCGAGGCGCCGCAACTGGTTCGTCAGGTGATCTCCCTGGGGAGCCCGATCGCGGCCAGCCCCCGTTCGACCAATGCCTGGCAATTGTTCGAACGAATTTCCGGCAAATCGGTCGACGAAGTGGCCGAAGCCTACAGCGAAACCATCTTCGCCCCGGTCGACGGGGTGCCCAGCACGGCGATCTTCTCCAAGTCGGACGGGATCGTCGCCTGGCAGGGCTGCCTGGAACGGCCCGGCCCGAACCGGGAGAATATTCGGGTTCGCGGCAGCCATTGCGGCCTGGGTCACAATGTCTCGGCCCTCTTTGCCATTGCCGACCGGCTGGCCCAGAAGGAGGGCGACTGGGCACCGTTCAGGCCGTGCGGGCCGCTGGCCCTGCTTTACCCGCGCGCAGGCAGCAGCCGGAATCGTCTGTCTGCGGCTTGACATCGTGGTCGCCTCGGCCAGTGTGTGGCGTGACCTTGGATGAACAGACACTGGCGAGGCCATGACGGCATTACAGGTTGCCACCCCCTGACCGACGAGGAAAAGGCGGCGGCGCTTCGGCGCATGAAGCTCTTCGCGGGATCGATGATCCTGCTCATGGCAATGCTCTTCCTGGCCAGCCGCCTGCTGCACGATATCATTCCCTGGGTCGCGATCCCCGGTGCCTTCGCCGAGGCGGCCCTGGTGGGCGGGCTGGCCGACTGGTTCGCCGTGACCGCCCTGTTCCGCCACCCCCTGGGGATTCCGATCCCGCACACGGCGATCGTTCCGCGTAACCAGGCCCGTATCGGCACGACGCTGGGCCGGTTCGTCGCCACCAACTTCCTCAAGCCCGAGGAGGTTACGGCCAAGCTGCGCCAGATCGACGTTCCCCGCATCATCTCGCAGTGGCTGGAGGAGCCGGACAACCGGGCGAAGCTGTCCGAGCGGATGGCGCAGGCGGTGCCCGGCATCCTGGACGCGCTGGACGACGAGGATGTCGGGCGTTTCATGCAGACCAACCTCTCGGCCCGGGTAAAGGACATCGGCATCGCGCCGATCCTGGGCCAGATCGTGCAATTGCTGACCAACGAGGGGCATCACCAGCGCCTGCTCGACGAGTTGCTGGAGCGGGCCCACCAACTGGTCCATGACAACAAGGAACTGATCGAGAAGCGGGTGGACGAGCAACTGCCGCGCTGGCTGCCCAAGGCGGTCGACCGGGCGATCTATACCCGCGTGCTCTCGGCCCTGGAAAATACCCTGACGGAAATCCGCTCGCCCGACGGGCCATGGCGCCAGCAGTTCGACGAGGCGACCCGCGCCTTCGTGCATGAACTGCGGACCAGCGACGAAATGCGCGTCAAGGGTGAAGAGATCCTGCACCGCCTGCTGGCCAACGAGACCCTGAAGCAATATTTCCGCAACATCGCCCGCTCGCTGAAGGAAAAGATCATCAGCGATGCCAAGGCCGAGGATTCGGGCCTGCGCCGCCAGATCGACTCCGCCCTGCGGGTCTATGGCGAGACCCTGGCCCGCGACAAGGGCATCCGCGACACGCTGCAAAGCTGGATCGAACAGGCGGTGATCACCACCATCGTCAGCCGGCGCGAGCAGATCGGTGATTGGATCGGCTCGATCGTGCAGAAGTGGGACAGCCAGACCATCGTCACCAAGCTGGAAACCCAGGTCGGTCGCGACCTGCAGTTCATCCGCATCAACGGCACGGTGGTGGGCGGGCTGATCGGCCTTTGCCTCTATGTCGTCGAACGGCTGACGGCCTGACCAAAAAAGACGGGGGAAAGCCATGGCAGAAACGGTTCTCATCACCGGGGCATCGTCGGGGATCGGCGAGGCCATGGTCCGCCTGCTGGCCGAGCGCGGCTTCGACCTGGTGCTGGTCGCGCGCAGCAAGGGCAAGCTCGAGGCCCTCGCCGCGGAACTGGGCGCGGCGCACAAGATCAACGCCGTCGCCATGCCCCAGGACCTGAGCGATCCCAATGCCGCCGACGACCTGCTGGAACGCTGCGACCAGGCCGGTCTCACCATCGACTTCCTGATCAACAACGCGGGCTTTGCCCATCTCGACAGTTTCATGGCCTCGCCGGTCGAGGTGCTGCTGGACCTGGTGCAGGTGAACATCGCCGCGGTGGTCCATCTCGCCCGCCTGTTCGGCGGGCGCATGGCCGAGCGCGGCCGCGGCCGCATCCTCAACGTCGCCTCGATCGCCGCCTTCCAGCCGATCCCCTCGCTGGGCGCCTATGCCGCCTCGAAGGCGTTCGTGCTGTCGCTGTCCGAGGCGCTGGCGGTCGAACTTAAGGACAAGGGCGTGACCGTGACCGCCCTGTGCCCCGGCTTCACCGACACGCCGCTGGCGCAGCGGGCGACCGACCGCGGTTTCGATGCCCTGCCGATCCCCGGTTTCCTGCTGTCCGACCCGCAAGACGTGGCGCGCGAAGGGATCGACGGGGCGCTGGCCGGCAAGGTGATCGTCATCCCCGGCGTGGCCAACCAACTGGCCATCGGCGTCACCAAGTTCCAGCCGCGCTTCCTGGTGCGCACGATCAGCGGCCTGGCGGTCAAGCTGTTCAACCGCTCCCTGGAACGTACCTCCTAGGGAATCGAGGACGTGTCCGGTTCCACGGTCTGCGAGGCCCGCGCGAACCAGCCGTTGGTGCGGGCGATCGTGTCCTGCCGCACGTCCTGCCAGAACAGCGCATAGTCATAGGCGTGATAGTCGCGCCCCGGCAGCAGGACGGTGCGGTAGACGAAGGGTTCGGGTTCGGAGATGCGCAGGATGCCATCCAGGCACTGCGCGGCCACCAGGCCCGCGGTGATCGGTTCGGGCAGGCCGGTGGTGATCGAATGGACCGTGCCGCCGCGATTGGCCTCGCGCGGGGTCAAGACGCCGTCCAGGCGGAAGCTGACCGGATTGACGCACAGGATGGGGCGCCCGGCGATCGCCCTGAAGCCCTCGGGGCCGGCGGTATCGAAGACCTCGGCGGTCTCGCGGTAGAACGCGGGGGCGCCGTCGCGGGCAAAGCTCGACCAGGCCAGGACGCAGCCGAGATCGCCCTGGCCGGCGCAGGGCTTGAGCGTCGCCAGCGGCCCGTCGAAGCGGTCGAGCGGCAGGGGATAGCCGATGGCATAGGCCGCGATCAATTGCGCCCGCAAGGCGGGATCGGGGGCGACCACCTCGGCCAGCAGGCGCTGCAGGTGTACGGTGCCCTGGCTGTGGCTGGCCAGGATGAAGGGCCGGCCCTGGTTCCAATGGGCGAGGTAGTAGCGAAAGGCCCGCTCGACGTCGCCATAGGCGAGGGTCAGGGCCTGGCGCCCCTGCGACCGATGATCGAGGGCAAAGGCGGCCAGGGTCGCCTGGCGGTATTCCGGGGCATAGACCCGGCAGCAGCCGTTGAACACGGCCGCCTGGGTCAGGGTCGCGCCCAGCTCGGCCGCGCTCCTGTCGTCCCAGGGCGCGTTCCAGCCGGCGGCATCGATATAGGTCGTGGGGTGGACGAAGAAGACATCGGCCAGGGCGCGCGCCTGGTTGTCGCCGGGCACGGCCCCCGCGGGCACCTGGTCGGCTGAATCCTGTTTGTCGGGCAGGGCCATCCAGGCGGCGGGGTCGGCGTAGTTGGGCGCCGGCGGCGCATGCGACGCATCGAAGTCGCCGGAAGGGGTGGCCATGAACGCCAGCAATTCGAAGCGATAGGTGTAAGCACCGATCCCCAGGGCGACGATGACGAGCAGACTGACGAGAAGGATGCGGCGCATGAATTAGCTTGCCAAATGTGTGACCGCGCACGGCGCGTTCGTTGATGTTACCCACGGAACAGCGGAATTCAGTCTGACAGGGTCTACTTGTCGTGCCAATCGACAGGAGGCTCACATGTCCGAAGTTCTGCGCCAGAAGGTATTGGACCTTCTCAGTGAGGCGCTCACGTTCCAGCTGAATTTTGTCGCCCCGCCAATTCATGTTCGGGGAGATGGATTGTTCCGCGTGTGGGCCGCCGTCACCGCCAGGAAGATCGGCGTCAGGGTGGGGCCTCTCCCCCCTGATACAGCCGCCTTGTATGACAAGGTCCGCAACGAATTCGTCTTTCTGTCGTCATCCTTCGGAAACACCTACGGTGAAAAAGCAGCGATATTCCATGAATGCGTGCATGCGATGGCCGACATCGAGCATACGGTCGCGCGCGCCGTCGCGGAAGAGGCGGCGGCCTACGTCGCCGAACTGATGTACTTCAGAAAGCTCATCAGTGGCGGCAGGTCGGCGCGTGATGCTTACGGGCCCGGCCTCGAGCCTCCGCAAGCGAAGGCGGACGAAATCGCAGAAAGGATGCTTTATGTCGACGGCGTCTGGGCGGTACCTGTCCCTGACTTCCTCGAACTGCAAGACATCATCCTCAGACATAGAACCTACGCTCACCTCACCCGCGCCGACTTCTATCCCAACCGCGGTGTCTAGTTCAGCCCCTGTTGGCCCCGGTCATGGCAAAGCCTCGCTGCGCGCCGCGCAGGTCGAAATCGCGCAAGGCCAATCGCGCACAAAAAAGGGCGCCCGGTGGGGCGCCCTTCGTTGCGTGGGTGGTGCGGGCGATCAGTTCGCGGTGACCGTCAGGCCCAGGCTCTTGGCCAGGCCTTCGAGGTCTTCGAACTTGGCGCCGATCTCGGCGAAGGTCACCGGGGTCGGCGGCGCCAGGGCGATGGTAAGGCTCTTGGGGTTGTCCAGGAACTTGGCCACCGCTTCGACCGCGGCCTTGGTCACCGGGCCGGGCGCCGACTGCGCCTGCATGGCGACCATCTGCTTGGCCTGGGCCATCAGGGCTTCCGGGGTCTGTCCCTGTTCCTTGGCGGCGACCTTGAGGATGCGGCTGATCAGCGAATCGTCGACATAGCCGAGCGAGAGCTTCACCACCTTGGCCCCCATCAGCGCCAGCGGCGGCTGCATGGCGGCCGAGGCCTCCTGCAGCGCCTTGACGTCGAAGTCGCCGAAGTTGAACGACAGGGAAAGCGCGGCGCCGTCCAGCAGCTTGAGCGTGAAATCCTTCATGTCCATCGTCTTCGCCTTGGGATCATAGGCGTAGTCGACGTTCATTTCGAGCTTCAGCGCCTCGTAACCAAGGTCGATCAGCGGTTGGCGATCAGCCTCGGATTCGATCACCGTGGCCGGGAAGACGAAGCCGGCCAGCTTGGCCGTGCCCCGGGTGGCGATGCCGTCGACATAGTCGCTGGAACTCGCGACCAGCGAGGCCAGCGTGACCTTGTCGCCGGTCTTGGGCCCGATCGCGAGATCGGCCAGGTCGTAGCCGTCGACCCGCAGCTTGGCGAAGTCGGGCTCGGTCGCGGTGCCGGCGACCATGCCCTGCATCGCGGTGCCGACGTCGATCCCGGTCAGGATCAGGTGGCCCAGCTTGAACGAAACCTCGCCTTCGCTGGAATAGCCTTCCAGGCCTTCGAGCGCGACGCGCGCGGTGGCCAGGGCCTTCAGCTTGTCGATGGTCAGGCTGGCGATCTTGACTGCGTCATCCGGCGATTCGAAGCCGCTGGCATCGAAGCCCTTCACGGCGGCGCTGTCGAACGAGACCGCCATCAGGGCCTTCAGGCCCTCGGTGTCGGCATCGGCCATGCCCGGCGCCGCCTTGGCCAGGGCGGCGAGATCGCCGATGCCCAGGCCCTTGAGCGAGATGCTGCCGATCCCGACCTTGCCCGGCTTGCCCGGCTCCTGGGCGGCGAGCGTGGTGATGTCGAGCCCGCCCAGGGTGACGCCGTCGAAGGCCGTGATGTTGATCGCGGCGACGGTCAGCGAGGGCGCGGCACCCGGCTCGCCACCGCTGAGGTTCTTGAAGCCCAGCGAGTCGAAGGCGAAGGCCTGCAGCGCGTCGATCGCGTCGGCCGGGCCCATGCTGCCCAGGGCGCCCAGCGGCGGGGCCTTGGCGAACTGCCGGGCCCCCAGCGCCACGATGGCGAGGTCGTCGAAGGCGGCGCCACCCTGTTCCGGGCCGATTGTGACCTTGGCCGCGGTCAGCTTGTTGATCAGCGGCAGGCGGTCGGTCACCGGCTGGCCGCCATAGGCGGCCGGGTTGAAGATCTTCTTGATGTTGTCGAAGAAGACGCCGTCGACGACCACGCCGGTCAGCTTGAAGGCGCCGGTTTCGGTGCCGCCGGCATTCTGGCCGGCGAAGCGCACTTCGGCAAAGGTCAGCTTGGCGGCATCGCACTGCAACCCGGCATAGGTTGCCTTGGTTTCCGGCGCGAGGCTGGCGAAGGCGGCATCGATGTCGGCCTTGGCCGTGTTGCAATCGATGGCGGGGGCACTGGTGGTCCCGACCAGGGCCGGACCGCTGTCCTTGCCCAGGAAGTACCACCCGGCGGCGGCACCAACACCGATCACCACAGCGGTGACGGCACCGATCACGATCTTATTCATTTTCTCCCCTCTCGGTGAGTTCGAACTGAAGCTGAATGCAAGCGACGGCAGCCATCCGCCCGGCTCTACTGGCCGGTTTTCGGTGCGCAACCTAACCCAACACCGTGTCCAAGGCGAGACAATGGTGTGGATCACACTTTGGCCGATATGCGGGGATTGGCCCCGGCGAGCGGATCGCTTAGGCTGGCCGTCCCGGGGGAACTTACACTTAGGCGTCAAGTCCATGGCAGAGCGTTTGCTGCGTCGCGCGGCGGTCATCGCCGCAATCCTGTTGGGCCTGGTCGCAGGCCCCGGCTTTGCCGAAGAAGGCAAGGGTTCGATCCGGCCCGGCAAGCCGCGGCCGGAAGCGCCGTCGGCGCCGGGCGACGGCGACGGCGGCAGCGGCAGTGTCGAGGGCGATCCCGACAACGGCTGGGCCGCGATCGCCCAGGGCCGTGATCCGCGCCTCCTGCAGCTCAGCCTGATCTGGACCGGGCACTTCACCGGTACCGCCAACGGCAAGCTGGACGAGGCCACCAAGCAGGCCATCATCGCCTTCCAGAAATCGCTGGGCGACCGGGCCAACGGGCAATTGACCGATGCGCAGTTCGTCGAACTGCTGAAGCAATCCTCGTCCGCCCGGGCGCGGGTGGGCTGGACGACCTATGCCAACCAGGAACTGGGCTACCGGGTCGGCTATCCGGCGGTGGTCCTGACCAAGGCCCGGGCGACGGAAAACGGCGGCCGCATGCTGTCCAGCGCCGACGACAGCCGCCGGCTGGAGGTCGAGGTGCTCGACCCCATGTCGAATCCCGACTTCAAGAAATTCTTCGAAACCATTCGCGCCGGCGGCGGCAGCCGGCAGATCACCCGGGCCGAATTCGGCGGCACCTACTTCGTCTTCGAAGGCAGCGAAGGCAGCGAGCATTTCGTCGGCCGGGTCGAACAGCGGGCCAAGGCCCTGGTCGGCTTCAGCTTTTTCTATCCCGCCAGCGAGGCGGACGCCGCCGCCCGGGTGGTGAACGCCGTCGCCAACGAATTCTTCGTGCCCGAGGTCCTGGGGCCGCCCGAGCCGGCGCCGCCCGATACCGTGGCCGGCCTCTACGGCAAGAGCGAAGCGCGGCCGGGCGTCACCCCGTCCAATCCCGATACTGCCGGGCCGGACGAGCCCACCACGCCGCCCCGTCCCGATACCCCGACCCGTCCCGACCGGCCGCAAGTACCCCCCGTCGCCGACCAGAACGACCAGGTGCCGCTGCCGACCCTGCCGATGGCGGTTGCGACCCAGACGCTCGATCCCGCCGGGGTGTTCCAGAAGGTGAAGGATGCGGTCTGGGTGGTGGTCGCAGCACCCATGCGCGGCGGCCAGCCCTATCTCGACGACGGCTACAGCCAGGGCTCGGCCGTGGCGGTCTCGGCCCAGCACCTGTTCACCAATTGCCATGTGCTGGAGAACCAGCAGTTCTTCGGCATCTTCCGCAACGAGGACATGTCCGACCTGCGGCCGGTGACCTTGAAGCTGCAGGATGTCGAGGGCGACCGCTGCATCATCCGCGTCGACAAGCCCGACCTGCCCAGCTTCGTCACCATCCGCAGCCATGCCGACGTGGTGGTGGGCGAGCGGGCCTACACGATCGGGGCGCCGTCGGGCCTGGACCTGACCCTGGGCGAGGGGCTGGTCTCGGCCAAGCGCCGGCACGAAGGCCAGCAATATGTCCAGACCAGCGCGCCGATCTCGCCCGGCTCGTCGGGCGGCGGCCTGTTCGACTCCAAAGGCAACCTGCTGGGCATCACCACCTTCATGCTGCGCGACACCCAGAACCTGAACTTCGCCATCGCGGCGGAGGAATTCCTGCGCCCCGGCCCCACCGCCGGCGCGCGCTGAACGGGCAGGGAGGAAGGCTCGCGCCCCTTGAGGCGGCGCGGGCTTACCTGCACTATATCTCCTTACAGCGCGCTTGTAGGTAAGGAATTAGCGAATGCGGGCGACATTGACATCCAAGGGGCAGGTAACCCTGCCGAAGACGCTGCGGGACCAATTGCACCTGAAATCAGGGGACCAGTTGGATTTTCAGCTCGGCGCCGATGGCACGACGCTGGTGGTTCGTCCGGCGAACCGGCGCGCCACCGATCTCATCGGCATGGCGGCGCGGCCCGGTCGAGCGCCGCTCGACCTGGAGGCCATCGACGCGGCGATCGGCCAGGAGGTGGCCGCCAAGCAGGTGCGCTCGCGGCCGTGATCGGGCTCGATACCAATGTCGTCCTGCGCCTGCTGACCGGCGACGACACCGGGCAGTTGGCGGCCGCGCGTGCCCTTGTCGAGGCGGCAGGCGACCGGCCGTCGTCGTTCTATCTCAACCATGTCGTGCTGGCCGAATGCGCCTGGGCGCTGAAGGCCGGCTACCGTCTCGATCGCGGTGAAATTTCGCGTTGCCTGCGGGCGCTGGCCGAAACCCCGGCCTTCGAGATCGAAGGCCGCGACGTCGTCGTCGCCGCGATCGATCTCTACGAGACGGCGCCCGCCGACTTTGCCGACTGCCTGATCGTCGCGAAGAATGTCCTGGCCGGGTGCAGCCACACCGTTACCTTCGATCGCGACGCTCAGCACCTGCCCGGCGCCGGGCCGGTCTAGGTTGCCTACTGCTTCAGCCGGTCGGGGAAGTAGGTCCGCAGCTTGTCGACCTTGGGCAGGGCGACATGGGCGATGTAGGGCTGTCCCGGGTTCCGCGCGGCGTAATCATGGTGATAGGCCTCGGCCTCGAAGAAGGCGTCCAGCTTTTCCAGCGTGGTGACGATCGGGCTCGTGAAAGCGCCGGCCGCCTCCAACTGCGCGATATAGGCCACCGCGACTTCCTGCTGTTCCGCGTCGGCATAAAACACCGCCGAGCGGTATTGCCGGCCGACGTCGTTGCCCTGGCGGTTCAACTGGGTGGGATCGTGGGCGATCGAGAAGAACAGCTTCAGCAACTGGCCATAGGAGGTGCGCCTGGGGTCGAAGCGGATGCGGATCACCTCGGCATGGTCGGTCGCCCCCGTGCAGACGGTGCGGTAGTCGGCGGTCTGCGCTGTGCCGCCGGCATAGCCCGACATGACGTCGATGACGCCGTCGACCTGGGTATAGACCGCCTCGGTGCACCAGAAGCAGCCGCCGGCGAAGACGGCAGTCTGCACGGCGCCGTCGCCGGCGGCGATGTCGCGCGCCGGATCGGGGAACTCGGCGGGCTTCAGGCCGCGGCCGGTCGGGATCGGGCAAGAGGTCATGGCTTCAATCCTCGGGAATCGTGCGGCGGATCGTGCCGCATAGTCCGGTTCGACAGGCTTGTCTTTAAGTTACGGCGGGCATGGCCGCCATGACAATGGATCAGGGCCTCTTCACGGTCACGGGCGCCATGCGACGGGCTCAGGCCCGCGGATATCCTAGCTGCCGTACAGGACACCGGGCAGCCACATACCGATTTCCGGGAAGATGTAGAACAGCACCATCGAGAGGACGACGATCCACAGGAACGGCATCACGCCGGAGAAGATCTGGTCGATGGTGATGTGCTTGGGTGCCACGCCCTTCAAATAGAATGGCGCCATGGCGACCGGCGGCGACAGGAACGAGGTTTGCAGGTTCAAGGCGACCAGGATGCCGAAGAACAGCGGGTCGACCCCGAAATGGTCGAGCAGGGGCAGGAAGATCGGCAGGAAGATGATGATGATCTCGGTCCATTCCAGCGGCCAGCCCAGGACGAAGATGATCACCTGGGTCAGGATCAGGAACATGGTGGGCGAGAGATCCATGCCCTTGATGGCATTCTCGATCACCGCCTGGCCGCCCAGATAGGCGAAGACCGCCGAGAACACGGCAGAGCCGACGAACAGCCAGCACACCATGGCCGAGGCGCGGGCACTGAGGAAAACCGATTCCTTCAGCTTCTCGAAGCTGAAGCTGCGGTAGGCCACGCCCAGGATCAGGGCGCCCAGGGCGCCGATCGCGGCGGCCTCGGACGGGGTCGCCAGGCCGAAGATGATGGCCCCTAGCACGGCGCTGATCAGGATGCCCAGCGGCATGAACGAGGTCAGCAAGGACCAGATCACCGTGGTCAGCGGGACGTTACGCTCGGCCGGCGGCAGCTTCGGCGCCAGGCTGGGGTTGAGCACCACGCGGATGATGACATAGAGGATGTAGAGCCCGGTCAGCATCAGGCCGGGCAGGAAAGCCGCGGCATAGAGTTTCACCACCGAGACGCCGGCGGTGGCGGCATAGAGAATCAGCATGACGCTGGGCGGGATCAGAATCCCCAGGCAGCCGCCGGCGCAGACGACACCCGCAGCGATGCGCGGGTCGTAGCCCGCCCGCAGCATGGCGGGAAAGGCCAGCAGGCCCATCAGGGTCACCACCGCGCCGACGATGCCGGTTGCGGTCGCAAACAGGGCGCAGGTCACCAGCGTCGCCACAGCGAGCGCCCCGGGCAGCCAGCCGGCGGCGAGCTGGATCGACTTGAACAGCCGGTCGAGGATGTTGGCGCGCTCGATCACATAGCCCATGAACAGGAACAAGGGGATCGAGATCAGCACGTCGTTGGCCATGACGCTGAAGGTGCGCTGGACCAGCAACTGGAAAATGTGATCGCCCATGGCGTAGTAGCCAAAGCCGACGCCCAACGCCATCAGGGTGAAGGCGATGGGAAAGCCCAGCATCAAGGCGAAAATGAACAGGACCAGCATCGCCACGCCGATGGCGGGATCGGACAGGAACATGGGTCAGGCCCCCGCGTTCTGTTTGGCCGCGGCTTCTTCGAGGATCAGCTTCTCCATCTCCTCGACATCGTGCAGGCGCTGGGGCCAGTCGCCGGTGCGGATACAGATGATGCAGCGCATCGTCTCGACCAGGCCCTGGAACAGCATCAGCACGCCGGTGATCGGGATCAGCATCTTGAACGGCCAGATGATCGGGCCGTCGGGGCTGAACGAGGAATGCTCGTTCATCAGGTAGGACATATAGAAGAAGCTCCAGCCGGCATAGATCAGCGCCAGGATGCCGGGGAAATAGAACAGGAGGTACAGCGCCAGGTCCATTCTGGCCTGCCGCCGGGGGTGCCACTTCCGATAGATGAAATCGCCGCGGACATGGCCGTTGCGCGACAGCGTGTAGGGCCCGGCCATCATGAACAGCGTGCCATAGAGGATGTAGCTGGCATCGTAACCCCAGCTCGTCGGGCTGCGCAGGGCATAGCGGCAGAACACCTCGTAGGAAGTCGCCAGGGTGAGCAGCAGTACGGACCAGCCGAACAGCTTGCCGACGAAGGTGTTCAATCGATCGACACCGATCAGGATGCTTTGCATGGCGCGGACACTTCCCCAAGACCCGGACGGACGCGGCAGAAACCAGCCGGCGCGGCCCCTGGACCGCGCCGGGACATGGTGGGTTCTAGGCCTTGAAGAAATGGTCGTAGGCGGTCTTCTGGTCGACCTCGTATTCCAGTTGGAACGCCACCACCCGCTTGGCCCAGGCCTTCTGGCTGTCGATCACTTTCTTGAAGAAAGGATCGACCGACAGGGTCTCGATGACCTTGTCCCAGGCCGCGAGCTGGGCTTCGAGAACAGGCTTGGGCGTCTGCACCACCTTGACGCCGCGGCCCTTGATCACCTCGAGATCCTTGGAGTAACGGTCCTGCGCCTTCCAGGACATGTCGGCCGAGGCCGCCTGGGCGGCGTATTTCAGCACCGCCTGCAGGTCGGGCGCCAGGGCGTCGACCTTGGTCTTGTTGAACAGGACCTCGAAGCATTCCAGGGCCTGGTGATAGGACTGGACGTAGTAGAGCTTCGAGACGTCGGGAAGCCCAGGATCAGGTCCGAGGACGGGTTGTTGAACTCGGCGCCGTCGATCAGGCCGCGATCGATGGCGGGGACGATCTCGCCGCCGGGCAGGATCGTCACCGCGACGCCCAGCTCCCGGTTCAGGTCAGCGCCCAGCCCGACGGTGCGATACTTGAGGTCCTTGAGGTCGGCGGGGCCGTTGATGTCCTTCTTGAACCAGCCCAGCGGCTGGGTCGGCATGGGGCCGGTCAGGAAACCCACGACATTGAGTTTCAGCACGTCGCGGACAAGCTCGTCATAGAGCGCCTGGCCGCCGCCGTAGTTGATCCAGCCCAGCATCTGGTTGGCATTCCAGCCGAAGGCCGGCGCGGTGCCGAACAAGGAGAAGGCCTTGTTCTTGCCGTACCAATAGGCCGACACCCCGTGGCCACCGTCGAGGATGCCGGTGTTGACCGCGTCCAGCAACTGGAACGCCGGCACGACCGAGCCGGCCGGCAGGAGTTCCAGTTCGAGCCGGCCGGCGGACATCTCGTTCACCCGCTGGACATAGCCCTGGGCGAATTCGTGGAAGATGTCCTTGTTGGGCCAGGTCGACTGGAATTTGAGCTTCACGACCTCCTGGGCGCGGACGACCGCGGGGGCCGCAATGGTTGCGGCACCGGCCGCAGCCACCGCCGCACCGGCCAGAAACCGCCGTCGACCGGCAGCCACGGGCCGCTCGCTCTTAGAACGCTTTGACATTATCGCCTCCCTCGAACCCGCGTGATTGCTCGCTTTGGCGAGTCTTTCGGGCCCCCCGCAGGTGCGGGTTCATTCGACCTGCAGCGGTAACGCAAAAATAGTAAACGGCTTTGGACGAAAGTCTTCTTCGACGTTTGTAGCCCCCTGCGTTTCTGCCCTATGCCAGGCTGCCGGCAAAGCGTTCGGCCAGCCGTTCACGGCGGAACGCCTCGGCCACGAAATCGATGAAGGCCCGGGTCTTCGCCGGCAGCAGCGTCTTGCTGGCGTAGTAGAGCGAGATCGAGCCGGCATCGGCATACCACTTGGGCGCCAGGCGCACGAGGGTGCCGCCTTCCAACTGCGCCAGCACATCGGGGACGGCGACCATGGTCGCCCCCAGGCCGAGGGTCGCCGCCCGGCACATCGCGGCCGGGTCGTTGGTGATGATCGTCTCGGGCAAGGCCGAGGGCACCTCGATACCGGCGGCGTTGCGCATGGTCCAGTGGCGTACCCGCCCGGTGCGCGACGAGCGCATGACGATACCGTCGAGTGCTGCCAGGCCCGCCGGGTCGGCCGGCGGAATCCGCCCCTTCATATAGGCGGGCGAGGCGACCGCGATGATGTGCGCCGGCGCCAGCGGACGTGCGACGACACCCGGCGCCAGCTCGATGCCGCCGCCGATCGCCGCATCGAACCCCTCCGCGATCAGGTCGACCTGGCGGTTCTCGAACTGCCAGTCGGGCCGGATGCGGGGATAGCGCGCCAGGAACGCCGGCAGCAGCGGCAGAATGTGATCAATGCCGAAGGTCGGGCTCATGCTGACCCGCAAGGTGCCGGCCGGTTCGCCCTGATCCGTCGCCACGCCGGCGATCGCCGCCTGCAGCCCGGCCAGGTTGCCCTCGATCGCCTGGAGGAAACGCTCGCCGGCCTCGGTCAGGGTCAGCTTGCGGGTGCTGCGCTGGAACAGGCGGACACCCAGGTTCCGTTCCAGCATGGCGACGTTGCGGCTGACCGCCGCCGGGGTCAGCGCCAGCCGCCGGGCCGCGGTCGAAAAACTGCCCGACTCGGCGCTGCGGACGAAGGATTCGAGGTTGGCCAGGGTCTCCACGATCTACCTTCAATGATCACTTGGAAGTTATATCATCCATTGCCGGCTAATCATGCGGGAATGATCGGGCAATATCCATGCCGTCAACGCAACCGGAGTGAAACCGATGTCCACCACCTCTCCTCTCGCCAACAAGGTCGCCCTGGTTACCGGCGGCTCGCGCTCGATCGGCGCCGCCGTGGCCAAGCGGCTGGCTGCCGACGGCGCTGCCGTCGCCATCACCTACAGCGCCTCGCCCGACAAGGCCCAAGGGGTCGTCGCCGCCATCGAGGCGGCGGGCGGTCGGGCCCTCGCCATCCTGGCCGATGCCGGCGATGCCGATGCGGTCCGGGCCGCGGTCACCCGGACGGTCGAGGCCTTCGGCGCCATCGACATCCTGGTCAACAACGCCGGCATCTCGCTCGGCGGCCCGATCGACGAGATCGCCTTCGCCGACTACCAGCGCATGATCGCGGTGAACGTCACCGGTGTCTTCGTCGCCACCCAGGAAGCGGTGCGTCACATGAAGCACGGCGGCCGCATCGTTCACATCGGCAGCTCGATGGCCCGCTACGCGGCCTTCCCCACCGCGTCGGTCTACACCCTGACCAAGGGCGCCGTCTCGGGTTTCAACCGCAGCCTGGCCCGTGACCTGGGCCCGCGCGGCATCACCGTGAATGTGGTCAATCCCGGCCCGACCGACACCGATATGAACCCCGACGGCGGCCCGGTTTCCAAGATCGTCGGCCCCGGTATGGCGGTCGGGCGCTATGGCAGGCCTGAAGAGATCGCCAGCGCCGTCGCCTACCTGGCCAGTCCCGAGGCCGGCTTCATCACCGGCGCCGAGCTGATGGCCGACGGCGGCTTCACCGCGTAACCGCAGAAAACTCAAACCAGAAGGAACACGACCATGACCATCGGCATCATCGGCGCGGGCAACATCGGCCTGGCCTTTGCCCGGGCGCTCGCCCGGGCGGGCATCGCCGCCACCATCGCCAACAGCCGCGGCCCGGGTCGCTGGGCGACCTGGTCGCCGAGCTGGGCCCCACGATCAAGGCCGGCACCCGCGAGGCCGCGGCCGGCGCCGACATCGTGCTGGTCGCGGTGAACTGGGGCAAGCTGCCGGCGGCGCTCGCCGGCCTGCCCGCCTGGGGCGGCCGCATCGTGATCGACGCCAACAACCCGATCGAGGCGCCGCTGTTCAAGCCGGTCGACCTCAACGGCCGCGCCTCGAGCGAGGTCTTCGCCGATCTCGTCCCCGGCGCCCGGGTGGTGAAGGCCTTCAACCACCTGCAACCGCATCTGGTCGCGGGCGATCCGCAGGCCGAGGGTGGCCGCCGGGTGCTGTTCTATGCCGGCGACGACGCCCGCGCCAAGGCCGAGGTGGGGGCGCTGATCGAGCGCCTGGGCTTCGCCGGCATCGACCTCGGCATCCTGGCCGTGGGCGCCCGCCTGGCCCAGTTCCCGGCGGCCCGCTGCCGGTGCTCAATCTGGTCGAGTTCGGCCGAGGGCGAGGCGGCTGACGGGTCATGCGCTGCCGCATGACCCGTCTGCCTCATTTCCCGATCAGGCCCGGAATTCGGGCGAGGTGACCGTCTTGTTGATGAGCAACTGGACGGCGGGGACAAGGGCCTCCGCCACGTTCTTGCAGGCGATTTCGCCGACGAAGTTTGTGCTGAAGTCGTATTTGATCGTGGCCGACAGAGACTTGCCGTTGGTTGGGTTGGTCAGTGTCCACGCCAGGTCCCACCAGCCGCTGGTCAGGCCGGCCGACGACGAAAACGCCGCGCGTGTCAGCGCGGCGTTGAGCGCCGGCTTGGTTTGTGTGTCGTCGAACACGCCGGCGAACTTGAGTTCGTCGTTGAACGAGTCGCGGATGAAGGTCGCCAGGGTTCGGTTGCCCGAGACCTTGATCGGCCCGACCATGCGGCAGCCTTCATCGAAATTGCTTTGATCCGTGATGGTCGCGGCGCGCGTCCGCGCCTGATCCAGCTTCCTCAGCGCCACCGTATTGTCGGCGTAGTTTGAATAAACGCTTGGCGTCTGCGTCGAGCAAGCCGCGACTCCCAGTGCAAGCAGAACCGCAAGAATTCGAACCATAAGGTTTCTCCCAACCATAGCGCGAATAGCCTAGCGCCTTGGCTGGCGCCGGCAAGCGGAATGGTTGTGACGGTTATGCTACGCGCAGGGAGCGTGGGTCTGGTCCGGGTGCTGGCCCCGATGTCGAAGCGATGGTGTTTGCGTAGCGTTATGGCTAGTTTTATAAATCGTACCATAAGGGGTAATTTTTAGCTTCTCGGGGTCATTTATTGCAATGACTGCGTGGCAGATAGGGCTGGGCCCGAGGATCGGAGAGTTGATAATTATGAAGTAGAATGGCAATATTTTACCCATTCAGGTACAAGATTGATAACTCGATGCAATCTCGCCAACACAAGACGGCCAGTTTCCTTTCAGCTCACCCGGTCTTCACCCGGGCGGAGTTTGCGGCCGTCTTTGGTCATCCGACGAGTGCCGCCAATGTTACCAGCTTGCTCAGGCATCACCTCAGGGTTGGCAACATCAAGCGTCTCAGCCGCGAGGTGTTCGCAGCGGTGCCGGCCCACCTGCCGGCGGAGCGGATGGTGGTTGACCGCTTCGCCGCGGCGAGCAAGCTCCGCCGGGATGGCGTTCTTGGATATCACTCTGCACTGGAGCTGCACGGCATAGCCTATTCCGAATTCAACGAGGTCCAACTCATCAGCGCGGGCCGGACAGAGCTCGTGGACCTGCCATTCGGCGCCTGTCGCTTCATCAATCCACCGAAAGCCTTGGTGGAGGCGGGCAGGGCTGACGACCTGACCATGACGATGGATCGGCAGGGGGTCGCGATCCGTGTGACCGCTGTGGAGCGCACCGTCGTGGATGTTCTGCACCGGCCGGATCTCGCGGGCGGTGTCGAGGAGGTTCTGAAATCGCTTGATCTGATGCGCTATCTCGATCCAACGAAGATCGCCGGCTATGTCGAACGGCTGGGGACGCGGTCGCTCGCCTCAGTCGCCGGCTGGTGGCTCGAGACGCGGCGCGCGATGCTGGGCGTGACGGATGACGTCCTGGCGCGCCTGCGGGAACAGCTCCCGCGCTCGAAGCACTATGCGCTGGGCGCCGAGCCCGGCGACGCGGTGCTCGTCGAACCATGGCGCGTGCTTCTCCCGGCCCGGGTCGTTGACGCCACGTTTGAGGGTATGTGAATGGTCGTGTCCCGTGAAAACCTTCGGGACATCGCGGCTGAGCGACAGCTTCAGCCAGCGACGCTGGAGCGGGTGATCCGGCTGATCGACATTCTCGATGCCTTCGGCGCCGATACGCTGATCGGGCCGCGAATCGCCCTGAAGGGCGGGACGGCGCTCAACGTCTTCCATGCCAACCTGGACCGTCTCTCGGTCGATATCGATGTCAACTATGTCGGCGCGGTTGAGAAAGAGCAGATGGACGCGGACCGGCCGGCACTGGAGGACCGGATCGAGCGGCTGATGGAATCGAAAGGTTACACCGCTCGGCGAGAGCCCGCCGAGCATGCCGGCGGTAAATGGATCTATCGCTATGCCTCCGCGCTGGGTGGGGCAGGGACCATCGAGATCGACATCAACTATCTCTATCGTGGCCCCCTCTATGGGGTAGACCGCATGTCATCGGTGGCGATCGGTTCTTATCAGGCCATGAACGTGCCCGTTCTCGACATCCATGAGATCGTCGCCGGCAAGATGGTCGCGCTGGTCACGCGGCGCACCGCGCGCGATCTGTTCGATGCGCACCGAATCATCGCGATGCCGGACCTCGACTGGGCGAAGATCAAGACGGCCACCTTGATGATCGGTGCCAGCGCCAAGAGCTTCGACTGGCGAACAGCCTCACCGGACGCTATCGGGTGCGAAGTCGGTGACATCACCGGCAAACTGACCATGTGTTTGCGCGAGCGGTATTTCGATGCCTTCGGCGGCCCGGCCGCCTGGATCGAGAGGGTTACGGGCGAGTGCCGACAAAAGCTCGCACCGCTGTTTCAGTTTACAGCGGGTGAGAAGGCATTTCTGGATGCCGTGCTGGAGCGGGGCGAGATAGATGCCTCCTCTCTGGAGGTACCTGACATTGTACGCGCCGCTGTCGAGGTCTCTCCGGCGTTGCGATGGAAGGCGCAGAACGTCAAGGCGTGGAAGGCAGGCGACAAGTCGCTGGCTCCCCGCACGAAACGGGGGCGGCATGGCCCATGAGTTCCCTTGCAGATGACGCGGTCAGCAAAAGGCTGCCGCTGGCGCGACGTGATATCCACCTTCACGCTTTCCGGTGCTTACAAGTCGCTTACATGCCCGCCTTCGAGAAGCCCCGTAAGCAAAAAAAGCCCCGAAGGGCTTCTTATAAATCTTTGATTTTCCTGGAAATTTGGAGCGGGCGAAGGGATTCGAACCCTCGACCCCAACCTTGGCAAGGTTGTGCTCTACCCCTGAGCTACGCCCGCTCTGGCGTTGCGGGGCTATATGCGCCCCGCGTCGAGAGCCGGGACTATACGCAGGGATTTGATGATTGCAAGCGTGTTTTTTCGGGTCTGTTTGCGCTAGTTTCCGGCCATGCCCGCCACCGATCTCGACCTCTTCGCGCGGCTCGACGCCCTGTCGATCGCGCATCGTACCATCGCCCACGATGCCGCCCACACGGTCGAGGAGGCGCAGGTCCTGCGCGGCCAATTGCCGGGCGGCCACGCCAAGAACCTGTTCCTGAAGGACCGCAAGGGCGGCTTCTGGCTGGTGGTGGCGCAGGAGGAGGTGCGGGTCGACCTGACCGCCCTGGAAAAGCACCTGGGTGCGCCGCGGCTGTCCTTCGCCTCCGCGCAAGCCATGGTCGAGGTCCTGGGGGTGACGCCGGGCTCGGTCACGCCGTTCAGCCTGATCAACGAATCGGCCAAGGCTGTCCGCCTGGTGCTGGACGAGGGGCTGATGGGCTTCGATCCCTTGCACTTCCATCCCTTGCGCAATGACCGCACCACGGTGATCGGGCGCGACGACTTCCGCCGCTTCCTGGGCGCCGTGGGCCATGCGCCGGTGATGGTCGATGTCGCCACGGTCAGCGCCGCGCGGGCCGCGGCCAAGGCGACGGCGGGCGGGCCGGCCTGAGCGGCTTGCAGCGACGCCCTTGCGCCCCATCTTAAGGGGACGTGAAATGCTGGTGTATTGACCGGCGCAGGCGTCTAGAAATGTCGTCGAGTGGTAGAGACGGAATGAAACCCATGGAAACGCTTATCGGCCAGTCCCCCAGTGGCGCCGCCCCTTCGGCCCGCGGCCCGGCCCCCTCGGCGGCCGAGCTGATCAAGGATGTCGGCCTCGCCAACTTCCGCAAGGATGTGATCGAGGCCTCGCAGCAGGTCCCGGTCATCGTCGATTTCTGGGCACCCTGGTGCGGCCCGTGCAAGCAACTGGGCCCGGCCCTGGAAAAGGCCGTGCTGGCCGCCGCCGGCGCCGTGCGCCTGGCCAAGATCGACGTCGACCAGAACCCCGAGATCGCGCAGCAGATGCGCATCCAGTCGATCCCCGCGGTCTATGCCTTCTTCCAGGGCCAGCCGGTCGACGGCTTCACCGGTGCGGTTCCCGACAGCCAGGTGAAGACCTTCGTCGAGCGCCTGATCAAGCTGTCGGGCGGCGGTGCCTCGCCCATCGAGGAGGCGCTGGACTTCGCCAAGGCGGCGATCGCCGAAGGCCGCCCGGAGGAGGCCGAAGGCGCCTATGCCGAGGTGCTGCAGGCCGAGCCGCAGCACCCCCATGCCCTGGCCGGCCTCGCCAAGCTGGCGGTCGCCCGCGGTGCGCTGGACGAGGCCGATGAATTCCTGGCGGCGGTGGCCGAGGACAAGCAGGGCGATGCCGAGGTGGCGAGCGCCCGCTCGGCCCTGGCCCTGGCCCGCGAGGCCGAGAATGTCGGCGACCTGGGCCCGCTGGAGGCGGCGGTGGCCGCCAACCCGGCCGACCATCAGGCCCGCCTGGACCTGGCCATCGGCCTGCACGCCGCCGGCCGCAACGAGGCATCGCTCGACCATCTGCTGGAAATCGTCAAGCGCGACCGCAAATGGAACGACGAGGCGGCGCGCAAGCAACTGGTCAAGCTGTTCGAGGCCTTAGGGTTCGACGATCCCCTGGCGATCGAGGGGCGCCGCCGCCTGTCCTCGATCCTGTTCTCGTAAGCCTGAGGTGGGGGGAAGGTCATGTCCGCCCAGGTCGGCCCCGCCAGCATCGACGAGCTGCCGCAGATCCTGCCGATCTTCCCCCTCTCGGGGCCCTGCTGCTGCCGCGCGGGCGCCTGCCCCTGAACATCTTCGAGCCGCGCTACCTCGCCATGGTGCGCGACGCCCTGGCGGCCGAGCGCATGATCGGCATGGTCCAGCCGACCGAGGCCAACAGCCGGGCCAATGTGCCGGCGGTCTACACGGTGGGCTGCCTGGGCAAGATCACCGCCTTTTCCGAGACCGACGACGGCCGCTTCCTGATCACCCTGACCGGGGTCTGCCGTTTCCGCATCGGCCAGGAACTGGCGCGGGTGACGCCCTACCGCAAGGTGCTGGCCAATTACGACGAATTCGCCGCCGACCTGGCCCCGGGCACGGCGCCCGACGCTGCGGTGAACCGCGAGCGCTTGGGCCCGGCGCTCAAGGGCTATCTCGAGATGCACGGCCTGGCGGCCGACTGGCACGCCATCGAGCAGGCCCCGGCCGAAACCCTGATCAATGCCCTGGCCATGATCTGCCCCTTCGCGCCGCCCGAGAAACAGGCGCTGCTGGAGGCGGGCGACGTCATGGCCCGGGCCGACATGATGGTGACCCTGCTGGAAATGGCCCTGGCCGGCCGGCACGGCGACCCGCAAACCCCGATGCAGTGAAAGCGACCCCATGAGCGCCCCCGCCGATAGTGCCGTCGACCCCAAGCTGCTGGAAATCCTGGTCTGCCCGGTCTCGCGCCAGCCCCTGCGCTTCGACCGCGAGCGTGCCGAGCTGATCTCGGATGCCGGCCGCCTGGCCTATCCCATCCGCGACGGCATCCCGATCATGCTGGTCGAGGAGGCGCGCAAGCTGGACGACGAGCCGGCGGCCCCCCCACGGCCACGGCCTGACCATGGCCGCCATCGCCTTCTGGCCGCTCGAAATCCGCGTGAAGCGGCCCGAGAAACGCATCGAGATCGACTGGGACGACGGCCGCCGCGATGTCATCGCTGCCGAACTGCTGCGGGTCGAAAGCCCCTCGGCCGAGGTCCAGGGCCACGGCCCCGATACCAAGCAGATCGTGGCCGGCAAGCGGGCCGTGGGCATCAACGCGGTGGAGGCGGTGGGCAACTATGCCATCCGCATCCATTTCGACGACGGCCACGACACCGGCATCTTCTCGTGGGAAGTGCTGCGGCGGCTGGGCGCCGACCAGGCGCAACTCTTCGCCACCTACCTCGCGGCGCTGGACGCCAAGGGCCTCAGCCGGGACCGGTGAGGCCCCCTAAAGCGGCTTGCCTTCCAGCAGGCGGGGCAGCTTGCCCACGGTGCCGCGCGCGTGGTGCATGAAGAAGCGCTTCAGCCCGGGCAGGCGGTTCACCGCGGCGAGGCCCAGGTCCCGCATCAGGCGCACGGGGGCGGCATCGTTGGAGAACAGCCGGTTCAGCCCGTCCATGACCGAGCCCATGATGAGCGAATCGGTGCGGCGCCAGCGCTCGTAGCGGGCCAGCACCTCGCCGTCGCCGGGATCGAGGCCTAAGCGCTTGCCGTCGGCCAGCACCTCGGCCAGGGCGGCGATGTCGCGCAGGCCCAGGTTCAGGCCCTGGCCGGCGATGGGGTGGACCGCATGGGCGGCATCGGCCACCAGTGCCAGGCGCGTATCGACGAAGCGCGTGGTCATGTGGAAGCTCAAGGGATAGGAGAAGTGCGGGCCGACCGACACCACCCGCCCCAGGTGATCACCGAAGCGCCGGCGCACCTCGCCGTCGAAGGCCTCGTGGCCCAGCGCCATCAGGGCCGGCGCCAGGTCCTTGCGTTCGGTCCACACCAGGGACGAGCGGTTGCCGGTCATGGGCAGGATGGCGAAGGGGCCCGAGGGCAGGAAATGCTCGTGGGCGACGCCGTGGTGCGGCTTCTCGTGCTCGACCGTGGTGACGATGCCGACCTGGCCGTAATCCCAGCCCACGGTCTTGATGCCGGCCGCCGCGCGCAGGGGCGAGGCCTTGCCGTCGCAGGCCACCACCAGGCGCGCGGCGATGGTGCGGCCGTCGGCCAGCACCGCGCGCACCCCGGCCGGGGTGCGCTCCACCACCGTTGCCTGGGCCGGCGCCAGCACCGTGACCTGGGGCAGGCCGGCCAGGGTCTGCATCAGGCCGATGCGGGTGTGGCGGTTCTCCAGCATCACGCCGAAGGGTTCCGGCCCCACGTCGCCATGGTGGAAATGCAGGAACAGGGGCGAGGGCCGCTCGCCCGGGCGCCCGTCGGAGACGCGGATATCCAGGATCGGCTGGGCGAAGGGCGCCATCGCCGCATAGGCGCCCAGGGCCTTGAACAATTGCACCGAGGCATGGGTGATGGCCGAGACGCGGCCGTCGAATTCCGGCGTGACGGTGAGCGGCGGCGGTTGCTCGTCGACCAGGACGACGCTCAGGCCCGCGCGGGCCAGGGCGATGGCGGCGGTGAGGCCGGCCATGCCGCCGCCCACGATCAGGGCATCGGTCACGAAGCTGGGCGCGGGGCCGGTGGATGCTGGCGGGTTCTGGCTCATGATGCAGGCGATATTGCGCGCGCGGGGCGCCATGTCCAGGGGGCGCGGGTGGGGTGCATGGTCGCGGCGGGCCTTGCCATGGTGCGCTGCGCCCTGTATTTCAGGGCGGTATTCACGCCACCATCAGACGGGCCCTTCGGCCCGGACGAAGCCGCCGGGATGACGGGCGGGCCCTTTGACGACGGAAAACGCAGGACACATGAGCCGATTTAAAGAACAGGGTTTCAACGAACGCCTTCAGACCGCCAACTCGGCCCGCAAGTCGGCGCTCGAGAAGCTGCGCACCAAGCTGAGCGCCGACGACCCTGAGAAGCAGGCCCGCCTGGCCGAGCGCGCGGCCATCGCCGCCGCCCGCGAGGCGCGCCTGGCCGAACGCGAGGCCGCCCGCGAGCTGGAAGCCCGCCAGCGCGCCGAGGAGGAGGCGGCCGCCGCCGCCGCCGCCCTGGCCGCGGCGCAGGCCCAGGCCGCCGAGGAGGCCGAACGCCTGGCCCGCGAAACCGCCGCCCAGGCCGAGCAGCAGGCCCTGGAGGCCGCCGCCCGCGCCGCCGAATACGAGGCCATGATCATCGAGCAAGAGGCGCAGCGCGCCGCCCGCAAGGCCGCCCGCGACGCCCGCTATGCGGCGCGCAAAGCGCGGAAGTGATCGGACAGGCTTCCTACGACTGTCAGGCGTGCGGCGCGTGCTGTGCCTATTCCCCGGAATGGCCGCGCTTCACCCTGGAAGACGACGAGACCATCGCCCGCATCCCGCCCGCCTTCGTCGATGACGCGGCCGGCCGGATGCGCTGCGACGGCAACCGTTGCACCGCCCTCAAAGGCGACATCGGCAAGACCGCCGCCTGCAGCATCTATCCTGTGAGACCCATCGTGTGCCGCGACTGCGAGCCCGGCGACGAGGCCTGCCTGATGGCCCGCGCCCACCACGGCCTCCCCGCCTGATACCACTTCTACCGGCCCGCTTGCCGCTCTGGCCGGCGCGCAAAGCCCTCTCCTCCGCGGGAGGAGAGGGTTGGGTGAGGAGGTCGAGGGGGTAAATCGCCGGCATCTCCAAACGGGCGGAGGGGACCAGCGGCCCGCCTCGCAACCGTTCCCGCCATGAGGACTCTCAGGTGTCCACCGCGAGGCTGATTGCCCCGCGCCCGCGATGCCCGATGATGGCCGCACCCCAGCGGAAGGCGCCCCCATGTTCGACCGATGCCAATGGCTCAACGAGCCGCGTGCCTGGCGCCTCGACAAGGGTGCCCTCAGCGTCGTCACCGACGCCGCCACCGATTTCTGGCGCGAGACCCATTACGGCTTCACCCGCGACAGCGGCCATTTCTTCGGCTGTGACACGGCGGGTGACTTCACCGCCACGCTGCGGGTGCGCGCCGCCTACGAGAGCCTCTACGACCAGGCCGGCCTGATGGTGCGCCTCAATGCTGCGACCTGGCTCAAGGCCGGCATCGAACGGTCGGACGGCGAGGCCCTGCTGGGCAGTGTGCTGACACTCGGCCAGTCGGACTGGGCCACCGGCCCCTTCACGGGCGATCCCGCCGATTTCCGGCTGCGCCTGACGGTGGCGGCCGGCGTCCTCCGCCTCCAGGCCTCGGCCGACGGCCAGCGCTGGCCCCTGGTCCGCCTCTGCCCGTTCCCGGCCGCGGCCGCCTACCGCGTCGGGCCGATGTGCTGCACCCCTGAGCGTGCGGGGCTGAAGGTCTTGTTCTCGGATTTTGTGGTGGGGGCGCCGATGAGCAAGGACCTGCACGACCTGACGTGAGGGGCGCGCGGTGGAGGAGGTGGACGGCGGCGCTTATCTGGTTACCGCTTCGTGCCCTTGGCTGTCCCCCGGCCCCGCTTGGGGAGCTTCCGAGCGCCGCTGTCCGCCCAACGCCCGGGTTGCCTTGACCCGCATGCCCAGGTCTTACGAAGTGTGGTCGAGCCGTCTGGTGCACTTATCGCCGCGGTGCGGTCCAGCATTTAAAATCGCGGGCTGTCCGCTATTTCTCTTAACCTTCCGGTAATGCGGGCAGATTCAATCGCTGGCGCAGCCCGTCTCTGGATTTGGTACAAGACGGATACCTTGCAGTTGAGACCAAATAGTCCTGTCTCCGCCCAGTCGTCATTTCTCATTATTCGAATCACCAAAAGCTGACCTCAAACTGACTGCACCTACAAGAGACAGTGTGACGTTTCTCATGCGGCTGATGATAGTTTGGTTACCAACCCTTCGGCATCTCGGCTAAGCCGCCCGCTTTCCTTGGTTGTAACAAGCTGTCCGGGGAACCAGCGCTGGTACCACGCCTCCTTTGCCGCCCAATCCTCCGCATAGTTGGTTTGGTCGAGCATGCCGAGATGCTCCCAGAAGAAGGTGCGCCCAGCGATAGTGACAGTGAAATCCGGAAGCTTTATTGTGCCGTCCCCCGCGAACAAGGGCTGTTCGTAGCGAAATGGTATGCCACGTTCATGCAGCAGGTTGGCGATGATTACTTCCGATTTGGAGCGCAGCATGTCACCGGTCAGCGCCTCATGGATCTTGCCGGATTCATACCAGCTACGCCGTTCGAGCAGTTGCTGTTTGGCGAGATGCAAATATCCGAACATCGACGAGTTTATTTGCGGAGTTTGCGCGTTTTCCCGCCGCCGGGCGTTCAAAAGACTGGTGATGTCTCGCTCTATCAGCAAGGTGCAATGCCGGCTAGCGCGTGTCAGAGCGGTATAGATCAGCTCAGCCGAGACTGGGCGATTGTGGCTCGCCGGAATGATCACAAATGTATGGGCGAACTCGCTGCCCTGAGCCTTGTGGATCGACACCGCATAGGCAAGTTCCAGATTATCCTCGACACGTTCGTTGCGCAGGTATCGTCCACCATGCGGCACATCCTTGCCGTAGCCGACCGTGATGCCGGGCTTGCGTGTGAACTGTACCGCAAATCGCTTCAGCCTGGGGCCATAGCCAGTTCGAATTGTCTCCCAAAGGCGATTGTCGAAGCCGAAGTTGCGTACAATTCCTATTTCGCCATTAAAGATCTCGACTCTGCACTTCTCACGCGTGTTGTTGTCGTAGGCCCAGATCGGATTCGACTTTGGTCTATTGCAGATCTGAATGACCTTATCGTTCAGAGTGATGCCATCGATTGCCCCGACGCGGGAAATCACGAAATCGGCGATGTGCGTCTGACACGCCTCATTGAGCGCCTCGACACCATGCATCTCCCCTCGATGTGGTGTCAAAATCTGGAACGCTGTCGGATCGCGTTCCAGTGAGGTTCGCCAGAGCTGATCAGGCCGGCCTTTGTCGTCTGACCCTCCACCACGCATCTTCGTCTCAATCGCGCCAATAAGGGTGTCTGCGAGCCGCTGGGGATCATCCCAGTAGACAACGTCCAAATCGCGATCGACAAGGCCGCCGGCGTGGATGCGTTCAATCAGCTTCTCCTCGGCGAGGCTTGTTGGTTGGTCCCAGTCATCTTTGCCGTCGGTAGTGATCTCGATATCCTGAAGGATGAAGAGCCGCGATAACTCGACGATCGCACTGCCTTCTCCTCTGGCTCGGGTCAGCAACTGCCGAAGGTTGATCGTCAAGCGTCCGAAGCTTTCGGGATAGTTGGTGCTGAGCCAGCGAATGACGTCGGCGAATACGCGCCCACGCCCGATAGGCGGTAGCTGGTTGGCGTCTCCCACCAAGATTAGCCGGCGGACGGTCTGCCAATTGACCGCACGCATTAGTGCTGCTGCCAGCTCCAGATCAAGCATCGACGCCTCGTCAAGCACAAGCGTCCCGACCTCAGCCAGCTTGCCGCCTCGCCGCTTAAAGGTGAGGTTGTCGTTGAGCCAACCATGCCTCGCGAGGAAGGAATGCACCGTCACTGTTTCGACGCGCTGCAACTTGGCGTCCTCAAGTACCTCTCGTGCGCGATCTGCTGCCTTACCGGTCGGCGCTAGGACGAGGATATTTGCGCCTTCCCCCTCGGATCGCCGGACGGCGTGTATCAGTGCCTGGATGACTGTCGTTTTGCCGGTGCCGGCTGCACCCGTAACGACCGATAGCGGTCGGAGGAACAGGCGCTCGCAGATGCCCGCCTGTTCGCGGGTTGCGTCGCGATAGTCTGCGCCGCCCTGCTGTGCCAGCATGCTACCCGACTTGTGTACCCAGCTGTTCCAGTCCGCCATGATCAGCGGGCGACGCAATTCGATGCTGGGTCGAGTCACCAAGCGCTGCAACACTTCCTCGACATAGCGCTCGTCCTCAAAGACCGATTTCAGATAAACAATCTGGCCCTCGTCGGTCGACTGTAAAGTCAGTGCGCCTGACAGGATGTTGGCATCGACGTCGAAATAGCGCTCGCTGAATGTGGCCTGTTTCCATGCGGGTAGCCGCTCCATACGCTGAGCGATCTCAACTATGAGGTCGCGCGCCAACCGGAAGTTATGCTTGGGCTCTTGACGAAGATGCTCGACGCAAAGGGCACGGAAGCGACCAGCATCGTTATAGTCGATGCCCGCTAGCGGCGCCCCGACGTCCGGTGAGGGCAGGACTCCGCGATCAATAGTGCCCCAGGGAATGCGGTCCGACGCGTCCTCGCCGCAATAGAGTTCGCAGAGGAGGTAGGGATTTTTGATGATCTCCTCAGGGCGGACCTCGACACCACCTTCGGTCCATTGTTTGGACGCAATCGCGGCCATCGCTTCCGCTGACAACTCTAGCCGAGGCAGTATGTCGCGCAGCAGCAATCGCGCACCATCCTCTAACAATAGCCAGCTGCGCGAGATCTTCTTGCTTTCAGCGGGGGTCAGCACAGTCGCCAATCCTCTGAAATCACCGGTCTCTAGAGCGCCAAAAATAGCAGCGTGCGCAGCGGCGTGCCCTTGCTTGATGCAAAGCGCTTTCGCCGTATCGATCAGTTGGACAGCGCCGATGACAGTCAATGTCGTTAGCAGCCCAGGGTATAGTCCACGGTGCTTCCACAGACCGGCTATCGACTTCAGCAGCCAAGCTTCGCGGATATTCCAGTCCTCAGAAATGTCACCACTGGCCTTGAGCAACCTGACTTTGGCGAGGAACTGCTCGAGCAATCCGATAGCATCGTCGTCGCTTAGATGCTTGGAGCCGTATTTGCAGAGCGCGGCCCGTTCAGGAATGACCGCAAAGCTTTCGAGCGTTTCTAGATCATCGCGATAGCGATGATAGGGAAGTCGGACGCCCTCTTCGGGATAGGCTGAGGAAATGTCGCGCGCCCAGATCATCCCACCGGCATAGCGCTTACCGACGTTCTCATTCACATTCTCGTAGCGCCGTTCCTCGCTGACTTGCGTAATGCGCGACACGCCAATCATTACATAACGGGGTGCATTATCCTCGGACAGTGGATTGGAATAGTTCACATAGTAGAAGATAAGGTTGTTTGGACAGTCGTCCTCAATTGGTTTGTAGAATTTATTGACTAAGTCCTTGCGAATATCGTTGTCAAGATAGCCAGATTGCCTAACCTCATCTGAATACATTGCCTCATATGGCCAAGTGCTGACAGTGGCGGGGGGGAGAGACCATTTGTGCCGCGTGGCGCCGCCAAAGAAGAAATCCGGCGGGTTGGCGGCGGCTGGCGCTTCATCAAGACCGAACGCGTTGTAACTATAGCTGCAAGGCGGGACATACCCTTCAAGTTTGCTAGCTGCTCGCCCGGCCAATCTTTGTTCGAGTGCCAAATCGCGCTCGCGAGCGATAACGTCGCCGGGATATGACTTGCATCCGACACAATAGGTATTGCGCTCTGGTTTTCTGCAGATTGCACCATTCCATCCGTCGTCGTGCCACGCCAGTCTAGCGGTGATGTGCGTTGTCATGTGCCCCCTGATTCGACTACCACAATCGAACGTCGAAGAATGACAGGCCAGTAACCCCCTTGCGATGCTGCCTGAGCCCCACCGCTTCCGGTTTCCAGCTTTGCCCTTACTGGCGAACGGCGCAATCTGGCTAGATCTCGTCATTCGAACTGGATCTTCTCTACTTCTGCTTCGAACGCCAAGCGAATCCTAAGCGGATTTTTTAATTCTCGCGGTTTAACCGCGACGCTTGTGCCGACTCTCCGGCCTGCCTAGCCACCACCACATCCACCACCCCCGCCACGGCCTCCTGCGCCGCCCGCCACAGCGGCATCGCGGCCGCCAGTTTCCGTGCCCCCGCCTCGGTCAGCCATGCCGCGCGTTTGCGGCGGTCGCGGGTGCTTGTGGTGATCTCGGCCCAGCCCAGGCGGGCGAGGGTGTCGAGGTTGCGCGACAGGGTGGATTGGTCGAGGCCGGCGCGTTGGGCCAGGGCGCCCAGGGTGTCGTCGCGGGCCGCCGCCAGCAGGGACATCAGGCCGAATTGCGCGGTGGTCAGGCTGCTGGGTGCCAAGTGCGCATCGAGGAAGACCGTGATCTTGCGCGCGGCCAGGCGCAGGTGCCAGGCGGGGCATTCGTCGAGCACGCGGGTGGCGTCGCTGCGCAAGCTGCGCGGGGGCCGGGGCCTGGGGGATTGTGCGGGCTTGGTCATTGATATATGTATCTACATAGTTTGTAGCTGCAAGGAAAGCGGGATCATGGCGGGCGAGGGCGAGTTGCGGTACGGCGTGGCCGGGGCCCACGAGATCGCGGGGCTGACGGGCCGCCAGGTCCTGCAAGGGATCATCGACGGGCGGGTGCCGCATCCGCCGATCTGCCGCAGCCTCAGCTTCTGGTTGACTGAGGTCGGCGACGGCAGCGCGGTGTTCGAGGGCGAGACCGGGCCGCATCTGCTCAATCCCGCCGGCACCGTCCATGGCGGCTGGCTGCTCACCCTGGTCGACAGTGCCGCGGGCTGCGCCGCCCATTCGCTGCTGCCGGCCGGGGTGGGTTACACCACGGTGGAGACCAAGGGCAATTTCTCGCGGCCCATTCTGGCCGACGGCGGCCGCGTGCGCTGCGAGGCCAAGGTGGTGAACCAGGGGCGGCAGATCATCACCGCTGAGGCCTGGGTGAAGAGTGCGCAGGGCAAGCTGCTGGGCCATGGCACCTCCACCCTGCTGGTGCTGGGCGGGGCGGCATGAGTGCCAAGGCCCGGCCCGCCATCCAGGTCAAGCGGGTCTATGCGGCGCCGGCGGCGCATGATGGCTTTCGCGTGCTGGTCGATCGGCTGTGGCCGCGCGGCATCTCGCGCGCGGCGGGCAAGATCGACCTGTGGCTGAAGGAGATCGCGCCCAGCGATGGCTTGCGCAAGCGGGTTCACGGCGATCCCGCCTATCCTGCGTCCGATGCGGCCTGGGTGGCCTTCACCGTCGACTATGCGGCGGAACTGGCAGGCCCGGCGGCGGCGGCGGTGCGGCAGGTGCTGGACGAGGTGGCGCGCGGGCCGGTCACCCTGCTCTATGCCGCCAAGGACGAGGGCCGTAACAATGCGGTGGCGCTGCGGGATTGGCTGTTGGGGCGGCTCCAATAGGGTGCAATACTTCTCGTCATCCCGGCCTTGAGCCGGGATCTCGTGACGCCGAGGCACCGGGAACACTGGACGAAAGATCCCGGCTCAAGGCCGGGATGACGATTGGGGGGGCGGTCAGGGGATGACGATTGAGGTTGGTCCCTCACGCCTGCAATCGGGCCAGCTTCTCGTAACGCTTCACGACCCGGTCGCGCTTGAGGCGGGAGAGGCGGTCGAGCCAGAAGATGCCGTCGAGCTGGTCGATCTCGTGCTGCAGGCAGGTGGCGAGGAAGCCGTCGGCGGTGATCTCTTGGGGGCCGCCGTCCAGGTCCTGGTAGCGCACGGTGACGCGGGCCGGGCGTTCCACCGCTCGGTTACGCCGGGCATGGAAACACTGCCCTCCAGGTGGCGGGCGCTCTCCGGCGAGGCCCAGGTCACCACCGGGTTGACATAGAATTGCGGCGGCAATGCGGGGTCGAGCTGGATCACCACCAGCCGTTGCAGGATACCGACGTGGGGCGCGGTGATGCCGACGCCCTGTGCGGCCAGCATGGTGCGGTGAAGCGACCAGGCCAGCGCGCGCAGGGCCTCATTGAACAGCTCAAGGACGGCCGCCGGCTGCCGCAGCCGCCGGTCGGGATAGCGCAGAATAGTCTCCACCGCCAAGGCCAGGCTCCATCGCTCCCTGTTCGCGCTGAATCCTGTACCCGATTCGCGGGAAATGCACCGCGATGTCGCCCAGGGCGGGGTCGTGGCGGTGCAGCGTGATCTCGTCGGCGGTGAGGCGGGCCAGCGTGCCCACGGTCTTCTCCGTGCCGAAATCGTCGGCCGTGACCGCGACCCTGTCGCCGGTGGTATCGCCGTCCAGCGCCGCCGGCTGGCTGTTGCGGGCAATAGTCAGGGCCTCGTCCTGTGTCATCGGCCTGGCATCGCCGGGCCGAAGGCCTCGATCCGGGCGAACCAGGCGGCCAGGGCGGGCCTGGCGCTCACCGCGGCGAACAGGGCCGGCACGCTCTTGGCGAACCACAGGGGATGGAAGCAGGCGGCATCGGCCAGGGTGAAGCCCTCGCCCAGCAGGAAGGCGCTGTGGTCGAGCTGGGCGTCGAGCCGGTCGAAGGCGGCCAGGGCCTGGGGCCAACCGTGGGGGGCGGCAAAGCGCAAGGCCTTCTCGCTTAAGCCCGGGGTCATGGCCGCGCGGTCTTCGAGGAAGCCGGACGGCAGGGTTGCCATGCGCGCCACCACGACAGATGGGCCGATCAGCGAGACCAGGCGCCGGTCGGCCCAATCCTCCACCGTCGCGGCCAGGCCGGCCAGGGCGCGGGGCAGGACCGGTGGCGTGGGCGCCAAGCGTTCCAGGCGCCTGGCGATGCAGGCGGTGTCGCAATAGATGTCGGCGCCGATCTGCAGCACCGGCACCCGGCGATAGCCGCCGGTGAGCGCGGTCAGGCCCGGCTTGGGCATGATCATCGGCTGTTCGACGCTGTGCCATTGCACATTCTTGAAGGCCAGGATGCGGCGGATCTTCTCGGCGAAGAACGAGTCCGGGTAATGGTGCAGGATGATCTGGGTCATGGCGGGTTCCTCAATCCAGGCATACGGCTTCGACGTTGTTGCCGTCGGGGTCGAGCAGGAAGGCGGCGTAATAGGTCGGGCTGTAGTCGGCGCGCAGGCCGGGCGCGCCATGGTCGCCGCCGCCGGCCTTCAGCCCGGCGCGGTGGAACCGGTCGACCGCCTTGTGGTCGCCCGCCTTGAAGGCGATGTGCAGGCCGGGACCCTTGGCGTTGCTGGCGGCATAGAGCCACAGGGCCGGCGCATCGGGCGGGCCGAAGCCGGCGCCGCTGTCGTCGCGCGAGCACAAGACGATGCCGAGCGGGGCAAGGGCGGCTTCATAGAAGCACACGCTGGCCTCGATATCCTTCACCTTCAGGCCGATGTGATCGTACATGGGGTAACCTCCGTGGTCGAGGAGGTCACCTTAGGGCGGGAGGGCGCAGCCGTTCTTGGAGGATCTTGCGGTCGCCCCGGGCCATCTGGCGGAAGCGCCGGGGCGAGACACCGGCCGCCTTGTGAAAGGTGCGCACGAAATTCGACAGGTCGCCGAAACCGACATCATAGGCCACGTCGGTGATCGGGCGGCTGTCGTCGGCCAGCATGCCTGCGGCGCGGCGCAGGCGCGAGCGCACCAGGTATTGATGCGGGGTGACGCCCAGCACGCGGGTGAACAGGCGCAGGAAGTGGAACGGGCTGAGCCCCACTTCGCGCGCCGCACCCTCCAGGTCGACCGTCTCGTGGGACTGGGCATCGATCCACAGGGCGGCGGCCACGGCGCGGCGGCGGTCGCGGGCCTGGGCGTCGGTGGCGCTCGATTTGGCACCGGTCAGCAGCTCGACGAAGCGGGCGGCCAGCAGCATGCCGATCTCGTCCGCGCCCACGTCGCTGTTGCCCCGGGCGACGGACTGCGCCAATTCGCCCAGCACCATCAGCTCGGGCAGGGGCGGGACGCTGCCGGCCTGCCAGATCTGCGGCGGGCCGCCGATCGCCTCGACCAGCTCGTCGCCCAATTGGAACGACAGGCATTCGTCGCCGCACTGGTGATGGTCGTGGCTGCACATGTATTCGCGGCCGGGCGCCCCCACCATCAGGGCGCCGGCCACCAGCTCATGGGTGGCGCTGCCGCTGTGGCAGGCAAAGCTGCCCTTGCGGACATAGGACAGCGAGAACCCCGCATGGCATTCGACGAAGGGCCGATCCTCCGGCCCCGCGGTGCAGCGGTAGTCGATCACCGTCATCGACGGCTTGTTCGCAACGATGGTCAGCGCGCCCATGGGGCAATCCTCCGGGCTGGTTGGCCCGCGCCACTATTCTCAACTCGTCATCCCGGAAACGGCACAGCCGTTATCCGGGATCTTGCGACCAGTGTTCTCGGCACCTCCGCGTCACAAGATCCCGGCTCGAGGCCGGGATGACGCGCCATCAAGAGACAGTGGACGATCAGCATTTCTTCCGCGCAAGGGCTAATTGGCATGCGTGTCGAACAGGGGCAGGGCGGGGCCGATGCGGGCGCCCTCGATCTCCAGCAGGCGGCGCTTGGTGTTGGTACCGCCCGGCGCCGAGAAGCCGACCAGCTTGCCGCCGGCGCCCAGCACCCGGTGGCAGGGCACGATGATCGGGAAGGGGTTCCGGCCCAGGGCCTGCCCCACGTCCCGCGCCAGCAGCGGGTCGCCCAGCCTGGTCGCAACCTCGCCATAGGTCAGCGTGCGGCCGGGCGGGATGGCCCGGGCGACGGCATAGACCCTGCGGTTGAAGTCCGGCACCGGGCCCAAGTCCAGTTCGATGGGGGCGAGGTCCGCCGGAGCACCCGCCAGCAGCGCCTGGATGCGGGTGATCGCATCGGCGATTGCCGGTGTCGGCGCCATTGCGACGCTGCCGGGGAAGCGCCGGCGCAGGCGGGTGCTCGCGGCGGCCTCGCTCGCCTCGGGCAATTGCGCACCGGTGATGCCGTGCGGGCCCCAGGCCAGGCCGCAGGCGCCGATGGCGGTGTCGAACAGGATGTGGCCGTGTGTCGTCATGCGGGCGCGATGATAGCAAGCCGGGCCCAAGCACACTTGGCAGATCTTGCGCTTTAATTCTCCTATCCTGTTTGTGCGCCGCACCCTAGACTCAGGCCCCATGAAGCTCGTCCTTGCGATCATCAAGCCTT
This sequence comes from Oleomonas cavernae, assembly GCF_003590945.1. Lineage (NCBI taxonomy): Bacteria > Pseudomonadati > Pseudomonadota > Alphaproteobacteria > Acetobacterales > Acetobacteraceae > Oleomonas > Oleomonas cavernae. The sequence continues at coordinate 2,992,887 of NZ_QYUK01000011.1, read as the reverse complement.
TCAAGCTCGAACCCGTGCGGGCGGCGCTCGACGGCATCGGGGTCAGCGGCATGACGGTATCGGAGGTGATCGGCTTCGGGCGCCAGCACGGCCACACCGAAACCTATCGCTCGGCCGAATACCAGATCGCCTTCGTGCCGAAATTGCGCATCGACATCGCGGTCGACGATGCGCAACTGCCCCTGGTGCTGGAAACGCTGGAGCGCACCGCGCGCACCGGCAAGCTGGGCGACGGCAAGCTGTTCGTGATGGACCTGCCAGATCTCTGCCGCATCCGCACGGGCGAGCGCGGCAGCGAGGCGATCTAGGCAAAAATGACGCCTCTGGCCCCGTCGCCCGCCGGCGTGTAGTTTTCGGTTGTTGATTCGTTCCGGCGCCGTGGGTGCCGGGCAGTTGATTCGCGGCCCCTTGCGGTCAGGCACCCCTTGAGGTCAGGCATGGCCAACACGGCCGGTACATCGTCTGAGAAGTTGCGCCTGTTCCCGGCGGCGTTCGGCCGGGCGGTGCAAAGCCGTTTGGCCGAGATCATGGGCCTGGGCCTGTTCGCCCTGGCGACCGGGCTGGGCCTGGCCCTGGTCAGCTATTCGTCGGGCGATGCCAGTTTCAACGTCGAGACCGATGCCCCGACCCGCAACCTGATCGGCCCCCTGGGATCCCATGTCGCCGACCTGGCGATCCAGTGGCTGGGGATTGCCGCGGGCCTGCTGCCGCTGATCCTGCTGGCCTGGGCCTGGCGCCTGTTTTCCCATCGCGGCCTGCGCCTGTGGTGGCTGAACTTCGGCCTGGCGCCCTTGGCGCTCACCCTGGGTGCTGCCGGCGTCAACGGCTTCTCGATCCCCGACGGCTGGCCCCTGCGCAGCGGCCTGGGCGGCATGATCGGTGCGGTGGCGGAACCCGGCGCCCGGCAGTTCTTCGCCGCCATCGGCCTGGGGTTGGAGGGCGGCGGCCTGTCGCTGGTGCTGATCCTGCTGTGCCTGATGGTGCTGGTCTCGGCGATGGGGCTTTCCCTGGGCGAATGGCGGGCCCTGGGCCGTGGTGCCGCCCGGGCGACGCGCGTCGGCCGTCACAGCAGCCAGTGGCTGGTCGGCCATGCCACCCGCCTGTGGGGCCGGCGCGACAAGGCGATGCCCGACCTGCGCCTGCACAGCCGCGATGCCGACGCCCAGGAGGCGCCGCCGCGCCGCGCCCCTGGCCCTAAGCGCGAGCGGGTCGAGCCGCGTTTCGTCGACCCCTCGCCGGCACCGGAAGCGGCGGCCCCAGGGTTCGTCCGTTGCGCGAGGATGTGGTGGCCGAGGCGCCGCCCGACACCCGCAAGCTGGTCGCCAGCGCGCCCAAGGTGGCCAGGCCCGGCAAGCGCGCGGTCGAGGAGACCCAGGCCGCCCTCGACCTGGGGCCCGAGGACCAGCACCAGCTGCCGCCCCTGTCCCTGCTGAAGCAGCCGCCGCCGCGTGTCGATGCCAAGGATGCGATCGACGAGGAGGCGCTGGAGGCCAATGCCCGCCTGCTCGAATCCGTGCTCGAGGATTTCGGCGTGCGCGGCCAGATCGTCAAGGTCCGCCCCGGGCCGGTGGTGACGCTCTACGAACTCGAACCCGCGCCGGGCACCAAGTCGGCCCGGGTGATCGGCCTGGCCGACGACATCGCCCGCTCGATGAGCGCCATCTCGGCCCGCGTCTCGGTCGTGCCGGGGCGCAACGTCATCGGTATCGAACTGCCCAATGTGAAGCGCGAGACGGTGTGGCTGTCGGAAATCCTCTCGTCCCAGGAATACGAGAAGACCGCCTCGGCCCTGACGCTGGCCCTGGGCAAGGACATCGGTGGGACGCCCATTGTCGCCGACCTGTCGCGCATGCCCCACCTGCTGGTCGCCGGTACCACCGGCTCGGGCAAGTCGGTGGCGATCAACACCATGATCCTGTCGATCCTGTACCGGCTGCCGCCCGACCAGTGCAAGCTGATCATGGTCGATCCCAAGATGCTCGAACTCTCGGTCTACGAGGGTATCCCCCACCTGCTGGCGCCGGTGGTGACCGAGCCGGGCAAGGCAGTGGTGGCGCTGAAATGGGCGGTACGCGAGATGGAGGATCGCTATCGCAAGATGTCGCGCCTCAGCGTGCGCAATATCGCCGGTTACAATGCCCGCATCGCCGAAGCCAAGGCCAAGGGCGAGGAATTGAAGCGCACGGTGCAGACCGGCTTCGAACCCTCGACCGGCAAGCCGATCTTCGAGGAACAGGCGATCCCGCTGGAGCCCTTGCCCTTCATCGTCATCATCGTCGACGAATTCGCCGACCTGATGATGGTCGCCGGCAAGGACATCGAAGGGGCCATTCAGCGCCTGGCCCAGATGGCGCGGGCGGCCGGCATGCACCTGATCCTGGCGACCCAGCGGCCCTCGGTCGACGTCATCACCGGCACGATCAAGGCGAACTTCCCGACCCGCATCTCGTTCCAGGTCACCTCCAAGATCGACAGCCGCACCATCCTGGGCGAGCAGGGGGCGGAGCAGTTGCTGGGCCAGGGCGACATGCTCTACATGGCCGGCGGCGGCCGCGTCACCCGCGTCCATGGCCCGTTCTGTTCGGACGGCGAAGTCGAGGCGGTGATCGCCTTCCTGAAGGCCCAGGGCGAGCCCAGTTACGTCGATGCCGTCACCGAGGAACCCGAGGGCATGGAGGCGCTGGAAGACGGCATGGCCGGTGCTTCGACCGGCGACGACAATTACGACAAGGCGGTGGCCCTGGTGGCGCGCGAGGGCAAGGCCTCGACCAGCTTCATCCAGCGCCACCTGCAGATCGGCTACAACCGCGCCGCCCGCATCATCGAGCAGATGGAAGCGGCCGGCATCGTCGGCAAGCCCAACCATGTCGGCAAGCGCGAAGTCCTGATCAACGAGGCCGGCGAGCGGGTATTATAGGTGGAATTTGCGCTATCTTGGCGCGCATTTCCGCTTTTACCTCGCCCGGATTTCTGGGCTATGATCGTGTCATGACCGACCAGCCGATCCTCAATCGCATCCTCGATGAGCTTCTCGCCATTCGCACCGAACTCGCCGAAAAGCCCTCGCGTGGCGAGATGCGCGAGGCGATCGCCGATGCGCGGGCCGAAGCGAAGGCCGACAACCGTGCGCTGCGGGAGGAACTCTATGCCTTCCGCGCCGAGATCAAGGGCGAAGTCGGTGAACTGCGCGGTGAGCTTGGCGATTTGCGAGAGGAGCTTCATGCCTTCCGCGCTGAAATCAACGGCAAGGTCGACGTGCTGCGCGAGCACTTCGATGCCTTCACCGAATATGCCGACCAGACATACGTGAAGAAGGCGCCGGCGCGCTAGGCGCGGGCACGCCGATTGAGGGCGAACCGGCCCATTTCCCGCTGTAACGACCGCGCAACCCCAAGTAACATTCCCGTCGTGAGGGTGGCTGTCCATATCGGACAGCCTTGGGGGAAACGGTATGGAGACTTCGGCTGACGAAGGGTCGGACCCTTCTGCTTGTCTGGAAGCCGGCATCGGCATGTACTTCTCGCTCATGCTGCCGAAAGGTCTGAATCTGCTGGATTGGGGCAGCGGGTTCGACGGGCTCTGCGAGGCGATCGGCGCCAATCCCGCTTCGGGCGAGGCGGTATCCGGCGGCGGGCTGCCGACGGGGGTGGATCTGGTCTCCCTGTGCGGCAGCGTGGAAACCATCGATCTCGCGGCCACGCTCGGCGCAGCCTATGATGCAGGGGTGCCGGTCGCCTGCGTCGTCTACGGCAAGGAACTGGCCGCCTTGCCGGGGGAGGACCGGCCCAGGCACTATACCATGGACGGGTTCGAGGCCGTCGCGGCGGGCGCGGGCTTCGAGGTCAAGGTGCAGCTCATCGTTCACCACGCCTGCCTGTATCTCCTGACACCTATTCGCAGCACCAGGCGCGATGCCTGGTGGCTGCAGCGGCCGGCTGCAGGCCTGCTCAAGCGTCACGGCCGCCGCGGCCGCCGCCAGCGGGAGAAGTTTCGCCTCTCAGGGCTGGGCGGCAATTGGGAGTTCCATTCCGACAAGTGGCGCGAACGGGCCGATGTCGCTGCCCGGCTGGCACCTGTCGCATCACGCATCATGGATATCGGCTGCGGCGCCATGTACCTGGAGGCGGCGGCTCAGCCGTCGCACTACGTGCCGGTGGATATCGGCGCCCGCGACGGGCGCACGCGCATTATCGATCTCAATCGGTCGGCGCTCGGCGCCGATTGGCTGGCCGAGGTCGATTTCGTGTTCCTGCTGGGCGTGTTCGAGTATCTGCACGACCCCGGTGCGGTGCTGGCCCAGTGCGCGCAGGCGGGCAAGCGGGTCGTCTGCACCTACAACATCGCGGAAGGCCGGACCGACGACGGATCGATGCCGACCGCGCATTGGCTCAACACCTATTCCGCCGGGCAGATGGAAGCGATCTTCGAGGCGGCGGGGCTTGCCGTCGCCCTGCGCCTGCGTTTCTACCGGTCGCAGATGATCTGGCTTCTGTCGCCGCGTCCCCTGCCCGCGCCGAGGATCCAGGCGGTGTCCGGGCTGGGCGGCTGGGCGCTGTCGGTGAAGGAAACCGCCGACCAGTCCCGGCCGGCGGCGGACGGAGCCCCCGCGGCAGGCCCCGCCTATCGGATCCTGGTCGATTTGAAGATCGACGAGGGCCAGCGGGCGGGATCGCCGACCGCTACCGGCAGGGAGTTCTGCTATCCCCCGTCGGCGCCGGATCCCGAGGCGGGCCTAGGCCCCGACCCGAAGGAACGCAAGGACCTGAAACGGCGGATGCTGGAGGAAAACTGGGCCACCATCGACGCCCGGCGGGCGCAGAAGCGTGCCGCCTTCGAGCAGGAGCGGGCGGCCCGGCGCGCTGAGAGGGAGGCGGCCAGGCAGGCACCTGACCCGGCCCGCTAGGCACTGGCGCGGTTCTTTGGGGCGAACATATCCTTGTAGGTGTCGCGCAGGACGTTCTTCTGGACCTTGCCCATGGTGTTGCGGGGCAATTCCTCGACGAAGATCACCGCCTTGGGCTGCTTGAACTTGGCCAGGCGGCCGTCGAGCGCGCCCAGCACCGCCTTCTCGTCGATCGGCGCCTCGCCGCTCTTCACGATGACCGCGGTGACGCCTTCGCCGAAATCCGGGTGGGGCAGGCCGATCACGGCGCTTTCGGTCACGCCTTTCAGGCGGTCGATCTCGCCTTCCACTTCCTTGGGGTAGACGTTGTAACCGCCCGAGATCACCAGGTCCTTGCCCCGGCCGACGATGTGGACATAGCCGCGGGTGTCGATCTTGCCCAAGTCGCCGGTGATGAAGAAGCCGTCGGGGCGGAATTCGGCCGCGGTCTTCTCGGGCATGCGCCAGTAACCCTTGAAGACATTGGGGCCCTTGACCTCGATCATGCCGATCTCGCCCTGGGCCAGAGGGGCACCGGTCTCGGGATCGGCGATGCGCAAGGAAACGCCGGGCAGGGGGAAGCCGACGGTACCGGGCACCCGGTCGCCGCCATACGGGTTCGAGGTGTTCATGTTGGTCTCGGTCATGCCGTAGCGTTCCAGAATGGCGTGGCCGGTCTTCTCGAAGAAGGCACGGTGGGTCTCCGCCAGCAGGGGCGCGGAGCCGGAGACGAACAGGCGCATGTGCGCGGTCGCCGCCTGGGTCAGGCCGGGATGGCCGACCAGGCGGACGTAGAAGGTCGGCACGCCCATCATGCAGGTTGCCCGCGGCATCAGGCGGAAGATCTCGTCGGGATCGAATTTCGCCAGGAAGAACATCGAGGCGCCGGTCAGCAGCACCACGTTGGTCGCCACGAACAGGCCGTGGGTGTGGAAGATCGGCAGGGCATGGATCAGCACGTCTTGCGCGGTGAAGCGCCAATAGTCGGCCAACGTCAGGGCGTTGGAGGCCAGGTTGTCGTGGGACAGCATGGCGCCCTTGGAGCGGCCGGTGGTGCCCGAGGTATAGAGGATGGCGGCGAGGTCGTCGGGACCGCGCGCGACATCGCTGAAATCGCCCGTTGCCGCACCCGCCTTCTCGAGCAGGCTGCCGTCGCCCGCCGTGCCCAGCGTTTCGCATCGGGCGCCCAGGCGCTGTGCCAGCGGGGCGATGGTATCGGCGCGATCGGGTGTCACCACCACCAGGCGAGGCTGCGCATCGCCAATGAAATATTCCAGTTCGTTCAAAGTATAGGCCGTGTTGAGCGGCAGGAACACCGCCCCGGCGCGGACACAGGCCAGGTACAGCATGATCGCATCGACGCTCTTCTCGACCTGCACCGCCACCCGGTCGCCCGGGAGCACGCCCAGCTCCACCAGCGCATGCGCGAGGGCGGCGGACCGGCCGACCACCTCGCCATAGGTCACGGCCGGGCGGGCGCCCGCCTCGATGAAGACCTTGTCCGCGGCGGGGAGGCGGTGGCGGATCGCATCGAACAGATGGTTGCTCATGACTTGGCCTCTGTGGCGCGCGACTCGCGCCTCGAACGGGAAAGATTGCCCAGGCGCAGGCGCGGGGTGTGCCGCCGCACGGCCGCTTCCGGGTCCTCGGGACGCTGCAACAAGGCATGCACGGCGGGCGAGGCGACGATCTCGCCCCGGGTCGCCAGCGCTTCATGGTTCTTCTCGATGTCGGCCAGGTCGTAGAGATAGTTGACCATCAGCCCGTGGGACTGGCGCATGCCGTTCATCGAACGGTCGCCCAGCGGGTTGACACGCTCCAGCCGCGCGCCATTGCCCAGGTGGAAGCGGGCAACCGGGTCGATCACACGGCCGTTGCGGTCGCGGGCCTTCAGCATGAAATGGGCGGCCGCCCGGGCCAGCACGCTGTTCACCACCTCGCTGGTGGCGGGCGACAAGGTCCAGTCCGGCCGGTCCAGGGCCTGCAGGGCTTCGCGCTCGGACCAGGACAGGAAGGCCGAACGCTCGGTGTCGTCGCTGCGGATCTCGGCCAGCCAGCGGGCAAAGCCCGGCACCGGCGACAGGGTAACGAAGGTGGTGACGGTCGGCAGTTCGCGGCGCAGTTCCTCGACCACCTGCTTGATCAGGAAATTGCCGAAGGAGATGCCCTTGAGGCCGACCTGGGTGTTCGAGATCGAATAGAACACCGCGGTGGTCGCCCGGGCGGGGTCGACCTGGTCGCGCTGTTCGGCCAGCACCCCCTGGATGGTTGCCGGAATGTCCTGTGCCAGCGCGACCTCGACGAAGATCAGCGGGTCTTCGATCAGTTGCGGGTGAAAGAAGGCATAGAGCCGGCGGTCGGGCGGGGCGAGGCGACGGCGCAACTCGTCCCAGCCATGGATCTGGTGCACCGCCTCGTAGCGGATGATGCGCTCCAGCACATTGGCCGGGGTCGACCAGTCGATGCGCTGCAGGACCAGGAAGCCGCGGTTGAACCAGCTCGAGAACAGATGTTCGAAATCATCGTCGAGGGCGTCGAGGATGGGCTCGTCGCGCTTGGCCTGCAGCAGGAATTCGCGCATGGCGACCAGGGTGATGATGCCGCCCGGCGCCAGGTTCAGGCGGCGCAGCAACTCCTGCCGCCGTGGCTCCGAGACCTTGTGCAGATTGCCCAAAGTGGCCGGGCCGGGTTCGGCGCGATAGGCATCGATCGCCGCCTCCAGCCGGTCCAGTGGCGGGCCGAAATCCCGCGCCAGCAGGCACAGGAAGTCGCGCTTCTGCACGTCGTCCACCGCCTGCCACAGGTCCAGGATCTCACGCGCCCGGGCCACCCCCGAGGCCTCGCCCCGGCCCGACAGCAGCGCCTCGAACAGCACGGCAAAGTCGGGCCGCACGTCGGCGGTCAGGGCCAGCGGATCCTTGCGCGCGAACATCGCCCGGCTGCGGGTCGAGATCGTCTGCATCAGCCCGCTGAAAAAGCCCGATGAACTCATGGCACGGTTCCCATCAAATGATCAGGCAACCACGTGGCGATCCCGGGGACGAAGCACAAGAGCACGGTGGCGAACAGCATCAGCCCGACAAAGGGAATCGTGCCCCAGATCACGTCGCGCAAGGGAATGTCCGGTGCGATGTTCCTGATCACGAAGATGTTGAGGCCGACGGGCGGGTGGATCAAGCCCATCTCCATGACGATGGTCATGACCACGCCGAACCACACCAGGTCGAAGCCGGCGGCCTTCAGCGGCGGCAGGATGATCGGCGCGGTCATCAGGATGATCGACACCGGCGGCAGGAAGAAGCCCAGGACGACGACGAAGACCAGGATCACCGCCAGCAGGCCCCAGCGCGGCAATTCCATCGCCACGATCCCCTGGGCGGCGCTCTGGCTGATGTGCAGATAGCTCATGACATAGGCATAGAGCAGCGACATGCCGACGATCAGCATCAGCATGGTCGACTCTTTGAGCGTGGCCGTGAAGATCGGCTCCAGGTCCTTCAACCGCCAGGCGCCATAGACGATGGCGATCAGCACCAGGGCCAGGATGGCGCCCAGGCCCGCGGTTTCCGACGGCGTGGCAAAGCCGCCATAGAGCGCGATCATGACGCCGGTCAGCAGCACCACGAAGGGCAGCACCCGCGGCAGGGCCGACATCTTGTCGCGCAGGCTGTAGCTATCCTCGGCCAGCAGCGGCGAGGCCGGCCCGCCACCCTGGTAGACCTTCTTCGCCTGGGCATATTCCCGGCGGAAGCGCCAGGCGGCATAGACCGCGAACATGGAGACCAGCAACAGGCCCGGCCCGATCCCCGCGAGGAACAGCCGGCCCAGCGACTGCTCGGCCGCCACGGCGAACAAGATCATGGTGACCGAGGGCGGCAGCAGGATGCCGAGGGTGCCGCCGGCGGCGATCACGCCCGCGGCAAACGAGCCAGAATAGCCGCGCCGGCGCATCTCGGGGATGCCGGCGGAACCGATGGCGGCGCAGGTCGCGGGCGACGAGCCGGCCATGGCGGCAAAGACCGCGCAGGCAAAGACATTGGCGATGGCAAGGCCGCCCGGGATCTTGTGCATCCAGGCATGCAGGGCCGAATAGAGGTCGAGGCCGGCCTTGGACTTGCCGATCGCGGCCCCCTTGAGGATGAACAGCGGGATGGTCAGCAGGATGATCGAGGACATTTCCTCGTAGACGTTCTGCGTCACCATGTCGAGCGAGGCCGTGGGCATAAAAACGGCCATGAAGGCGATCGCCACGACGCCCAGGGCAAAGGCGATGGGCAGGCCCGAGAGGAAGGCGACGAGGGTCGCGCCGCCATAGAGAATGCCGATGGCTGCTTCGCTCATGACCGTTTTCCCCCATGGGCTTTCGCGGTGAAGACCTGCAAGGTGATCTGGAGGCACAGCAGGGTCATGCCGATGCTCATCACCGCATAGGGGATCCACAGGGGTGGGCCCCAGGTCGACGAGGTCACCTGGTCGTCGACCCAGGCCTCGTGGCACAGCATCCAGCTCTTCCAGGCAAAGAAGGCGCAGAAGGCCAGCGAGGCCACGTCGATGATCACCCGGCGGATCCGTTCGCCGACCAGCCCCAACCGGTTGGCGAACAGATCGATGGCGACATGGCCGCGCACGGCCTGGACGCCCGCCGCCGACATGAAGATGGCGCCGACCAGCAGGAAGACCGAGGCTTCGTCCTGCCAGTCGGTCGGCGCGTGGAACACATAGCGCACGATCACCGACGAGGTCAGGATCAGCGAGGCCGCCACGATCGCCAGCGACGAGACGACGTAGACCACCTTGTTCACCAGTTTCAGCGCGTGGTCGAAGGCGGCGGCCACCGGGAAGGCGGCCGCGTCCAGGCGTTCCGGCTCGACCTTGGCCAGTTCGAAGCCGTGGGACATCACACGGCCTCCGCCAGCTTCAGCAGTTCGGCACAGCTCTCGCCCTTGTCGGCGTAATCCTTCCAGGCGCTGGCAGCGGCGATCGCCTTCCATTTCTCCAGCGCGGCACTGTCGATGTCGTGAATGCCCGCCCCCGCCTTGCCGAAGATCTCGGCCACGGCCGCATCGTCCTTCTTGGCCTGTTCCTGGCCGAAAGTCTCGGCCTCCTCGCCGGCCTTCATGATCGCGTCACGCTGGTTCTGGGGCAGGGCGTCGAAGATCGCCTTGGACATGATCAAGGGTTCCAGCATGAACCAGAAGGCGCGGTCGCGGCCCGTGGTCAGGTTCTTGGCCAGTTCCTCCAGCCGGAACGAGATCAGGCTGGTCGACGAGGTCATGGCCGCGTCCACCGCCCCGGTCTGCATGGCGATGTAGAGTTCGTTGGACGGCATGGTGACGACGGCGGCGCCGGCCTCCTTCAGCATCAGGTCCATCTCGCGCGAGCCGCCGCGGATCTTCAGGCCGGCGGCGTCGGCGGGGTTGACCACGGCGCCGGTGCGGCTGGCGATGCCGCCCGCCTGCCAGACCCAGGCGACGATGACGACGCCCTTCTCCTCCAGGATCTTGGTGAAGGCCTGGCCGATCGCCGCCTTCTTCCAGCGCACCGCCTGGTCGTAGGACGAGACCAGTGCCGGCATCAGGCCGATGTTCAGCTCCTTCACCTCGCCCCCGGCATAGGAGATCGGGTAGAGGCTGAGGTCCAAGGCACCCTTGCGCAGGGCCGAGAACTGGGCGTTCGTCTTCATCAGCGACGAGCCGGGATAGATCTGGAAATCGAGTTCGCCATTGGTGGCGGCGGTGACCGAGGCGGCGAACTTGCGGCAGAGCCGGTCGCGGAAATCGCCCTCGTCGATCGTGCCCCCGGGGAACTGGTGCGAGATCTTCAGGGTGGTCGCGGCCCGGGCGGGCGCAAAACGCGCGCCGGCGGCGACGAGGGGCAGTGCTGCAGCGGTGCGCAGGATCAGGCGACGAGTCACGGACATTGTTTTTCCCTCCCAGGACCGGCGCGAACGCCTGCCGTTGCATGACGCCGCTTGTCGGTTTGTTTCTCTCCGTGCATCATGAAAATGCCAATTCGTCGACACAGTCAATAGTATTGTATACAAGAATGGAAATTATGAACACACAGGCCGACAGCTCGATCAGCACCGGCACCCGGCTCCGTGATGCAATCGAGAACGAAATCGTCTCCGGTGCGCTGCTGCCGGGCACACGGCTGGACGAGACGGTGCTGGCCGAACGCTACGGCGTTTCGCGCACGCCGATCCGCGAAGCGCTGATGCAACTGGCGAATTCGGGCCTGGTCGAGATCCGTCCCCGGCGCGGCGCGATCGTCGCCGAGGTGGGCCTCGACCGGCTGGTCGAAATGTTCGAGGTGATGGGCGAACTGGAAGGCATGGCCGGCCGCCTGGCGGCGCGCCGGATCACCGCGGCCGACATCGCGGCGCTCGATGAAGCGCTGGAGGCCTGCCGCCATGCGGCGGCCGCCACCGATCACGACGGCTACTATTACGAAAACGAGCGCTTCCACTTCGCGCTCTACAACGCCAGTCACAATGGCTTCCTGATCGAGCAGTGCATGGCGATGAACCGTCGCCTGAAGCCCTATCGCCGCCTGCAACTGCGCGTGCGCAACCGCCTGGGCACCTCGCTGGCCGAGCACGAGGGCATCGTCGCCGCGCTCAAGGCCCAGGATACGGACGCCGCCGAACGCCTCGCCCGCGGCCACGTGGTGATCCAGGGCGAACGCTTCAGCGACCTGATCGCCACCATCGGCAAGGTCGGCTTTGCCGCTGCCTGACCTCGTTGCGGCGTCATCCCGGACGAAGCGTAGCGCAGATCCGGGATCTTTCGGCCAGTGTTTCCGCCGCTTACCTGTCATGAGATCCCGGCTCAAGGCCGGGATGACGAGGTTTTGGGCACAAGGCGGGGAGCGGCAGTGCCAAGGTGCGGCACCGCGCCCCGGCCATGTCCGGAACGGGGCTGTCCCGGAGGTGTTTCTTGGGGATGAGGCTTCGGCCTTGCTTTGGCCACCATGCTCACCCAAGTTGCGCCCATGTCCACGCTCTACCGTTTCCCCCGATCTTCCATCTCGCGCCGCGGCCTGCTGGGTCTTGGCCTGGGCCTCGCCGCCCTGCCGCTGATCCGCCCGGCCTTCGCCGCCGCCACGCTCAACGACAAGGACAAGGCCGACATCGCCCGGGTGGAAGGCCTGTTCAACGGCATTCGCACCATGGAGGCCCGCTTCACCCAGGTCGACTCGACCGGCGGCATGGCCCAGGGCAAGCTTTACATGAGCAGGCCGGGCCGCCTGCGCTTCGAATACGACCCGCCCGTGCCCCTGCTGATCGTGGCCGACGGCACCTGGCTGTGCGTCTACGACAAGGAAATCAAGCAGGTCGACCGCTACCCCCTGGGCCGCACGCCCATCGGCGTGCTGGTGCGCGACAGGATCAGCCTGACCGACGGGCTGGAAGTGACCGAGGTGACGCGGGACAGCCAAGCCTTCGGCGTCACCATGGTGGCGCCCGAGCATCGCGACGACGGCCAACTGACCCTGATCTTCACGGAAAACCCCTTCGAGTTCCGCCAGTGGCAGGTTCTCGACGCCCAGGGCATCAATACCGTGGTGACGCTGGAAGACATCAAGCAGGGCGGCGACTTCAGCTCGGCCCTGTTCGTGTTCAACGATCCGCCGGGGACGACGGGCCTGCGTCACGAGCGCTGAGCCGCCGGTCGGGCGCCGCGCGGCGCTTGCCGCCGCCTCGAGGGCCGTGCTAGCCGTTGGGCATGGCGACCAGCGAACTTCCCCTTATCGGCATCCCGGCCTGCGCCCGCACGATCGAGGGTCATCCCTTCAATATCGTGGGCGAGAAATACATCGCCGCGGTGGTCGACGGGGCCGGCGGCCTGCCGCTGGTGATCCCCAGCCTGCCCACGCCGCTTGACCCCGATGCCCTGCTCGATGCGCTCGACGGCCTGCTCGTCACCGGCAGCCCGTCGAATGTGCACCCCGGCCGCTATGGCGGCGAGGCCAGCCAGCCCGGCACCCTGCATGACGAGCAGCGCGATGCCACCACCCTGCCGCTGATCGCCCGTGCCGTCGCGCGGGGCGTGCCGGTGTTCGCGATCTGCCGCGGCTTCCAGGAGCTGAATGTGACCCTGGGCGGCACGCTGTTCCAGAATGTCCACGAAATCGATGGCCGCCTGGATCACCGGGCGCCCGAGGACCAGCCGATCCCGGTCAAGTACGGCCCGGCCCACCCGGTCAGGCTGACGCCGGGCGGGGTGTTCGAGGGCCTGGTCGGGGTGCCCGAGATCACGGTCAATTCCATTCATGCCCAGGGCATCGACCGGCTGGCCCCTGGCCTGCGCATCGAGGCGGTGGCACCGGACGGCCAGATCGAGGCGGTGACGGTTGTGGATGCGCCGGGCCTCGTCCTCGCGGTACAATGGCATCCCGAATGGCGGGCGAGCGAAAATCCGGTGTCGATGCGCCTGTTCCAGGCCTTTGGCGACGCGGCCCGCAGTCATGCCGCGGCCAGGCGGGCCGGGGCGGCTTCAGCAGGTAAAGGGAGAGGTCATGTCGCGGCTTGAAAGCTGGCTGTCCGAACGGCGCACCACCGAGGTGGAATGCCTGGTGCCCGATATTTCGGGGGTCGCCCGCGGCAAGATCCTGCCGACCTCGAAATTCCTGAAGAGCCAGACCGACAATTCCCTGCGCCTGCCGGAATCGATCTTCTCGCAGACGGTGACGGGCGAATTCATCGATTCCGAAGTTACCGACCCGACCGAGCCCGACGTCATCCTGCGCCCGGACCCCGACACGCTGTGCGTGGTGCCCTGGTACGAGGATCCCACCGCCCAGGTGATCAACGACTGTGTCTATCGCGACGGCCGGCCGGTGTCGATCGCGCCGCGCCAGGTGCTGCGCCGGGTGATCGACCTCTACGCCGCCAAGGGCTGGCGCGCGATCGTGGCGCCGGAGCTAGAATTTTATCTCTGCGCCAAGAATGTCGACCCCGACTATCCGCTGCAGCCGCCGATCGGCCGCTCGGGCCGGGCCGAGACCGGCAGCCAGTCCTACGGCATCGATGCGGTCAACGAGTTCGATCCGATCTTCGAGGATGTCTACCGCTTCTGCGAGGCGCAGGAATTGGATGTCGACACCCTGATCCACGAGGCCGGTCGCGCCCAGTGCGAGATCAACTTCAACCATGCCGACCCCATGTCGATGGCCGACCAGGCCTTCATGTTCAAGCGCACGGTGCGCCAGGCCGCGATGAAGCACGGCGTCTATGCCACCTTCATGGCCAAGCCCTATTCCCAGGAACCGGGCAGCGCCATGCACATCCACCAGTCGGTGGTGGATATCAAGACCGGGCGCAACCTGTTCTCGGACGCCGAGGGCAACGACACGCCGCTGTTCCATGCCCATATCGCCGGCCTGCAGAAGCACCTGTCGGCGGCCATGCCGCTGATCGCGCCGAACGTGAATTCCTATCGCCGGCTGACCCGCTTCATGTCGGCGCCGATCAACCTCCACTGGGGGCGCGAGAACCGCACCACCGGCCTGCGCGTGCCCGAAAGCGCGCCGGACGGCCGCCGGGTCGAGAACCGGGTGCCCGGGGCCGATGCCAATCCCTATCTTGTCATCGCGGCGTCACTGGCCTGCGGCTATATCGGCATGGTCAACGAGCTTGAACCGACCGACCCGATCACCAATAGTGCGTATCGCCTGAAGTTTGCTTTACCGCGCTACCTGCCCGACGCCCTGAACAAGCTGAAGGGTTCCGACGATTTGAGCGAAGTGCTGGGCGAGGAATTCGTCACCCTCTTGATGGAAGTCAAGCAGGCCGAGCACGACGCCTACCAACAGGTGATATCCGCATGGGAACGCGAGCATCTGCTCTTGAACGTGTGAGCCCCGACATGTCGTCCAGGCGCCTTGACGTGCCGTTGCGCGATCGCCTGATCGTGGCGCTCGACGTGCCCAACATGATCGACGCGCGCAACATCGTCGCGGCCCTGGGCGACACGGTCTCGTTCTACAAGATCGGGTTGCAGCAGGTCTTCGGTGGCGGACTTGGCCTGATCGATGAATTCTTCCGGCTGGGCAAGAAGGTCTTCCTCGACGCCAAGCTGGCCGATATCGCCGCGACGGTGGGCAACGCCACCGCCAATATCGCCCGCACGGGGGCGGAATTCCTGACCGTGACCGGCGATGCCCCGATCGTGCGCGCCGCTGTCGCCGCCCGCAGCCAGGCCCATGCCCGCAAGCCGCTGATCCTGGCGGTGACGGTGCTGACCTCGATCGACCAGAACGACCTGACCGACATGGGCTTCACCATGCCGCTGGCCGACCTGGTCGAATATCGCGCGCGCAAGGCCAAGGAAGCGGGCGCCGACGGCGTCATCGCCTCCGGTTTCGAGGCGGCCCGCCTGCGCGCCTTGCTCGGCCCCGATTTCCGCATCGTGACCCCCGGCATCCGCTCGGCCGACAGCCCCAAGGACGACCAGAAGCGGGTGATGACCGCGGGCGAGGCGATCCGCGCCGGCGCCGACCATGTGGTGGTCGGCCGCGACATCCTGCGCAGCGACAAGCCGGCCGACAAAGCCCGCGCCATCCTGGACGACATCGCCGCGGCGCTATAGGCGGGTCGCCTTACTCCCTATCCGTCATCCCGGCGAAGGCCGGGATCCATTCTGGGCCAGCGCGCGATGTCACAATGGATCCCGGCCTTCGCCGGGATGACGACAGAGATCGCAAGCTGGCAGGCCCAGCGGTATCAGGCGAGTTGGCCCAGCCGGCTCACCTTCATCTGCTTGGCCTTTTCGAAACTGTCCAGGACGATGCTCAGGAAGGTCTGCGCCGCCGCGCTGTGGCGGCTCGATTTCTTGAACAGGACGTAGAAGGTGTTCTGCGTCGTGAAATGGTGGGGCAGGATCTCGATCAGCTCGCCGCTCTCCAGCCACGGGGCGGCGTAATGGGGCGGCAGGAAGCCCAGGAAGGCGCCGCTCAGCACCAGCAGGATGCGGCTGTCGATGTTGCTGGCCCGGGCCCCGGTGGGAAAGCCGGCGACCAGGGCGCCGAAGCCCGGATCCTCGGTCACCCCGGGCATGACCAGGCGGTGCTGCTTCACCAGGTCGGGCGCGACGGTGCCCAAGTTGTGGCTGGCCAGTTCGTGATTGCGCCCGCAGTAGAGGCGCAGTTCCTCGCGAAACAGCGGGATCATTTCCAGCGACGAGACTTCGCGCGGGACGACGGATATGCCCATGTCGGCCTCGCCCTCCAGCACGCCCTGCTCGACGCCGTTCGGGGTGGCGGACTCGACCTTCACCTCGACCTTGGGGTAGCGCCGGGCAAAGTCGCCGATGGCGCGGGTCATCGGCCCGGCGGCGACCGAGACGATATTGTCGACCAGCAGGATCGACACCCGGCCCGACAGCCAGCGCACGGCACTGGCCACCCGGTCGCGGAACTTGTCGACATCGGTGAACAGTTGCAGGGCGGCGAGGTAGATGATCTGGCCCTCGTCGGTCAGCTTGAAGCCGGCCCGGCCGCGGACGCACAGTTTGGTGCCCATGCGCTGCTCCAGGTGCGACATGTCCAGGCTGATGGCCGATTTCGACTTGTTCAGCGCGACCTCCGCGGCCGAGAAGCCGCCATGGTCGACCACGGTCTTGAACACCCGCAGCAGGCGCAGGTCCCCGTCCGAGACGGCGCCGCGAAACACCTGGGCCGCCCGCGGGCCGTCGATACGCTTGCTCAGGTTCGCCTCCGACCGATGGCGGCCGGTGCCCACCGGGGCGCCAGCCTATCGAGCGCCAGCATGCCCCGCCGGCCGCGGCCCGTCGAGACGGGCCGCGGTTGGGACCGGCGTGCCCGTTCAGCTGGCCTCGCCAGGCCCCTGATCGGGCGTGCCGTCGTCATCGCCGCCGCCCGAAGGTACGGTCCCGGGCGCATCGCCGGCGCCTTGATCCGCGGTCCCGTCGTCATCGCCTGCAAGGCCGCCGGCATCATCGCCGCCGTGGTCGTCGCCGGCCCCGTCGTCGCTGCCGTGGCCGGCACTCGTGCCGCCATGGTCGTCGCCGGCGCCATCATCACCGCCGTGGCCGGTGCTTCTGCCGCCGTGATCGTCGCCGCCGCGGCCACTGTCGCCACCATGGCCGCCATGGCCGCCGCTACCGCTCTCGCGGGCTTCGGCCTTTGCGAGACCGGTAAAGCCATGCTGCAGGCTGAAGCCGATCGGCGCGGCGGTGATGATCAGGGCGGCGGTGACGCCGCCGGCCAGTTTGAGTAATGAAGTCATCGGAAGTCTCCGGTTGGTGCGCGTGGTCATCCACCACACCTCCTGAGACGACGACCGGCGCGCCGCTGCTCCGCCCCGGGCGGCCGAAATATTTTTTTCTGAACAGGGACGCGCCGCCCGGGAGCGACGTTATCACTGGCAAAGGCGGGTTTGGGTGCTGATGGTGCGGACGGGAAGCGGCCGGAAAATATTGCTCGATCTGTTGCCAAGCCTGCGGCGGTTCGCCCGCCGCCTGGCACGCTCGGACGATCGCGGTGACGACCTATTGCAGGAGGCTTGCGAGCGTATGCTGCGCCATGTCGATACCAATCTGTCGGTCAGCATCGGGCCGGCCTGGTGCTATACGGTGGTCCGCAACACCTGGATCGATGTGCTGCGCCGTGGCCAGCGGGTGCAACGCAATGCCGAGACCGGGGCGGCACTGTTCGATCGCGCCGATGCGGCGGCCACGGCACCGCACGACGCGCCTAGTGCCATCGACATCTGGCGCGCGATCGACGGCCTGACCGATGATCATCGTGAAGTGATCCTGCTTTGTGCCATCGAAGACCTCGATCATGACGAGGTTGCGAAGATCCTGGGCGTTGCCGCCGGCACGGTACGCTCGCGCCTCGCCCGGGCCCGCCTGGCCCTGGCCAGGACATTGCAGATGGAGGGCCGGACGTGACCACCCTGGAAAAGATCGACGACGTAACCTTGATGATTATGGCCGACGGCGCGCTGGCCGCCGGCCAGCAGCATGCCGTTGCTGCCGCCTTGAGCTTCGATGCCGAGGTCAAGGCACGCTTCGATGCCTTCGTCGCCTCGGCGGCGGTGCTGGCCATCGCCCGCGACGCGGCCCCGCCCGAGCCGGTGCCGATCGCCCTGGCCGCACGGATCCGCCGCCCGCCGATGCCGGCCACCCGCTGGATGGCCGCGGCGGCGGCGCTGGCCGTGACGGCGGTCGCCATCTCCTTCGCCCTGGAGCGCGGGCCGTCGGCGCCGGCCTACGCCCCGGCGGGCAGCGAGGCGACGGCGGCCGGGGTGCCCGAACGCCTGACCCTGCCCGACGGCGAGGTGCTGGCCGCCCAGGCTGCCGCGGCGCTGCCCGGCGCCTGCCGCCTGATGGTCTCGACCGATCGGGCGACGCGCGCGGTGGTCTGCCGGTCGATCGACGGCACTCTCGAGACCGTTCTGGTCGGGCCGTGACGGGGCGTCTTTGCCGATTGCTCGCCGTGTTGTGCCTGCTTGGCGGGGCGGTCGCGCCCGCCTGGGCCAAAGGCGGCGGCGATTCGAGCGGCCATGGCTCGGACGGCGGCGGCGGATCGGGTTCGGGCGGGGACGACGGCGGCAGCAGCAATAGCGGCAGCGGCAGTGACGATAGCGGCAGCGACGACAGCGGCAGCGACGACAACGGCGGCGGCGACAGTGGCGCCGATGGCGCCGGGGGCGGGCGCGACCGCTCGGTCGCGGGCGAGGTCGTGATCACCGCGCCGGACATTGACTATCCGGCCTTGCGCGCCCTTGGCTATCCCATCATCCGTGAACGGCGCCTCGCGGCCCTGGGCCTCACCGTGATCCGTGTCCGGGTTCTGCCGCCCCGGGACATGGACGAGGCGATCGCCGCCATTCGGGCCGCCCTGCCGCGCAGCGAGGTCGGTCTCAACGGGCTCTACGGCCTCGAGGGAGCGAGCAGTGCCGAGCCGCCGGCCCCGCTGTCGGGCGAGTTCCTGTGGCCGGCCCGCCTGATGGGCTGGAGCGCCGCCGCCGGGGATTGCGCGGCGGGCCTGCGGATCGGCGTGATCGACACACCGATCGATCTCGGGGCGCCAACGCTGCTCGGGGCCGTGATCCAGTCCTACGGGGCGGCCGACCTCGACGGCAGCCCGGCGGAGTCGCGTCATGGCACCATCGTGGCCAGCCTGATGGCCGGACAGGGGCCGGTCATGGCCGGGCTGGTCCCGAAGGCTGAGGTGTTCTATGCGGCGGCAGTGCAATCGATCGACGGCCGGGCGATGGCCTCGGCGACCGCGATTGCCGCCGCCCTGGATTGGATGGTTTCCGAAAAAGTGGCGGTGGTGAATATCAGCCTCGCCGGACCCGATACCCCCTGTTGCGGGAAGTGGTCAGGCGCGCCTCTGCCGCGGGCCTGCGCCTGGTTGCGGCCGCCGGTAACGGCGGCCCCGCTGCCGCGCCCGCCTATCCGGCGTCCTATCCCGGCGTGGTCGGGGTTGCCGCCGTCGATCGCCTGGGCCGCTTGTGGCCGCAATCGGCCCCGTTGGCGGCACCGGGGGTGGCGGCGCCGGGGGCCGGCCTCGCCATCAGCGCGGCCGACGGCACGGTCGAGCATATCAGCGGTACCTCCTATGCCAGTCCGCTGGTGGCCAGCCTGCTGCTGACCGTTTCCCGTTCCCTGCCGCCGCCGTCCGACGCCCACGGCCGCTTGATGCGCGGCGGCCGGCCAACAGACCGCCCCGACCATTCGATCCCGCAGTTCGACGCCACCTGCCGTTAGTTTTGCCGCTGCTTAACTGAAGGTTTGGATTTCATCATCGTGCAGCGCACAAAATGTGCATTAGCCTGATCATGCCTTATCGTTGGGCAGCCCAGCAACCCAGCCCAGCTATCTCATGGGGATCGGTGGAGACCGGCATGGATCAGAAACTTCATCGCGAGGACAGCCTCGCGATCGCGCGCGAGCTTTATGCCAAGGGCGCCGTCAGCCGCCGGGACTTTCTGGGCATCTGCGCCATGCTGGGCGTCGGTGTCGCCGGGGCCAGCCTGGGCGGCCGCCCGGCACAGGCCGCGGCCGGCGAGATCACCATCTCGAATTTCGGCGGCGATGCCATCAAGGCCTATGACGAAGCCTGGTGTCAGCCCTTCACCAAGGCGACCGGCACCAAGGTCGCGATCGACGGCGCAGGCCCCTTGCCCGGCAACATCAAGAAGATGGTCGACGAGAAGAACGTCATCTGGGACGTCTCCGACGGCGACGGCTTCTATGGCCTGCAACTGGGCCCCAATTATTGCGAGCCGATCGACTATACGGTGGTCGACAAAACCGCCCTGTTCCCGTGGAACCAATGGGATCTGGCCGTCGGCAACTACGTCTATTCCAACGTCATCGCCTATGACAAGACCAAGGTGCCTGAAGCACCGACCTCCTGGGCCGATTTCTTCGACCTGAAGAAATTCCCCGGCAAGCGCACCATGTGGAAATGGTTTTTGGGCATGCCCGAGGCCTGCATGATGGCCGCCGGCAAGAAGCCCGACGAGATCTATCCCATCGACATGAAGCTGGTCGTCGACATGGTGAAGTCGCTGGGCGACAGCCTCGTCCTGTGGGAAAGCGGCGCCTCGTCGCAGCAGCTCTTCCTCGACGGCGAAGTGGTCATGGGCAATATCTGGAGCACCCGGTCGAGCGTGCTGGAACGCGACACCAAGGGTCGCGTGACCTGGACCTGGAACGGCCAGATCGCCACCGCCGGCGCCTGGGTGCTGCCCAAGGGCGGCAAGAAGCTGAAGGACGCGATGGCCTTCATCGCCTCGACCCAGGATCCGGTGAAGCAGGTCAAGCTGCTCGACCTCATGGGCAACGGCCCGGCCAACCCCAAGGCCCTGGCCCTGTTGTCCGAGGCGCAGAAGCGCCTGAACCCGACCTCGAACCTCGATGCCGGCATCATCCGCAACGAGCAGTGGTACGCCGAGAATTACGACGCGGCCCTGGGCACCTGGCTCGACGCGATTGCCGGCTGAGGTCAGCACCGTTCGACGGTTCGAGGTGGCGGCGCGCGATGCGCGCGGCCGCCTCGATCCCTATTGGTGGTTCGTCGCCCCCATCCTGCTGATCGTGGTCTTCCTCTACCTGCTGCCGCTGGGCAATGTCCTGTTGCTCAGTGTGACCGATCCCGACCTCGGGTTCGGCAACTACGAGCGCCTGGCGACCGCGGCCGGGCCGGTGCGCGTGCTGCTGACGACCTTGCGCATCTGCGCGATCACCACGGTCTTCGCGGTGGGCCTGGGCTTCGTCGTCGCCTATGCCATGGCCAATGCGGGCGAGCGGCACCAGAAGCTGCTGCTGGTCGCCGTATTGGTGCCCTTGTGGATTTCCGTGCTGGTGCGCGCCTTCTCCTGGCTCATCTTGTTGCGCGACCAGGGCCTGGTGAACCAGTGGTTGATGGCGGTCGGCATTACCGATGAACCGCTGCCCCTGGTGCGCAACGAGTTGGGCGTGATCATCGGCATGGTCCACTATCTGATCCCCTATGCGGTGCTGCCGATCTTTGCCGTGATGAAGGGCATCGATCCCCGCGTGTTGGCCGCCTCGCGCAGCTTAGGGGCCGGGGCGTCGACCACCTTCCTGCGGGTCTATCTGCCGCTGACCCTGCCCGGGGCTTTTGCCGCGACGGTCATCGTCTTCGTCTTTGCGCTGGGCTTTTATGTGACGCCGGCGATCCTGGGCGGCGGGCGCGTGGTGATGCTGGCGGAATCGGTTTCCGTCGCCATCCTGCAGACCGTGCGCTGGGGCTTCGGCGCCGCGCAGTCGGTGGTCCTGCTGCTGCTGACCCTGGCACTGATCGGGATCATGGCGCGCACCGTCGGCCTGAAGAAGGGCCTGGGCTGATGGAGCGGCGCTTTTCGGCCGCGCGGCTCCTGACCCTGACGGTGGCCTGGATCATCTGCGGCTTCCTGCTGGCGCCGATGTTCATCTCGGTGCCGCTGTCGCTCTCGCCCGAGCGCTATCTCTCGATGCCCGACGGCGTCTATTCGCTGCGCCATTACGAGACGGTGTTCACCAACGAGGCTTGGCTCTCGGCCCTGGGCGACAGCGCCATGGTCGGCGTGGGCGCGACGATCATCGCCACCCTGGTGGGGGCTTCTGCCGCCATCGGCTTGTGGCACCTGGGCGGGCGGGCCGCGCGGGTGATCGGCGTGCTGGCCCTGATGCCCATGATCGTGCCGCCGGTGGTGACCGCGCTCGCCCTGTCGCGCACCTGGGTGACCTTGGGCCTGTTCGACACCATGTTCGGTGTCATCCTCTCGCATGCCATCTTGGGCCTGCCCTTCGTCTTCATGACGGTGAGCGCCTCGCTCGAGGGCCTCGACCCGCGCATCGCCCAGGCGGCGCGCAGCCTGGGCGCGGGCGCCTTGCGCGCCTCGCGCGACGTGGTCCTGCCCAATATCAGGCCCGGCCTGTTCACCGGCGCCCTGTTCGCCTTCGTGATCTCGTGGGACGAGATCATCGTAACCCTGTTCGTGTCGTCGCGCAGCGTCTATACCCTGCCGCGCAAGATCTGGTCCGACATCCGCGACAATATCGATCCGGCGGTGGCGGCGGTCTCGACCATTCTCATCGCGGTGACGGTTCTCGTCGCCCTGATCTATCTCATCCGCGGCCTCTTGCGGCTGAAGGAGGCATGATGGCGGATGTCACCGTCGCCGGCAGCATTGGTGTGGGACACAGCGAGGCCGCCGCCGTGGTCGGCGCCGCGGGCCAGGAGGTGCGGCTCTACGGCCTGTCCAAGTTCTACGGCGACTTCAAGGCGCTCGATGATATCGACCTGACCGTGGCGCCGGGCGAATTCCTCACCCTGCTGGGGCCGTCCGGCTCGGGCAAGAGCACGCTGTTGATGGCGCTGGCCGGGTTCGTGGCGCCCAGCCATGGCGACATCTTCGTCGACGGCCGCTCGATTGCGGCCTTGCAGCCGGAAAAGCGCAATTTCGGCGTGGTCTTCCAGGGTTACGCCCTGTTCCCGCACATGAATGTTGCCGACAACATCGCCTATCCCCTGCGCGTGCGCGGGCTGCCCCGCGACGAGATCGAGGCCCGCGTGGCCGATGCCCTGTCGCTGGTGCGCCTCGAACCGCTGGCGAAGCGCAGTCCCAGGCAGCTCTCGGGCGGGCAGCAGCAGCGCGTGGCGCTGGCCCGCGCCCTGGTGTTCCGGCCCCAGGTCCTGCTGCTGGACGAGCCCATGGGCGCGCTCGACAAGAAGCTGCGCCACGAATTGCAGCTCGAACTGCGGCAGTTGCACAAGCGCCTGGGCACCACCTTCGTCAACGTCACCCACGACCAGGAGGAGGCGATGGCGATGTCCGACCGGATCGCCATCATGCGCGCCGGGCGCATCGTCCAGGTCGGCGCCCCGCGCGACCTCTACGACCGTCCCGAAAGCCGCTTCGTCGCCGACTTCCTGGGCAAGAGCAATTTCATCGACGGCACGGTTTCGGCGCTGGACCGCGGCATCGCCCTGATCGACACGCCCGACGGCGCGATCCGTCACCGCGTCGGCGACCGCCCGCTGGTGCAGGGGGATCCGGTGCTGCTGGCCCTGCGCCCGCAACAGACCCGGGTGACCGCCGTGCCCGGCGACAATGCCTGGGCCGCGACGGTCGAAGCCGCAATCTTTCTGGGCACCCATGCCGAATTGACCGTGGTCACCGGCAGCGGCATGCGTCTGGCCGTGAACCTGGCGATGGAGGCGATCGACGCGCTACCGGCGGAAGGTGCGACGATCACAATCGGCTGGAGCGACAGCGCCACCGTCGCGGTGCTGCCGGATTAAGCCAACTCTGTCATCTCCGTCCCAATTCGTCATCCCCGCGAAGGCGGGGATCCACTGAAGGGGCAATCCGGGTTCGGCAGAGAATACTGGTTTACTGCCCCAGCCTTGGACGACGGTGGATCCCCGCCTGCGCGGGGATGACGAGAGAGGTTACCCACGCCCTTTCATCAATCGCTGATTGCGGGCGATTTCGATGAAATTGCGGGCGGGCTGGGGCAGGGTGGAACCGCGGCGCCAGACGATGCCGACCTGGACCGTGGGCAGGGCTTCGGCGATCGGCCGTGCTTCGATGCGGTCGCCTTCCAGCGACCACGGGCGGTAGAGCAGGTCGGGCAGGATGGCGAGGCCCGCCCCGGTCGCCACCAGGCTGCGCACCGCCTCGACCGAGCGGGTGCGGAAGGCGACCGTGGGCCGCCCGCCGTGGCGCCGCCAATAGGCCTCCGCCGTCTGTTCGATCTCGTCGATCGACAGGGCCACCTGGCGTTCCTGGGCGATCTCGGCCAGGGATATCTCGGCCTCGGCGGCCAGGCGGTGGCCCAGGGGCAGCCACAGGCGATAGGGCGAGACTTCCAGGATCTCGGCCTGCAGGGCGCCCTGGTCGCCGCGATCGGCCACCACCACGACCACCGCCACATCCAGTTCGCCGTTGACCAGCAGGTGTTCCAGGTAATCCCGGTTGTCTTCGACCGCCGAAACCTCCACCGCCGGATAGGCCCGGCGGAAGCGCGCCAGCAGGTCCGAGAGGACATAGCCCGCCACCAGCGAGGTGACGCCGACATGGATGGCGCCGGTCACCCGCTCGCGATCCTCGGCCAGGGCGCGCCTGGCATCGGCCACATCCGCCAGGATCTTGGTGGCGTGGCGCAGGAAATGGTGGCCCTTGTGGGTGAGGGCGACGCCGCGCGCCTGGCGTTCCATCAGTTTCAGGCCAAGATCCCGCTCCAGCTCCTGCACGGCTTCGGTGATGGTCGATTGCGAGACCGAGAGTTGATGCGCCGCCCGGCTGACGGAGCCGTTCTCGGCCACCGCCACGAAATACTGGATCTGGCGCAGGGAAAAGCTCATCCCGCCGCGAGCGCCCGGTCCCCGACGAAGGGGTTCGACTGCCGTTCCTCGCCGAAGGTCGAGATCGGGCCGTGGCCGGGGATGAAGGTGACGTCGGCGCCCAGCGGCCACAATTCCTGGGTGATCGAGCGGATCAGGGTGGCGTGGTCACCGCGTGGGAAGTCGGTGCGCCCGATCGAGCCGCGGAACAGCACGTCGCCGACGATGGCGAGCTTCGAGGGGGCGTGGAAGAACACGATATGTCCCGGCGTATGGCCCGGGCAGTGGCGCACCTCGAGGGTCAGCTTGCCCAGGGTTACGGTATCGCCGCCGTTCAGCCAGCGGGTCGGGGTGAAATCGGGATAGCGCGGAAAGCCATAGGCCTGGCCCTGCTGGCCCAGCGTATGGATCAGGAAATGATCCTCCTCGTGAGGCCCCTCGATCGGCACGCCGGCTTCCGCCGCCAGTTCGCCCGCGGCCGAGGCATGGTCCAGGTGGCCATGGGTCAGCAGGACTTTTTCCAGGGTGACGCCGGTCTGGGCGATCCCGGCGCGGATCTTGTCGAGATCGCCGCCGGGGTCGACCGCGGCGCCCTTCATGGTCTCGTCGCACCAGATCAGCGAACAGTTCTGGGCAAAGGGGGTGACTGGAATGATGCCGCACTTGAGGGCCATAATGCGTGCCTGTCTCCGCGCCTGGGGTAAAATCAGCAACCATGGAACGCATACGTCGTAACATCGTCGCCGGTCTGCTGGCCAGTCTGCCGCTGCTGCTGACCCTGTGGGTGGTCAGCCTGCTGTTCGATTTCCTGGTCGCGGCGGGCCGGCCGGTGGTGGCGGGCCTGGCCCAGGCGATCAACCCGGATGCCCCGGGGATCGCCCAGTTCCTGTTGCAGCCCTGGTTCCAGAGCGCCCTGGCCGCCGTCGTCACCCTGGTCGCCCTCTACATCCTGGGGGCCCTGACCACGGCCGTGATCGGACGCCGGCTGTGGAGCTATTTCGACCGCCTGATGGCGCGCATCCCCTTTGTCGAGTCGGTCTATGGCGCGGTGCGCAAGCTGATCGCCTCGTTCCAGACCGCCCCGGCGGGCCAGCAGCGGGTGGTGCTGATCGAATTCCCGTCGCCCGACATGAAGGCCATCGGCTTCGTCACCAAGACCTTCATCGCGACCGACAGCGGGCGCGAGATCGCCGCCGTCTATGTTCCCACGGCGCCTAACCCGACCTCCGGCTATATGGAACTGGTGCCGACCGACAGGCTGGTGTGGCTGGACTGGAGCGCCAACGACGCCATGCAGTTCATCCTCTCGGGCGGCACCACCGCGCCAGACAACCTGGCCTATGAGCGGGGCGAGCGGCGCGATCCGCCGCCGGCCTGAGCGGCTGGGGGTGCCGCAGCGCAATAATTTGAGTGGCCGCGGAACCCGGACGCTGGTAGCGTCCCGGCCGAGGGTGAAGTTGAGGAGACGATTACCATGTCCGACCCAACCGACCAGACCGTGACCCCGCCCATGCAACTCCAATACGTCGCCACCGACGGCGGCGCTTATGTCATCGCCTTCCCGGCGCCCAAGGCCGACGTGCCGGTGGCCGAGGTGGTGCCTGTCGAGGTGGTGGCTGTCGAGGTGACAGCCGTCCTCGCCGCTGCTGCCGACTGACTGATCGCAAAGGGTCATCCCGACGGTACCGCCGTTCTTGTGCAACGCGCCATAGCCGGCTATCCAATCTCCACTTTGTGAGGGTTGGATGGTGGGCATGGCGACGGGCACGGGGAACCGCGGGATGACGGCATGACCGGTCCGCTCGACGCCTATGCCGATCTGGTCGCCAGGGGCGCGGTCTTATCCGATCCGGCCCAGCGCCTCGCCATCGAAAAGCTCGAAATCCTGCATCAGCGCCTGGGCCTGTGGTCGCCGCCGGCGCGGGCGGCGCGCGGCCTGTTCGGCTGGCTGAGCGGGCGCATCCGCAGCCACGAGGAGCCGCCGCAGGGCCTCTATATCTACGGTGGCGTGGGGCGGGGCAAATCCATGCTGATGGACCTGTTCTTCCGCGGCGCCCCGGTCGAGTCCAAGCGGCGGGTCCATTTCCATGCCTTCATGCAGGAAGTGCACGCCGCCATCTTCGCCCATCGCCAATTGTCCGAGGAAGAACGGGCCAGGCGGGGCGGCGACGACCCGATCCCGGTGGTGGCCGGCGACATCGCGGCGGGCGCGCGGCTGCTGTGCTTCGACGAATTCCAGGTGACCGACGTGGCCGACGCCATGATCCTGGGCCGGCTGTTCACGGCGCTGTGGGCCGAGAATGTGGTGGTCGTGGCGACCTCTAACCGGGCACCGCGCGAACTCTATGAAGGCGGGCTCAACCGCCAGCTCTTCCTGCCCTTCATCAAGACCCTGGAGGAAACCCTCGATGTCCTCCATCTCGACGGGGCGCGGGACTGGCGGATGGAGCGGCTGGCCGGGCACACCGTCTATTTCTCGCCCCTGGGGCCGACGGCGACGCAGGCCCTGGACGAGGCCTTCGGCGACCTGACGCGGGGGTCCGAGGCGCCGGACTTCACCTTGGAGGTGCTGGGGCGCCAGGTCACCATCCCGCACGCGGCCTACGGCGTCGCCCGGGCCAGTTTCGCCGACCTGTGCCGCGCCGCCCTGGGACCGGCCGACTACCTGGCCCTGGCCCGCCAGTTCCATACCCTGGTACTGGACGAAATTCCCCTGCTCGGCCCGGAAAACCGCAACGAGGCCAAGCGTTTCGTCATCCTGATCGACGCCCTCTACGAGGCCCAGGCCAAGCTGATCTGCTCGGCCGCCGCCCCGGCGGAGGCGCTCTATCCCACCGGCGACGGTGCCTTCGAGTTCAAGCGCACGGTGAGCCGCCTCAACGAGATGCAGTCCGACGACTATTTGAAGCGCGGGCACGGGGTTTGACCCAGGGTCATCACGACGCAACGCTGAGTTTCAGTCCCAGGGCATCGACCAGTTTGCGGATGGTCTCATAACGCGGTTTGGCGCCCGGCATTAGCGCCTTGTAGAGGCTTTCACGCCCCAGGCCCGCGGCCTGGGCGATTTGCGTCATGCCGCGCGCCTTGGCGACGTCGCCCAAGGCGGCGATAAAAACATCGGGATCGGGATCTTCCAATGCGGCAGTCAGATATTCCGCGATGACTTCTTCGCTATCGAGAAATCGGGCTGGGTCGAACGGAATTAGAGCCATGGGTCTGTCAGGCATTGGTCGGGCCTTTCCTGTAAATGCCGAGCATTTCAACGGCCTTTTTGATATCCCTATCCTGCGAGGCTTTGTTGCCGCCGCAGATCAACAGAAGAACGGTCTTTCCGGTTCGGGCAAAATAGACCCGGTAGCCCGGTCCGACGGGGACACGCATTTCAGAAACACCGCCGCCCACGGGCTCGACATCGCCCAGGTTGCCAAGGCGCGCGGCGGCAAGTCTCGCGACGATGCGGGCCTTCGCCTTGGCATCGCGAAGGTCACCCAGCCAGTCGGCGAAAGTCGGCGTCATCTCGATCGTGTACACGGCATTATCGTATCCAGTTGGATACGAATGGCAAGTGTCGTTCACTTTTTGGCGCAACCCCTAGACTTTCGCCAACCTTGCTGATCGTGGCAAATCGCGCTAAGCAACGGCCCCGCTAGCTTTTGGATCCACGGGGGCGTTGAGGGTATGGCGCGTGACAAGATCGCCTTGATCGGCGGGGGGCAGATCGGCGGTACGCTTGCGCTGCTGGCGGGGCTGAAGGAACTGGGCGACGTCGTGATCTTCGACATCGTCGACGGCGTCCCCCAGGGCAAGGCGCTCGACATCGCCGAGGCGTCGCCCGTGCTGGGCTTCGACGCCACCCTGGCCGGGGGCAAGGATTACGCGGTCATCAAGGGCGCTGATGTCGTCATCGTCACGGCCGGCGTGCCGCGCAAGCCGGGCATGAGCCGCGACGACCTGCTGGCGGTCAATGCCAAGGTCATGGCCGCGGCCGGCCAGGGCATCGCCAAATATGCCCCCGACGCCTTCGTCATCGTCATCACCAACCCGCTGGACGCCATGGTCTGGGCCTTGCAGAAGGCTTCCGGCCTGCCGGCGAACAAGGTGGTGGGCATGGCCGGGGTGCTGGATTCGGCCCGTTTCCGCTATTTCCTGGCCGAGGAATTCAAGGTCTCGGTCGAGGATGTCACCGCCTTCGTGCTGGGCGGCCACGGCGACAGCATGGTGCCGCTCATCCGCTATTCGACGGTGGCGGGCATTCCGGTGCCCGACCTGATCAAGATGGGCTGGACCACCAGGAAGAAGATCGACGAAATCGTCGAGCGCACCCGCAACGGCGGCGCCGAGATCGTCAACCTGCTGAAAACCGGCTCGGCCTTCTATGCCCCGGCCGCCGCGGCGATCGAGATGGCCGACAGCTATCTCAAGGACAAGAAGCGGATCATGCCCGTGGCCGCCTATCTGGACGGCCAATACGGCGTCAAAGGACTTTACGTCGGCGTGCCGGTGGTGATCGGTGCGGGCGGCGTCGAGAGGGTGGTCGAGATCCAACTCAACGCCGGCGAAAAGGCGGGCTTTGCCAAATCCGCCGCGACGGTGCGCGGGCTGGTCGAGGCGACCGTGAAGCTTGAACCTTCGCTGGCCAATGTCCCGGCCAAGAAGGCGAAAGCCATCCCGAAGAAAACCAAGTGAGGTCCACCAGGGCCATGCTGGTTGCGCGGTGCAACACGAGTGCTATAACGGCGGCGCCGCGCATCCCTATCCGCTGCCAAGCGGCCCTCCCCGGAAGCCAACCCAGGATGCCCCATGAACATCCATGAATATCAGGCCAAAGCCCTGCTGGCCAAATACGGTATCGCCGTGCCTAAAGGCGGCGTCGCCTATACCCCCGATGAAGCCGAGAAAGTCGCCAGGGAACTGCCCGGCCCCGTGTGGGTCGTCAAGGCGCAGATCCATGCCGGCGGCCGCGGCAAGGCCGGCGGCGTCAAGGTCGTCAAGTCGATCGAGGACGTGAAGGCCGCCACCGCCAAGATGCTGGGCATGATCCTGGTCACCCACCAGACCGGCCCGGCGGGCAAGGAAGTGAAGCGCGTCTACATTGAAGACGGCTCCAAGATCGCCCGCGAGCTCTATCTCGCCGCGCTGCTCGACCGCAAGAGCGGCCGCATCGCCTTCATCGCCTCGACCGAAGGCGGCATGGACATCGAAACGGTGGCCCACGAGACGCCCGAGAAGATCATCTCGGTCGGCGTCGACCCGGCAGCCGGCGTCCAGGCCTTCCACGGCCGGCGCATCGCCTATGCCCTGGGCCTCCAGGACAAGCAGGTCGGCGCCTGCGTCAAGCTGGTCCAGCAGCTCTACAAGGCGATCCTCGACACCGACAGCGGCCAGATCGAGATCAACCCGCTGGTCGTCACCGAAGCGGGCGACCTGATCGCCCTCGATGCCAAGGTGAACTTCGACGACAATGCCCTGTTCCGTCACAAGGACATCCAGGAACTGCGCGACCCCGACGAAGAAGATCCGATGGAGCGCGAGGCGGCCAAGCACGAGCTCTCCTACGTGAAGCTCGACGGCAACATCGGCTGCATGGTCAATGGTGCCGGCCTGGCCATGGCGACCATGGACATCATCAAGCTCTACGGCGGCGAGCCGGCGAACTTCCTCGACGTGGGCGGCGGCGCCACCCGCGAGCGCGTGACCGAGGCGTTCAAGATCATCCTGTCCGACCCCAATGTCGAAGGCATCCTGGTCAACATCTTCGGCGGCATCATGCGCTGCGACGTCATCGCCGAAGGCGTGATCGCGGCCGCGCGCGAAGTCTCGCTCAGCGTGCCCCTGGTGGTGCGCCTGGCCGGTACCAATGTCGACCTCGGCAAGAAGATCCTGGCCGAGTCGGGTCTCCCCATCACCTCGGGCGACGATCTGGCCGATGCCGCCGCCAAGGTCGTGAAAGCCGTGAAGGAAGCTGCCTGATGTCCGTTCTTGTCGACAAAAACACGAAGGTCATCTGCCAGGGCTTCACCGGCGCCCAGGGCACCTTCCACTCCGAACAGGCGATCGCCTACGGCACCAAGATGGTCGGCGGCGTCACCCCGGGCAAGGGCGGCGGCACCCACCTCGGCCTGCCGATCTTCGACACGGTCGCTGACGCGGTCGAGCGTACCGGCGCCAACGCCAGCGTGATCTATGTCCCGCCGCCGTTCGCGGCCGACGCGATCCTTGAGGCGATCAACGCGGAAATTCCGCTGATCGTCTGCATCACCGAAGGCATTCCGGTGCTGGACATGGTCAAGGTGAAGCGCGCCCTGCAGGGCTCGAAGAGCCGGCTGATCGGGCCCAACTGTCCCGGCGTGATCACGCCCGGCGAATGCAAGATCGGCATCATGCCGGGCCACATCCACCAGCGCGGCAAGGTCGGCATCGTGTCCCGTTCGGGCACCCTGACCTATGAGGCGGTGGCGCAGACCACGGCGGCGGGCCTGGGCCAGTCGACCTGCATCGGCATCGGCGGCGACCCGGTCAACGGCACCAACTTCGTCGACAGCCTGGACCTGTTCCTGGGCGATCCCGAGACCGAGTCGATCATCATGATCGGCGAGATCGGCGGCGACGCGGAAGTGATGGGCGCCGAGTTCCTGAAGGCCTCCAAGGTGAAGAAGCCGACGGTCGGCTTCATCGCCGGCCGTACCGCCCCCCGGGCCGCCGCATGGGCCATGCCGGCGCGGTCATCTCGGGCGGCAACGACACGGCCGACTTCAAGGTCGAGGCGCTGAAATCGGCGGGCATCACCGTCGCCGACTCGCCCGCGGCCCTGGGCACCACGCTGCTTCAGGTGCTGAAGGGCCTTTGAGAGAACATGCCGGCCCCCGGGCCGGCATGAGGTTTTCGAGGGGGCGGCTCCCGGCTTTCGGGAACCGCTCTCTTGCAGTTTCCGGCTATGTTGGCGTTGCGTTGCGCGGAATGTGCTTCTTTAGTCGACAAAGCGCCGATCGCGGTTGATTAAGGCGGGCAGACCGCCAACTGTAGGGCCGGCGGCCTAGATGGTTCAGTACCTGGTGGCAGATGGGCTTGCCATCGGCGGTTCAGGCAACGGCTTTGCTGCCAGGAAAGAGAGCGGCCCAATCGGCCGCGGCTTGACGGACATGACGACTCAGCTCGATCACAACTCGTTCCTCAACGGCGCCAATGGTGCCTTCATCGAGGATCTCTTCACCCGTTTCCAGAAAGACCCGGCTTCGGTCGACCCCTCCTGGGCCAGCTATTTCAGCACCCTGGGCGAGGCCTTGAACGGTCACACGAGCCCCTCATGGAAGCGGGCCGACTGGCCGCTGACCCCCAAGGGCCTGGACGACGACGAGAAGCCGGCCGCGGCCAAGGCCCCGCCCAAGGGCGACGGCAAGGCGCCGCCGGCGGCGGCCCCGGCCGCGGGGGCCAGCCCCGCCGATGTCCGCACCGCGACGCTGGACTCGGTTCGCGCCCTGATGATGATCCGGGCCTACCGCATCCGCGGCCACCTGATCGCCAACCTCGACCCGCTGGGCCTCGAGCCGCCCAAGCGCCATCCCGAACTCGACCCCGCGAGCTATGGCTTCGGCGAAGCCGACATGGACCGCCCGATCTTCATCGACAACGTGCTGGGGATGGAGACCGCGACCGTTCGCGAGATCCTGGTCGTGCTGCGCCGGACCTATTGCTCGACCATCGGCGTCGAGTTCATGCACATCTCCGACCCTGACGAGAAGCGCTGGATCCAGGAGCGCATCGAGGGCCGCGAGAAGGAAATCTCCTTCACCGTCGAAGGCAAGAAGGCGATCCTCAACAAGCTGATCGAGGCCGAGGGCTTCGAGCACTTCCTGAACAAGAAATTCACCGGCACCAAGCGCTTCGGCCTCGACGGCGGCGAAGCCGTGATCCCGGCCATGGAAGGCATCATCAAGCGCGCCGGCCATCTCGGCTGCGACGAGATCCTGCTGGGCATGGCCCACCGCGGCCGCCTGAACGTGCTCGCCAATGTCATGAGCAAGCCCTATGTGGCGATCTTCTCCGAGTTTCAGGGCGGCTCGGCCAATCCCGACGACGTTCAGGGCTCGGGCGACGTCAAGTATCACCTGGGCACCTCGTCCGACCGCGAATTCGACGGCAACAAGGTCCACCTGTCGCTGGCCGCCAACCCCAGCCACCTCGAGATCGTCGATCCGGTGGTGCTGGGCAAGGCGCGGGCCAAGCAGTGGCAGAAGAGCGATACCGAGCGCACCAAGGTCATGCCGATCCTGCTCCATGGCGACGCGGCCTTTGCCGGCCAGGGCGTAGTCGCGGAATGCTTCGGCCTGTCGGGCCTGCGCGGCTATCGCACCGGCGGCACCATCCACATCATCGTGAACAACCAGATCGGTTTCACGACCAGCCCGCACTTCTCGCGCTCGTCGCCCTATCCGTCGGATATGGCGAAGATGGTGGCGGCGCCGATCTTCCATGTGAACGGCGACGATCCCGAAGCGGTCTGCCACGTCGCCAAGGTGGCGACCGAGTATCGCCAGCAGTTCCACAAGGACGTGGTCATCGACCTGTTCTGCTATCGCCGCTTCGGTCACAACGAGACCGACGAGCCGATGTTCACCCAGCCGCTGATGTATTCGCGGATCGCGGCCCACCCGTCGGTGCGCGAACTCTATGCCCGCCGCCTGGCCGAGGAAGGCTTGGTGCCCGCCGAAGAAGCGGAAGGCATGAACAACTCCTTCTACGCCAAGCTGGAAGCCGACCTCGAGGCCTCCAAGGGTTACAAGCCCAACAAGGCGGACTGGTTCGAAGGCCGCTGGGCCGGCCTGGGTGTGGCGCGCGGCGACGTTCGCCGCGGCGAGACCGACGAGTCGATGCGCACCCTGAAGGAGATCGGCAAGGTTCTGACCACGGTGCCGGCGGAGTTCACCCCGCATCGCACCCTGCGCCGCGTGCTCGACGCCAAGAAGAAGATGTTCGAGACGGGCGAGGGCTTCGACTGGGCGACGGCCGAGGCGCTGGCCTTCGGCTCGCTGCTGCTCGAAGGCATCCATGTCCGCCTGTCGGGCCAGGATTCCGGGCGCGGCACCTTCTCGCAGCGCCATTCGGTCTGGATCGACCAGGCGAGCGAAGGCCGCTACCTGCCGTTGCAGAACTTGGGCGAGGAGGCGTCGGCCTTCGAAGTCCACGACTCGATGCTGTCGGAAGCCGCGGTGCTGGGTTTCGAGTACGGCTACTCGATGGCCGAGCCCAACGCCCTGGTGCTGTGGGAGGCGCAGTTCGGCGACTTCGCCAACGGTGCCCAGGTCGTGTTCGACCAGTTCATCACCTCGGGCGAATCCAAGTGGCTGCGCATGTCGGGCCTGGTCTGCCTGCTGCCGCACGGCTACGAGGGGCAGGGGCCGGAACACTCGTCGGCCCGGCTGGAGCGCTATCTCCAGCTCTGCGCCGAGGACAATATCCAGGTCGCGAACTGCACCACGCCGGCCAACTACTTCCACATCCTGCGCCGGCAGATCCATCGCAAGTTCCGCAAGCCGCTGATCCTGATGACGCCCAAGTCGCTGCTGCGTCATCCCAAGGCGGTCTCCAGCCTGGCCGAGATGGGCCCCGATACCTCGTTCCACCGCGTCCTCGACGACGATTTCGACGAGAAGGGCGAGTTCCCCAAGATCGTCGGCGATTTCCGCCTGGTCGCCGACGCCAAGATCGAGCGTGTGGTGATGTGTTCGGGCAAGGTCTACTACGACCTGCTGGCCGAGCGCGAGAAGCGCGGCCTGTCCAACATCTACATCGCTCGTGTCGAGCAGCTCTATCCCTTCCCGGCCAAGACCCTGGTCAACCTGATGCAGCGCTTCCCCAAGGCCGACCTGGTCTGGTGCCAGGAAGAGCCGCGCAACATGGGCGCCTGGTTCTTCGTCGAGCAATGGCTGGAGTGGGTGATTGGCAAGGCGCGCAGCAAGCCCGGCCGCGCCACCTATGCCGGCCGCGCCGGTTCGGCCTCGCCCGCGACCGGCTCCCTGCGCAAGCACGTCGAAGAGCAGGCGAAGCTGGTCGGCACCGCCCTTACCCTTTGATCCAATCCCGAACATCAGTAATCAGTCACGCCGAAGAGGCTAGAAAATGACAATCGAACTGAAGGTCCCGACGCTCGGCGAGTCCGTCACGGAGGCGACCATCGGCAAGTGGTTCCGTAATGTCGGTGACGCGGTGAAGCGCGACGAGCCCCTGGTGGAGCTCGAGACCGACAAGGTGGCGGTCGAGGTGAACGCGCCGAGCGCCGGCGTGCTGACCCGGATCGACGCCAAGCCCGGCGACACGGTGACCATCGGCCAGATCCTGGGCGCGCTCGACGAGACGGCGACCGCCGCCGCCCCGGCCGCGCCCAAGCCGGCCGCGCCCGCGCCGACCCCGGCACCCGCGCCGGTCGCTGCCCCGGCCCCGCAGCCTGCACCGGCGCCCGTCGCCGCCACCGCTGCCCAGCCCGGCCCCGCCGCGCGCAAGCTGATTTCCGAATCCGGCCTGAACCCGGCCGCGATCCCGGCCACCGGCCCCGACGGCCGCATCACCAAGGGGACGTGCTGGCCGCCCAGGCGGCGCCGGCCCCGGCCCCGGCCCGGCCGCCCCGTCGGGCCCGCGCGCCAATGCCGCGCGCGAGGAACGGGTGAAGATGACCCGCCTGCGCAAGCGCATCGCCGAACGGCTGAAGTCGGCGCAGAACACCGCCGCCATGCTGACCACCTTCAACGAGGTCGACATGACCGCGCTGATGGAAGCGCGCACCCTCTACAAGGACCTGTTCGAGAAGAAGCACGGCGTGAAGATGGGCTTCATGTCCTTCTTCGTGAAGGCCTGCGTCCAGGCGCTGAAAGAGATCCCGGCGGTCAATGCCGAGATCGACGGCGACGACATCATCTACAAGAACTACTACGACATCTCGGTCGCGGTTTCCTCGCCGCAGGGCCTGGTCGTGCCGGTGGTGCGCGATTGCGACGCCCTGGGTTTCCAGGACGTCGAGAAGGAGATCGCGCGCCTGGGGACGAAGGCCCGCGACGGCAAGCTGGCGATCGAGGATCTGCAGGGCGGCACCTTCACCATCTCCAACGGCGGTGTCTTCGGTTCGCTGATGTCGACCCCGATCATCAACCCGCCCCAATCCGGCATCCTGGGCATGCACAAGATCCAGGACCGGCCGATGGTGATCAACAAGCAGGTAGTCATCCGCCCGATGATGTATCTGGCCCTGTCCTACGATCACCGCATCGTCGACGGCCGCGAGGCGGTCACCTTCCTGGTCCGCGTCAAGGAAGCGATCGAAGACCCGCAGCGCCTGCTGTTCGGCGTGTAATTGTTTGTCGTCATTCCAGCGAAAGCTGGAATCCATCCTGGGCCAGCGCGCCCTTGTCGACATGGATTCCAGCTTTCGCTGGAATGACGCTCTGATAGAGGCTGGCCTGAGGCCGGAAGGCGAGACGATATGACCATCGAACTGAAAGTCCCCGCACTGGGCGAATCGATCACCGAGGCCACCATCGGCCAATGGTCGAAGAAGGTCGGCGAAGCGGTGAAGAAGGACGAGGTTCTGGTCTCGCTTGAAACCGACAAGGTCGCGGTCGAGGTGAATGCGCCGGCCGCCGGCGTGCTGGCCCGGATCGACGCCAAGGCAGGCGACACCGTCACCATCGGCCAGGTCATTGGCGCCATCGACGAGAGCGGCACGGCCGCGGTCAGCGCCCCGTCCGCGGCGCCCGTGCCGGTAGCGCCTGCGCCGGTCGTCGCCGCCCCGCTGCCCCAGCCGGCACCAGCCCCCGCGGCAGCCCCGGCCGTGGCCGCGGTTTCGGGCGACGATGCCTTCGACCTGGTCATCATCGGCGGTGGCCCGGGGGGTTACACCTCGGCCGTTCGCGCCGGGCAACTGGGGTTCAAGACGGCCATCATCGAGAAGCGCGGCACCCTGGGCGGGACCTGCCTGAACGTCGGCTGCATTCCGTCCAAGGCCCTGCTGCACGCTTCGGAACTCTACGAGGAAGCCCAGCACGGCTTGGGCAAGTTCGGCGTCAAGGTCTCGGGCGTCGAACTCGACCTCGATGCCATGATGGCGCACAAGTCCAAGGTCGTCGGGGAACTGACCAAGGGCGTCGAGTTCCTGATGAAGAAGAACAAGGTGACCTATATCGTGGGCACCGGCCGCTTCACCGGGCCCGAGACCATCGAGGTCTCGCTGAACGCCGGCGGCACCCGTACCATCAAGGCGGCGCGCACCCTGATCGCCACCGGTTCCGACGTCTCGACCCTGCCGGGCATCAAGATCGACGAGAAGACCGTGGTCTCCTCCACCGGGGCCATCGCTCTCCCCAAGGTGCCCAAGAGCCTGATCGTCATCGGCGGCGGCGTCATCGGCCTGGAACTGGGCTCGGTGTGGAGCCGCCTGGGTTCCAAGGTGACCGTGATCGAATTCCTCGACCGCATCACCCCCAATATGGACGGCGAAGTCTCCAAGAATTTCCAGCGCCTGCTGGCCAAGCAGGGCTTCGAGTTCCTGCTCTCGACCAAGGTGACCGGTGTCACCCCCACCAAGAAGGGCGCCACGGTGACCTTCGAGCCGGTCGCGGGCGGCGAGGCCAAGAGCCTCGAGGCCGACGTGGTCCTGGTCTCGGTCGGGCGGCGCGCCTATACCGACGGCCTGAACCTGGCCGCGGCCGGGGTGGAAGCCGGCCCGCGCGGCTTCATCACCGTGGACAGCCACTACCGCACCAATGTCCCCCACATCTATGCCGTGGGTGACGTCATCGGTGGCCTGATGCTGGCCCACAAGGCCGAGGAAGAGGGCGTCGCCGCGGTCGAGATCATGGCGGGCCAGCATGGCCATGTGAACTACGACGCCATTCCCGGCGTCATCTACACCATGCCGGAAGTGGCCAACGTCGGCCGCACGGAAG
The DNA here is from genome assembly GCF_003590945.1 of Oleomonas cavernae. Classification (NCBI taxonomy): domain Bacteria; kingdom Pseudomonadati; phylum Pseudomonadota; class Alphaproteobacteria; order Acetobacterales; family Acetobacteraceae; genus Oleomonas; species Oleomonas cavernae. The sequence continues at coordinate 2,955,237 of NZ_QYUK01000011.1, read as the reverse complement.
AGGAACTGACGGCCGCGGGCATCGCCTACAAGACCGGCAAGTTCCCCTTCACGGCCAATGCCCGGGCCAAGGCGAATGCCCAGACCGAAGGCTTCGTCAAGATCATCGCCGATGCCACCACCGACCGCATCCTGGGCGCCCACATCATCGGTGCCGATGCCGGCAACATGATCGCCGAGATCGCCACCGCGATCGAATTCGGCGGCGCTGCCGAGGACCTGGCCCGCACCCCCCACGCCCACCCGACCGAGATGGAAGCGGTGCGCGAGGCGGCCCTGGGCGTCGACGGCCGTATCAGACAGATGTAACCGATGACGGATTGGCGCCCCAACGGTCACGACCATGGCGGCGCCGAGCCGCCGCCGCCCGGCGGCGTCGTCATTCCCTTCCGCCGGCCGCCCAAGCGGGGGCCGGTGCTGGGGCCGCGCAGCAGGATCGCCACCCGCCTGCGGGTCGCCGAATCCGCCGCCTTCGGCCTGCTGTTCGGCCTTGCCGCCTTCCTGATCGAACGGCCGCTGGCGGCCTTGCCCTATTTTGCCCTGGGCGCGGTCATCGCGGCCGCGCTGTGGTTTTCCATCGCGCCGCGCCGCGGCCCGCTCGACAATGGCACGGTGATCGTGACCGCGCTCGCCACCGCCTTTGCCGCCTGGGCGGCCTATGCCGTGGTGGCGACCCTGGCCGACGGGGCCGGCTGGGTCGCGGCGATCGACCATTTCATCAACGACCTCGCCTATGCCTTCGTCGGCGCCTGGCCGGTCGGCATCGTCGCCGGCCTGTTCGCCCGCCGTCTGGCCGACCGCTGGCGCCCCAAGGCGAAGGGCTAGGCCATGCTGCGTGTCGCTGCTGCGCTGGGCTTTGCCGCCATCGTGACCGGGCTGCTGGCTCTGGCGATGGCTGCCCTGCCCGATTTCGGCATGGTGATGCAGGAAGCGGGCGAGGCCGCCCTGGTGGGGACCTTCGCCGCGGGTTTCATCGTCTGGCTGATCGGCAGCCCGGCCCAGGGCGCGCCATCGCCGCTGCGCGGCGTCGCCCTGGGTCTGGTTGCCGGCCTGGTCGCCAACCTGACGGCCGCGATCGCCATTTCGCTGGCGAACCCGGCCTCGGGCGAAAGCACCCTCGACCCTGCCGGCATCGCCGTCATCGCCACCGTGGGCCTGGTGAAGACCGGCCCGGTCTCCCTGCCGGTCGCCGCCCTGACCGGGCTGTTCTACGCCCTGCTGCTGGGCCTGCTCGTGCGTGAATGGGTGAAGCGCCGGCGCTGAGCCGCGCGCGGCGATCCGCCGCCGCAGCCTTTGGTTGAAATTGGCGCGGATTGAGCGCCACGCTCAGGCCATGACGCGGATCGTGCATATTGTCGAAAGCATAGGCTTCGGCCTTTGGGCGTTCCTGCTTGCACTGATTTTCCTGGACTCGCTTCATCTGTTTGGCAAGGGAAGCTCCATCTGGTCGGCGTCCGGCGCGACGGCAATGCCAAGCTATGCGACTTGGCCAAGCGTCAGTGTCGCCTTGGCGTCGATGTTCTGCTGGCAATGTCGAATGCCGCGATCCGGTCGGGTATGGTGGCCCGATGCGTTCGTTGTGGGCATGTGGTCGGTGTTTTTCGCGCCTGTAGTCTTTCTCTTCGGTATTCTAATTTTTGCGTCGGCACCAACGCCAACGCGGCTAGATCTTTCTGACTTGAAGTATGGGCTTCTCGCAGTTTTGTTCGCTCTAACAGTGGGATTGGGCTTTGCCCCTTTGGGAGGCATCGGCGCAGTCTTGTTCGCAGCCCTAACTCGTATTTGGAGAACCCCGGTTTGAAAGTCGTCATCCCAGCGAAAGCTGGGAGCCATGGCGGTACAGGGGGGATCTCGTTCACCACGACGATGGATCCCGGATCAAGTCCGGGATGACGGTGGGGAGTTACCTCTCCCAGTGTGCATAGGGCTGAGTATCCTTTTAGGTTGCCAAATGGCGCGCGACATCCACGTGTGGGCAACGTTGCGTCCTTGAGATGCCGCCGTGGCTCAGGAGTTTCGGTTTATGAGACACGTTGTAAAAGCCGGGGCGCGCATCCTTCAAAGCATCGGTTTCGGCTTGGCCGGTGTGGGCTTGTATGCTTTGGCACATACGGTCCTGATGCCCGATCTGTTCATTCTCGACAAAGATTTTCGGAGGCTCGTACTGGCAGGCGTTGCCATCACCGTGGCCGTGATTTGGTTCGTGGGCAGCGGCCCACATCCCTCGGGTCTGCGCGGCTGCATCATCGGCACTATCGCGGGCTTGGCTGCCAACCTGGGAGCCACTGCTGTCCTGATTCTCGCCGAACCCTCACAGGTGGGCGGCCACCTACTCGCTGGGCTTGTCGTGGGTACAGTCATATCCTTGTTCAAGACTGCACTTCTGGCCCTGCCCGGGACGATCTTCATTGGCTATGCCTATGCCGAACTTCTGGGGTGGCTGTCCCGCCGGTGGTCGGCAGGCCCCCAGGTCCGATCACTCTTCGATGAACGCCAAGACTGAGGGGACTCCGGTACATTTGCATTTCACATCAGCCCAGTGACGATGATCGATAAGGCTGGTCACTCCCCCCGCCGTGCCCTGGGATGCGCATCCTCATAGGCCGCCAGCAGCCGGGCCGTATCCACCTCGGTGTAGCGCTGTGTAGTCGTCAGGCTGGCGTGGCCCAGGAGTTCCTGGATGGTGCGCAGGTCGCCGCCGGCGCCCAGCAGGTGGGTGGCGAAGGAATGGCGCAGGGCGTGGGGGGTGGCATCGTCGGGCAGGCCCAGGGCGCCGCGCAGACGCTCCAGGTTACGCTGGACCACACGGGGCGACAGCGGCCCGCCCTTCTCGCCGATGAACAGCGGCCCGTCCTTGGGCAGGGCATGCGGGCACAAGCGCAGATAGGCCTCGATGCGCGCCGCCACCTGGGGCAGCACCGGCACGACCCGCTCCTTGTTGCCCTTGCCGACGATGCGCAGCATGTCGCGCAACGGCGCTGCCGCGCGGCGCAGGGACAGGGCCTCGGCGATGCGCAGGCCGCAGCCGTAGAGCAGGGTGAGGACCGCCTCGTCGCGGGCGGCGATCCAGGCCTCGTCGGCCAGGGCGCCGGCCTCCTCGATGGTGTTCAGCGCCGCCGCCTGGGTGAGCGGCCGGGGCACGCCGTGGGGCCGCTTGGGTGCGCGGGTGGCCAGGGCCGTGGCGTTGTGGACCAGGCCCTTGCGGTCGAGGTAGCGGAAGAAACCGCGCAGGGAGGAGAGGCCGCGGGCGGCCGACGAGGCCCCCTGGCCCCCGGTGCGGCGGCGGGCCTGATAGGCGCGGAAATCGCGCGGGCCCAGTTGGGCGAGCGCCGCAAGGTCGGGCAGGGCGCCCAGATGCTCGGCCAGGAAGGCGAGAAACTGGCGCAGGTCGCGGCCATAGGCCTCGATCGTGTGGGCCGAACCGCGGCGCTCGGTCGTGAGGTAACGCAGCCAGTCACCCATGGCGGCGGCAAGGTCGGGGGCGGCCGGCAGCAGGGCCGGCGCGGCGGCCCCCGCGGGCGGGGTCAATCGGTCGGCCGCAGCCACAGCCGGATCAGGCGTTCGATGGTGCCGGCCAGGAAGCCCAGCAGTTCGCTGCCCTGGCCCGGCTCGTACTTGGTCGCTTCGCGGCTGCCCAGGGCCAGCAGCCCCAGGGGCGATTCCCCGCCGATGTCGAGGCGGGCCAGTGCCTGGCTCTGCACCAGCGGCGTTGCCGGGCCGAAGATCAGCGTGTCTTCGGGCGGCTCCGAGATCAGGCGGACCAGCCGGCCCGGATCGATCAGGCCGTCGACCGTGCCCGGCGGCACCAGATAGAAATTCTGCAGCGACGGCCGCTCGGGTGCCGCCTCCAGCGTCTCTACGCTCAAGGTAACGACATCGATCCCCAGCATGGGGGCGAGGTCCAGGGTGATGGCATGGATCAGATGCTCGAAGGATTCAGCCTCGAGCAGCAGCAGAATCGCCTCGTGCACCAGGCCTTGGGCCGAGACATTGGCACGGGCGGCGGTCAGCACTTCCGACTGGAAGCTGCGCAGCTTGGCATTGTCGTTGCGCAGCCGGTCGACCAGGGCGCGCTGGAAATCGACCACCCGGTGGCCATCGGCATCGGCGCGCGCGGGCAGGGCCTGATGCTCCAGCACTTCCGGGTTCTTGGCCAGGAAGCCCGGATGGGCCAGCAGGTATTCCCGCACCTCGCCCGCGGTCAGCCGCCGCCGGTTGGGCGCGGCGGCCTCGGGCGGGGCGGCTTCGGCGACTTCCGGGCTCTCAGGGGTCATGGGTGCTGGTCCGGGGCTCAGAGGATCGACTGGCCGGTCTTGGCCCAGTCGGCGAGGAAGGCTTCCAGGCCGCGATCGGTCAGCGGGTGGCTGGCCAGGGCGCGCAGCACGGCAGGCGGCAGGGTGGCGACATCGGCGCCCAGCTTGGCGGCATCGACGACATGGCGGGGATGGCGCACGCTGGCGACCAGGATCTCGGTCGTAAGCGCTTCGTAGTTGTCGTAGATCTGGCGGATCTCGGCGATCAGCTCCATGCCGTCGGTCGCGATATCGTCCAGCCGGCCGACGAAGGGCGAGATGAAGGTGGCGCCGGCCTTGGCCGCCAGCAGCGCCTGCGCGGACGAGAAGCACAGAGTTACGTTCACCATGATGCCATCGTCCGACAGGGTCTTGCAGGTCTTCAGCCCCGCCCAGGTCAGGGGCACCTTCACCGCGACATTGTCGGCGATCTTGGCGAGCTTGCGGCCCTCGACCAGCATGTCCTCGTACTGGGTGGCGGTCACTTCGGCAGACACCGGCCCGTCGACCACGCCGCAGATCTCGGCGATGACTTCCAGGATGTTGCGGCCGGACTTGGCGATCAGGCTGGGGTTGGTGGTGACGCCGTCGACCATGCCGGTGGCGGCAAGATCCTTGATTTCGCGCACGTCGGCGGTGTCGATAAAGAACTTCATGAATCCGGTTTCCGCTGGAGTATCTATCAGGGCAAAGCGGGCCGGCGCTGCGAATCAAATCGCCATCGAGCGCCCCCGCCCTCACCGGGCCAGCATAGCCGATGGCCCCAGTCGAAGCCAGTTGGCGCTCTAGGTGAAGATGACGGCCCGCCTTCCCGTTCTGGTACCTTTGCCCTTCGCCGGGCCGCTCGATTATGCGGCGCCCGATGGCGAGGTGTTGGCACCGGGAACTTTCGTCGACGTGCCGCTGGGGCCGCGGCTGATCACCGGCGTGGTCTGGGACGGGGCGGGCGAGGGGGTGATCGCCGCGGCCCGCCTGCGCCCCGTCGCCGCCGCCCACGACATCGTGCCGATGCGCGAGAAGCTGCGCCGCTTCCTCGACTGGATGGCCGGCTACACCATGAACCCGCCGGGCATGGTGCTGCGCCACTTCATCAATGCCGCCAACAGTGACGGGCCGCGCCAGGTCACCGGCTATCGCCTGACCGACCACCTGCCCGAGCGGCTGACCGAGGCCCGCCGCCGGGTGATCGAGCTGCTGCGCCCGGGCGGGGTCATGACCTCGGTCGAGATCCAGCGCCAGGCGGGGGTCTCGTCGGGCGTGCTGCGCGGCCTGATCGATGCCGGCGCCCTGTCCCCTGCGCTGATCGACAGCGATCCGGCCCTGGCCCGGCCCGATCCCGATTTTGCCGAACCGGCCCTGTCGCCGGCCCAGGCCGCCGCCGCGGACGAGCTGCGCCGGGCGGTCGCCGCGCACGACTATGCCGCCTTCCTGCTGGACGGGGTCACCGGCTCGGGCAAGACGGAGGTCTATTCGGAAGCCATCGCGGCGGCGCTGCGGGCCGGGCGCCAGGCCCTGGTGATGCTGCCGGAAATCGCCTTGACCGCCGGCCTGTTCGAGCGCTTCGCCGCCCGCTTCGGCGTGGCCCCGGCGGTCTGGCATTCGGGGCTGCAGTCGCGCGATCGCAGGCGGGTGTGGAAGGGCATCGCCGACGGCCAGGTGCCGCTGGTGATCGGCGCCCGCTCGGCCCTGTTCCTGCCGTTCACGGACCTGGGCCTGATCGTGGTCGACGAGGAACACGACCAGGGCTTCAAGCAGGATGACGGCGTTGCCTATCACGCCCGCGACATGGCCGTGGTGCGGGCGACCATCGAGGCCTGCCCGGTGATCCTGGCCAGCGCCACGCCCAGCCTGGAGACCATCGTCAATGTCGAGGCCGGGCGCTATCGCCGCCTGGTGCTGCCGGAACGCCACGGCGGCGCCCTGATGCCGCGGATCGACTGCATCGACATGCGCATCCATCCGCCGTCCAAGGGGGCGTTCCTGTCGCCGGTGCTGGGCCGGGCGATCGCCGAGACCATGGCACGGGGCGAGCAGACCCTGCTGTTCCTCAATCGGCGCGGCTATGCCCCGCTGACCCTGTGCCGGCACTGCGGCCACCGCATCGAATGCCCCAATTGCTCGACCTGGCTGGTCGAGCATCGCCACCAGCGGCGCCTGTCGTGCCACCACTGCGGCTATGCCACGCCGACGCCCGAGACCTGCCCCGAATGCGGTGCCGCCGACAGCCTCGCCGCCTGCGGCCCCGGCGTGGAGCGGATCGACGAGGAGGTCGCCTCGCTGATCCCCAGGCGCGGCGCCTGGTGCTGGCCTCCGACACGCTGGGCGGGCCGGCGGCGCTGGAGGCGGCCTTCGAGGCCATCGCCACGCGCGAGGTGGATGTGGTGATCGGCACCCAGGTGGTGGCCAAGGGCCATCATTTCCCGCATCTCACCCTGGTCGGCGTGGTCGACGCGGACTTAGGCCTGGACGGCGGCGACCTGCGCGCCGCCGAACGCACCTTCCAGCTCGTCACCCAGGTGGTGGGCCGCGCGGGCCGGGCCGAGCGGCCGGGCCATGCCCTGCTGCAGACCTATGATCCCGGCGCCGACGTCATCCGGGCGATCGCCCGGGGCGACCGCGACGGCTTCCTGGGCGTCGAGCAGGCGGCGCGCCAGCGCCATGCCATGCCGCCCTATGGCCGGCTGGTGGCGCTGATCGTCTCCGGCCCCGACCAGGGCGAGGTGATGACCATCGGCCGCGCCCTGGCCCGCACCGCCCCGCGCGATCTCGACGGCTTCGACGTGCTGGGGCCGGCACCCGCCCCCTTGAGCCTGCTGCGCGGGCGCTACCGGGTGCGCCTGCTGGTGCGGGCGCCGCGCCGGCTGAACGTCCAGGCGGTCCTGCGGCCCTGGCTGGATGCCCAGGCCATTCCCGGCCGGGTACGCTTGCAAGTCGACGTCGATCCCTACAATTTCCTGTGAGCGGGGGGATCATGAGTTCAAGCGATCGCACATTGTCGGTTCGCGCCATCGTGGCGCTCTATCGCGCGTTCGAGCAGGCGGCACGCAAGTCGGACCTGAGCGTCGCCCAGTACCGCACCCTGCTCTATCTCTACAGCGGGCCCAAGCATGCGGGGGCCATCGCGGCGGCCGGCGCGATCAAGAAGCCCACCGTCTCGGCCATGCTGGCCACCCTGCGCGAGAAGGGCTGGATCGAGAGCGCCGCCGATGCCAGCGATGCCCGCGTCTCCCGCGTCGAGATCACCCAGGCCGGGCGCGAGCGCCTGGAAGCCTTCGAGGCGGAAATGGCCGGCCTGACCGATGCCCTGCTCCCCGCGGCCGAGCGTGCCGCCTTCCGCGCTGCCCTGAGCGGGGCCTACAAGGCGCTGGGCGCCCACCGGGAAGAATGGCTGCGCGGCATCGAGCGCCAGTTCCTGGAGTAGCGTCGTGCCATGCTTGACAGCGGCGGCATCGCGGGCGGATATTAGTTAGGTAATACGAACTAATAAGACCGGGAGGCGGCGATGGCGTTCGACTTGGTGATCCGCAACGGCACGGTCATCGACGGCAGCGGCGGCCCGGCCCGCCGGGCCGATGTCGCTGTTGCCAACGGCCGCATCGTCGAGGTCGGCCGGGTTTCGGGCACCGGCAGCCGGGACATCGACGCCGACGGCCTGCTGGTCACGCCGGGCTTCGTCGACATCCACACCCACTACGACGGCCAGGCGACCTGGGACGCCCGCATGGCGCCGTCGTCCTGGCACGGTGTAACCACTGCTGTCATGGGCAATTGCGGTGTCGGTTTCGCCCCCGTGCGGCCGGAACATCACCAGCGCCTGATCGAGTTGATGGAAGGGGTCGAGGACATCCCCGGCGCTGCCTTGCATGAGGGGCTGAGGTGGAACTGGCAATCCTTCCCCGACTACCTCGACGCGCTGGAGGCCCGGCCGCGCGACATGGATATCTGCGCCCAACTGCCCCACGGCGCCCTGCGCGTCTATGTCATGGGCGAGCGGGGCGCCGCCCTGGAAGCGGCGACAGAAGATGATATCGCCCAGATGCGCCGCCTGGCGGCGCAGGCGATGCAGGCGGGCGCCATCGGCTTTTCCACCTCCCGCACCCTGAACCACCGCACGGTCACCGGCGATCCCACCCCGTCGCTGCGCGCGACCGAGGCGGAATTGACCGGCATCGCCCTGGGGCTGAAGGACGCCGGGCGGGGGGTCATGGAACTGATCTCCGATTTCGACACGCCGGACTTGATGAGCGAATTCGCCATGATCCGGCGGATCCTGGCGGCCGCGGGCCGGCCCATGTCCCTGTCGCTGGGCCAGGCGCACGGCGCGCCCGAAGGCTGGCGTGTGCTGTTGGGCTTGATCGACCGGGCGGTGGCCGACGGGTTGCCCCTGAAGGCCCAGGTGGCGCCGCGGCCGATCGGTGTTCTCCTCGGGTTACAGGCCAGCGCCAATTGCTTCTCGGGCCTCGAGGCATACCGCGAGATCGCGGAGAGGCCGCTTCCGGAACGGGTGGCGATCCTGCGCGACCCTGATGTTCGCGCACGCATCCTGGAACAGGCCAAGGCCGCGCCCCGGCTGCCGGGCCTGATGCAACTGCTCACCGCCTTTCAGCGCATTTTCCCCATGGGTAACCCGGTCAATTACGAGCCGGCGGCGGACCAGTCGATCGCGGCCCAGGCCCAGGTGCTGGGCATTGCTGCCGCCGAACTGGCCTACGACCTGCTGTTGGAGGACGAGGGGCGGGCCTTCCTGTTCGCGCCTTTCGTGAACTATGCCCACTACAATCTCGATGCCTGCCGCGAGATGATGGCCAATCCCAACACGCTGATGGGCCTGGGCGACGGCGGCGCCCATGTCGGCATCATCTCGGACGCCAGCTTCGCCACCTACCTGCTGACCCATTGGGGCCGCGACCGGGCACAGGGGCGTTTCGACCTGCCCTGGCTGGTCAGGCGGCAGACGGCCGATACAGCGCGGGCCGTCGGCCTCCACGACCGGGGCGTGCTGGCGCCGGGCCTGAAGGCGGACATCAACGTGATCGATTTCGAGCGCTTGAGCGTCGAGCGGCCGGTGATGGCCTTCGACCTGCCGGCGGGCGGCAAGCGCCTGCTGCAGAAGGCGCGGGGCTATCGCCATACGATCGTCTCCGGCGTCGAGACCTACCGCGACGGCGAGGCGACGGAGGCCTTGCCCGGGCGCCTGGTGCGCGGGCCGCAGGGGGGACGGCCATGATCCCGCGCCCGCTCGACACCCACGTGAACTGGAAATCCGACGATGTGCGCGACACCGCCCGCTGGACCGTCACCCTGACCCCGGCCGATCACCGCGAACTGGACCATGCCCTGGCCGTGGCGCGCTCGGTCTCCGACGATCTGCTGGCGATCGGGCGCGAAGCCTTTCCGCTGGACGGCCTGCTGCTCAAGCTGCGCGACGTCGCGCGCGAATTGATCGACGGCCGCGGCTTCGTGCGCATCGCCGCCCTGGACACGGCGCGCTACGGCGACGACGACCTGACCATGCTCTATTGGGGCATCGGCATGCACCTAGGGGATCCCTGGCCGCAGAACAAGCATGGCCACGTGATGGGCGACGTCACCGACCAGGGCCGCCGGATCACCGACCCGGAGGCCAGGGGCAACGAACTGGGCCTGATCGCCCTCGACTACCACACCGACGGCTCCGACCTGGTCGGCCTGATGTGCCTGCGTGCCGCCAAGTCGGGCGGCCTGTCGTGTGTCGCCAATGTCGTGGCGATCTACAACGACCTGCTGGCGCGGCGGCCCGACCTGGTGGCGGCGCTCTACGAGGACCTGCCCTGGGATTTCCGCGGCGAGGAGCCGCCGGGCGGCAAGCCGTTCTACACCCGGCCGGTCTTCACCGAGCATGACGGGCGCCTGTTCGTGCGCTTCATCCCGCAGTATATCAAGGCCTCGCAGCGCCATGCGCAGGCCCCGCGCCTGTCCGGCCTGACGCTCGAAGCGCTCGATGCGGTCAGCGCCATGGCCAACGACCCGGCCTACAACGTCTACATGGACCTGCGCCCGGGCGAGATGCAGTTCATCAACAACTACCATGTCCTGCACGGCCGCACGGCCTACGAGGACGACGTGCTCCACGGCATCAAGCGGCACCTGAAGCGGCTGTGGCTGGCCACTCGTTCCCTGAAATCGCGCCCCGCCACCTTCGACCGCGTGGTCCAGTCCCACTGGGCACGCAACCGCTCCGTCAGCAAGATCGCCGCCGTCGCCCCATAGAGTCACCCCATAGACTTCGGCATCACTCTCACTCGTCATGACCGGGCTTGTCCCGGTCATCCACGTCGGGACGAGCCACATCCGTTGACGCAAGAGGCAGCTTGCCGACGTGGATGGCCGGGACTTCGCCCGGCCATGACGACAAGAGAGGTGCCTGGTCCTGGAAAGAGAGGTTATTTCCCCGCCGACCCCAGCCGGTCGCCGAAGCCCTGGGCATAGGCTTTGCGCTGCCACTGATTCTCGAACAGGCGCTTGGCATAGGCTTCGGGCCCGCCGGTCTTGGCGGTCCAGACGTCGATCGTATTTTCGTACAGGGCGGCCGTGCCATAGCCGGCGAGGTAGGCGGTGAGGATCTCGGCCGAGATCTCGTCGCTGGTGGCCTCGAGGTTGAATTCCATGGCTCGCCTCCGGGCTTGTCGCCGCTTGGGCCCACCATGACTCCGAAGAACCCCGCTGGCATCGTTCGAATGGCGGTGGGGGAGCGGAAAATTACGACGAAGGTCGAAGACGCGGTCATTTTGCCGCCGCAATCACGGGCTTTGGCCATTTTGACGCGGGCCTTTTGGTTGCAGCACACAAATGCCTGTGGTACGTACCGCTTGCTTTGGCGGGCGGGGTTCGCGCGCGCTTTCGGCGCGCCACATTTCGTCTTGTGATTTCAATAGCTTAGAGGTGGCCCCTGCGGGGCGGCTGCCGGGGGCGACAGGTCTTGGCAACCTCATCATCGATCGTTGCACAAATTGCGGGGCGCTACGCCTCGGCGCTGTTCGATCTGTCCAGGCAGGGCAATGCGATCGGCCCGGTGGAAGGCGATCTCATTCGTATCGCGGCGCTGATCGATGAATCGCCGGATCTGGGGCGCTTTCTGCGCAGCCCGATCCGCAAGCGCGACGAGCAGGAACGCGGCATGACCGCCTTGCTGTCGCGCGCCGGCATCGGCCCCTATGCCTCAAACTTCGTGCGTCTGCTGGCCCGGAACGGCCGCCTGTTCGCGCTGCCGGCGGCGATCAGCGCCTTCCGCGCGCTGGCCGCCAAGAACCGCGGCGAAGTCACGGCCAACGTGGTCTCGGCCGAGCCGCTGACCGCCGCCCAGGACGCGCAGCTCAAAGCCGAATTGTCGCGCCTGATCGGCGCGACCGTCGTGATCGACGCGAAAGTCGATCAAAGCCTCCTCGGCGGCCTCGTGGTGCGAGTCGGATCGCGCCAGATCGACGGCAGCCTCAAAACCAAGCTGGACCGCCTCGCGGTCGCCATGAAGGGAATTGCATAATGGACCTCCGGGCCGCTGAGATCTCCGCCGTCCTCAAGGACCAGATCGCCAATTTCGGCGCTGAGGCCGAGACCACCGAGGTCGGTCAGGTTCTGTCGGTCGGTGACGGCGTTGCGCGCGTCTACGGCCTCGACAGCGTCCAGGCGGGCGAGATGGTCGAGTTCCCGGGCGGCATCAAGGGCATGGCGCTGAACCTCGAGGCCGACAACGTCGGTATCGTGATTTTCGGCGACGACCGCGCCATCAAGGAAGGCGACGTCGTCAAGCGGACCGGCACCATCGTCGACGTGCCGGTGGGCAAGGGCCTGCTGGGCCGCGTGGTCGACGGTCTGGGCAACCCGATCGACGGCAAGGGCCCGCTGGTCGACGTCGTGCGCAAGCGCGTCGAGACCAAGGCCCCGGGCATCATTCCGCGCAAGGGCGTGCACGAGCCGATGCAGACCGGCCTGAAGGCCATCGACAGCCTGGTGCCCGTCGGCCGCGGCCAGCGCGAGCTGATCATCGGCGACCGCCAGACCGGCAAGACCGCCGTGGCGATCGACACCTTCATCAACCAGAAGCCGATCAACCAGGGCACCGACGAGTCGAAGAAGCTCTATTGCATCTATGTCGCGGTCGGCCAGAAGCGCTCGACCGTGGCCCAGATCGTGAAGATGCTGGAAGACAACGGCGCGCTGCAGTACTCGATCGTGGTCGCCGCGACCGCGTCCGAGCCGGCGCCCCTGCAGTTCCTGGCGCCCTACACCGGCTGCACCATGGGCGAGTTCTTCCGCGACAACGGCATGCACGCCCTGATCGTTTATGACGATCTGTCCAAGCAGGCCGTCGCCTACCGCCAGATGTCGCTGCTGCTGCGCCGTCCGCCAGGCCGCGAAGCCTATCCCGGCGACGTGTTCTATCTCCACAGCCGCCTGCTCGAGCGCGCCGCCAAGATGTCGGACGCCAACGGCGCCGGCTCGCTGACCGCGCTGCCCATCATCGAGACCCAGGCCGGCGACGTCTCGGCCTATATCCCGACCAACGTGATCTCGATCACCGACGGCCAGATCTTCCTCGAGACCAACCTGTTCTACCAGGGCATCCGTCCGGCCATCAACGTCGGCCTGTCGGTCTCCCGCGTGGGTTCGGCCGCGCAGATCAAGGCGATGAAGCAGGTTGCCGGCACCATCAAGCTGGAACTGGCGCAGTACCGCGAAATGGCGGCCTTCGCCCAGTTCGGCTCGGACCTCGACGCCTCGACCCAGCGCCTGCTGAACCGCGGCGCGCGCCTGACCGAGCTGCTGAAGCAGGCCCAGTTCTCGCCGATGCCGGTCGAGGAGCAGGTGGTCTCGATCTTCGCCGGCGTGAAGGGCTATCTCGACAAGCTGCCGGTCGCCAAGATCGGCGAATTCGAGACGGCGTTGCTCAACGACGTCCGCACCAAGCATGCGGAAATCCTCGAAGCCATCCGGACCGAGAAGGCCTTGTCGAAGGACACGGAAACGAAGCTGGCCGCGGTGCTCGACGCCGTCGTCAAGCGCTTCGCCTGACGCCCCGGCCAAGTAGCGTAAGGGATAGCCAGCCATGGCGAGCCTCAAGGACCTGAAGCTGCGCATCAACAGCGTCAAGTCCACTCAGAAAATCACCAAGGCCATGAAAATGGTCGCGGCGTCGAAGTTGCGCCGCGCCCAGGAAGCGGCCGAAGCCGCACGGCCCTATGCCGCGCGCATGGAGCAGGTGCTGGCGGCGCTTGCCGCCGGCGTGCCGGCCAGCGATGCCAACCCCAAGCTGCTTTCGGGCACGGGGCGCGACCAGGTCCACCTGCTGGTCGTCGCCACCGCCGAGCGCGGGTTGTGCGGCGGCTTCAACTCGTCGATCACGCGCCTGGCCCGCCAGAAGATCCAGTCGCTGATCGCCGAAGGCAAGGAGGTCAAGATCCTCTGCGTCGGCCGCAAGGGTCGTGACGCCCTGCGCCGCGACTATGCCAGGCTGATCATCGAGACCATCGAAGTCCACGGCGGTATCCGCAAGCAGGGCTTCGAGATTGCGCGCAAGATCGCCGAGCGTACCTTCGAGCTGTTCGAGGCCGGCCAGTTCGACGTCGCCACCGTGTTCTACTCACGCTTCAAGAGCGCGATCCAGCAGTTCCCCACCGCCCAGCAGATCATTCCGGCGTCGCTGCCGGATGTGGCCGAGGTGGGTAACGGCCCGGATCTCAAGGGTGCGATCTTCACCTTCGAGCCCGACGAGGAAGAGATCCTCGCCGCCCTGCTGCCGCGCAACGTCGCGGTGCAGATCTATCGTGCGCTGCTGGAGAATGCGGCGTCCGAAGAAGGCTCGCGCATGAGCGCCATGGACAATGCGACCCGCAACGCGGGCGACATGATCAACCGTCTGACGCTGACCTACAACCGGACCCGTCAGGCCGCGATCACCAAGGAATTGATCGAGATTATCTCGGGCGCCGAGGCGCTCTGAGGGAAATGAGGAAGGCAGAAATGGCTACGCAGATGGGTCGTGTCACCCAGGTCATCGGTGCGGTGGTTGACGTCGATTTCGACGGCGAACTGCCCCCCATCCTGAACGCGCTGGAAGTCACCAACCAGGGTAACCGCCTGGTGCTGGAAGTGGCGCAGCATCTGGGTCAGTCCAGCGTGCGCACCATCGCCATGGACACCACCGACGGCCTGGTCCGCGGCATGCCCGTGACCGACACCGGCGCCCCGATCACCGTGCCGGTGGGCCCGGAAGTGCTGGGCCGCATCATCAACGTCATCGGCGAGCCGATCGACGACCGCGGCCCGATCGGCGCCACCCGGTCGGCCCCCATCCATGCCAAGGCCCCGGAATTCATCGAGCAGTCGACGGAAGCCCAGGTGCTGGCCACCGGCATCAAGGTCGTCGACCTGCTGGCGCCTTACGCGCGCGGCGGCAAGATCGGCCTGTTCGGCGGCGCCGGCGTGGGCAAGACCGTGCTGATCATGGAACTGGTGAACAACATCGCCAAGGGCCACGGCGGCTTCTCGGTGTTCGCCGGCGTGGGCGAGCGTACCCGCGAGGGCAACGACCTCTATCACGAGTTCATCGAGTCGAACGTGATCGTTCCCGATGGCCCGGGCTCCAAGGCCGCCCTGGTCTATGGCCAGATGAACGAACCGCCGGGTGCCCGCGCCCGCGTCGCCCTGACCGGCCTCACCATGGCCGAATACTTCCGCGACCAGGAAGGCCAGGACGTGCTGTTCTTCGTCGACAACATCTTCCGCTTCACCCAGGCGGGTTCGGAAGTGTCGGCGCTGCTGGGCCGTATTCCTTCGGCGGTGGGTTACCAGCCCACGCTCGCCACGGAAATGGGCAACCTGCAGGAACGCATCACCACCACCTCGAAGGGTTCGATCACCTCGGTGCAGGCGATTTACGTGCCGGCCGACGACTTGACCGACCCGGCGCCCGCGACCTCGTTCGCCCACCTGGACGCCACCACCGTGCTGTCGCGCCAGATCGCCGAGCTGGGCATCTACCCGGCGGTCGACCCGCTCGACTCGACCTCGCGCATTCTCGATCCGCGCGTCGTCGGCCAGGAGCACTACGAGACGGCCCGCAAGGTCCAGTCGATCCTGCAGCAGTACAAGTCGCTCCAGGACATCATCGCCATCCTGGGCATGGACGAACTCTCGGAAGAGGACAAGCTGACGGTCGCGCGCGCCCGCAAGATCCAGCGCTTCCTGTCCCAGCCGTTCCATGTCGCGGAAGTGTTCACCGGGGCGCCCGGCAAGTTCGTGGCCCTCGCGGACACCATCAAGGGCTTCAAGGCGATCGCCAACGGCGAATACGACCACCTGCCCGAGGCCGCCTTCTACATGGTCGGCACCATCGAGGAAGCGGTCGAAAAGGCCAAGAAGATGGCGGCCGAGGCCGCCTGAGGAAGGCTGAAGACAGATGGCCGACAAGGTCCATTTCGAACTGGTGAGCCCGGAAAAGCTGCTGTTCTCGGCGGATGTCGAGCAGGTGGTGGTGCCGGGTGCCGACGGCGATTTCGGCGTCCTGCCGGACCATGCCCCGCTGGTCGCCCTGGTGCGCACCGGCGTGGTCGAGGTCTACGAGGCCGGCAAGGTCTCCACGCGCCTGTTCGTGCGCGGCGGCTTCGCCCAGGTGACGCCCGACGGCCTGACCATCCTGGCGGAGGAGGCGATCGACCTCGCCACCGCCAAGAAGGCCGACTGGCAGGCCAAGCTGAAGGATGCCGAGGCGGACATCGCCGCTGCCGCGGACGACACCCAGCGCCTGCGCGCCGAAACCCGGGCCCAGGCGATTCGGGAAGTCCTCGACGCCGCCTGATCCGGCACATCGACCGAGTTGAACGACGGCGGCCCATCGGGCCGCCGTTGTCGTTTGCAGCGCAGACCCTGGCTCTCCCGTCGCCGCCGGGAACTTTTCGCGGGTCCGGTGGATTGCCGAACAGGACGGTTTGCTTGTCCGCCGGCCGGCCTTATCTTTCCGGCAACGCCATCAAAGGGGGACAGCCATGGCAAGGCCGATCCGGGATAGCCTGCGCCTGATGCCGGTCGTGCTCGGTTTTGCGGGGTTCCTGCTGGCTGGTTGCGAAACGCCGGAGGAGACGGGGGCCACCGCGGCGGCACCCGAGGCATCCGCACCGGCACCAGAGGGCCGGCCCCTGGCCGAGCAGTTCTTTGCCGGCGCTGCTGGTTTCTGTGCCGAACTGATCTCGACCGCCAAGACCATGGGCGATGCCGTTGCCATCGGGGATCGTACCGGGTTCCGCGGCGGCATGGAGGATCCGAGCCGGGCGCCGGCGCAGGAAATCAAGGCCGTCTCGGTCGATCTGGAGGGCCAGAAGATGTTCTGGACCGCGACCGAAGGCATTGAGGGCCAGATTCAAACCTTTGTCCTGCTGCCGACACCGGTCGATCGCTGCCGGGTGGCCCTGCTGGACAGTCTGGATGCCGCCGAGGCCACGATCGCCATGCTGCAGGACGAGGACAGCGGCTGGATTCCCGAGAAGAACCCCCCGGCGCCGGTCGACGGCATCCGGTCCTTCATGTTCTACAAACTGTCGGCAAACGGCGCCGTCGGGATAAACATCACCATGCCCGAGCAAATACGCCCCGAATATGGACGTCTGGTTGCCATGGCGACGGTATTCCGGGCCAGGGCGGCGGCCGTCCCGACCGAATAGCACCGATCGGGTTGCGCGATCGGTCCCGGCAACGGGGCGGCTGTAGCTTGCGTGTCACACTTTCCGCGCCTATACCGGGCTATGGCTGATTTGCGCCAGCCGCTTGTGCTAGAATTCCGACACGCAGGCCACGGCAGCGGGAGAGAGTAGGCATGGGCCGTCAATGGGGACTTGATGATATCGGGTGGGAGAATTTCGACCCGACCAAGATTGACCCGGACATGGTCATGGCCGTCAAGGCGGCAAGTCTGGTCGAGGCCAACAGCCGCGACTATGTCACCTATCTGCTGAACGTCTTCAAGGATGACGTCGACCTGCACGGGCTGATCCGCCGCTGGGGCGACGAGGAGGAGATGCACGGGCTGGCGCTGGCCGCCTGGGCCAAGCATGCCGATCCCCGTTTCGATTTCGAAGACAGCCTGCGCCGGTTCCGCGCGGGCTATCGGCTGCCGCTGGATGTGACCGATTCGGTGCGCGGTTCGCGCGCGGCGGAACTGCTGGCGCGCTGCGTCGTCGAATGTGGCACGTCGAGCTATTACAGCGCGATTCGCGATGCCGCCGAGGAACCGGTCCTGAAGCAGATCTGCCACATGATCGCCGGCGACGAGTTCCGTCACTTCAAGCTCTTCTACGACAATCTCAAGCGTTACAATCCCGACCAGATGAGCCTGTTCTCGAAACTGCGCGTGGCGCTGGGCCGGATCAACGAGGCGGATGACGACGAACTGTCCTATGCCTTCCATTGCGCCAATTTCGGCGCCGACATGCCCTACGACCGGGTGCGGTCGCTGAATGCCTATGGCCGGCGCGCCTATCGCAATTATCGCTATGGCCACCTGGCCCGGGCGATCTCGATGATGATGAAGGCCATTGGCCTGCAACCGCACGGCCCCGTTGCCGCCATCACCCAGCGCGGCGCCTGGTGGCTGTGGGCAAGGCGCACCCGCAAGCTGGAACGCACGGCCGCTTAGTCGACACCCTCTCCGCCGCGTACAAAGCCCTCTCCTCCGAGGGAGGAGAGGGTTGGGTGAGGAGGTTGTGGGGCAGGAGATCGTCGGACAAATTCATCTCATGACCGTCAGCCCGCAGACCCTTGTCGCCCGCCGCCTTCGTCGTGATGCCACCGAGGCGGAGAAACGGCTATGGCGTGCTCTGCTCGAGGCCAACCTGATCTGGAAATTCCGGCGCCAGCACCCGATCGGTCCCTATTTCGTTGATTTCGCCTGTCCCAAGCGGCGTTTGGTGATTGAGCTCGATGGCGGCCAGCATGCGCTAAGCGTGGCAGCAGATGCGTCACGAACGGCCGTGATCGCCAGACACGGCTATCGTGTCATCCGCTTCTGGAACAATGAGGTGATGACGAATCTGACCGGAGTCATCGAGGAGATCCGCCGGCACCTCGAAGCGGCCTGATCCACCTTACGATGCTGGTGTCCTGCGGCTCTACGACCTCCTCACCCAACCCTCTCCTCCCTCGGAGGAGAGGGCTTTGTGCTCCGCCGAAGCAGATCTGCGGATCCTGTAGCTCGGGGGCGGAGAGGGCTAATTTTTCAGCGGCACTTGCCCGCGAGGGGCCGTCGCGGCAACAATACGCGGCTGGTTTCTCGGGGCTGGGGATTACTCGATGCTGCGCCATGTCTTCCGCCTGGCTGTCCTGGTGACGGCCGCCATCGGCATCGCCGCCTGCGAACCCGAGCCGTCGCCCTATCAGGCCCTGCTCACGCCGGCCGTGCGCGTGGTCAAGGTGACGGTCAATGGCCCCGGCATTCCCGACCGTATCGACACCGCCCTGCAGAAGCGCCTGGAGGGGGAGTTCGCCACCAATCCCAACGGCAGCTATCCCCTTAACCTCGAGGTTTCCCTGACCAACTACGTCAAGGGGACGGGCACCGGCAATACGGCCCTGGCGCTTGGCGGCCAGTTGGATGGCCGGGTGCAACTGGTCGGGCCCAAGACGGGCCAGGTTGCCGCCAGCGGCGATCTTGTCGTGCTGCGCGACAACATCAACGGTGTTGCCATGGAACCGCTGCCCGGCCTGCCCGACGATGTCCTGATCGACAATTTCGCCCGTGCGGTGCGCCAGATCCTGTTCGGGCCCCAGTCGCCGGGCATCATGGGTGTCGACGGCTAGGCCCTATTCGGGCGGGCGGCTCATCTTCACCTTGCGCGGCGGCTGACCGTCGAGGGTGCCGGTCCACGAGCCGTCCGGCTGCGGGGCAAGGCGCAGGTTCTGCTCGTCGTCGGCGCCGGCGCTGGGGTTGAAGCTGATCAGCACCCCGGTATCGGTCAGCACGATGTCGGTCACTTCGCCGGTGATGCCGTCCCATTCGCAATCGTCGCCCGCGGTGGCCGGCGGGCACAGGCCCGGCAGGGCGGTAAAGACCCCGGCCGCCCGCGCCTCGTCCGCGGCATGGGCGATATCCAGGGTGACGATCGGGATCTCGGCCTTGTCGTTGGTCACCACACGCCAACTGCCGTCCAGCTCGCCCGGCGGCACGATCTCGACCAGGGTGCTGTCGTCGGTCGGGGGCGGTGCGATATCGGCCCTGGCCGGTGCCGCGGTCGCCAGCAGCCCGATTCCCGCCGCCAGGGACAGGGCGCGGATCATGGCCCGATCGTGTCCAGCCAGTCGGCGCCGTCGCGGGCGATTGCCTCCCAGCCCGGCTCGCTCAGCATCCAATGGCTGAAACCTTCGTATTCGCGAAACACCGAGCGGCCGCTGTCCTGGTAGCGGCTGGCGATCCGCTGGACCGTGCGCGGCGAATTCACCCGGTCGTCGCTGCCCGCCGCAGCGAAAACCGGGCATTTGACCGTCCACGGCTCGACCCGGCTGGCGCGGCGGATGTCCCAGATCGAATGCATGATCTCGAACACGGCGCGGCCGGATTCGGGCACGAAACGGGCGAAGACCGCCCGCGCCTCGTCCCGCGGCAGGCGGTTCAGGGTGTGATCCCGCGCCACCCGGTAGACCGGATGGATCGGGCCATCCCAGAAGATGCCCAGGGTGGCAACCATGCCGACGGCTGAGAGGACCTCGAAATCGGTCGAGGGCATCACCCCCCAGGGCGGGCTGGGGGCCAGCAGGACGATGGCACGGGCCAGGTTGCGGCCGGCCAGCATCTGCGCGACGAGGCCGCCCATGGAATGGCCGACGATCACCGGCTTTTCCGGCAGCGCCTTGATCTTGTGGGCGATGTCGTCGGCAAAATCGGTCAGGCCGGTCCGCCCCAGATCGGGATGCGGGCGCCCGTGGGCGGGCGTGTCGTGGTGCAGCAGGCTGGGGGTATGGCAGTTCCAGCCCCGTGCCCGCATCACCTCGGCCCAGCCCTCCATCGCCCAGCCGCCGCTGAACGCCCCGTGTAGCAGAACCATCTCGCCCTTGGGCGCAGCCCGGTCCGGTGCGGGTTTACTCATAATAGTTGGGCCTCAACGCGGGAACAGGTGGCGGAACTCGGCGACGATCTGGGTATAGAGATCGCGCTTGAAGGGGACGATGACGTCGGGCAGCAGGTCGGGCTCGATCCAGCGCCAGGCCATGAACTCGGGCTCGTGGGTAGCGATGTCGATATCCCGGTCGTCGCCTAGGAAACGCATGGCGAGCCATTTCTGCCTCTGCCCGCGATAGCGGCCCTTCCACAATTTGCCGATCAGGTCGGCCGGCAGGTCGTAGGTCAGCCAGTCCCGGCTTTGCGCGATGATTTCGGCCTTGTCGGTGCCGACCTCTTCCTTCAACTCGCGCAGGGCGGCGACCTCGGGGCTTTCGCCCGGGTCGATGCCGCCCTGGGGCATCTGCCAGGCTTCCGCGATCTGGTCCAAGCGCTGGCCGACGAAGACCTTGTTGTCCTGGTTGATCAGCATGATGCCGACGCAGGGCCGGTAGGGCAGGGCTGTAATGTCCATAATCTCCTACTCGGCGGTCGTGGTGTCGGCCAGCGCACTGACCGGGGCAAGGACGAAGCCGCGGGCTTCGAGCCCCGCCGCCCAGGCGGCGATCCGCTCGATCGAGCCGGGGTAATCCGCGGCGATCCCGATGGCGGCGCCGTTCTGCTGGGCGAAGCGCTCCAGCTCGGCGAGCCTGGCATCGACGGCCGCGCGCGTCGGCGTCGCATCGATGAAACGGGTTGCGACCGCATGGGGCAGGCCCAGCCGGCCGGCGACGCCGGCGACCGTCGACTGGTCGGCGGTGTGGCTGTCCAGGATCATCAGCCCGCGCGCCTTGAGAATCTCGGCCGTGGCCGTCACCGCGTCGGCATTGCTGGTATAGCGCGAGCCCATATAGGTCATCACGCCGACATAGCCTGTGGCACGGGCCAGGGTCCATTCCAGGCGCGCCCGGTTGTCGTTCGGGCCGAGGCCGGTCATCAGGGCCTTGGGGCCGGGGTCGCTGGTCGGGAAATCCACCGGTTCCATCGGCACCTGCATCAGGATCTCGTGGCCGGCGCCGCGCGCCCGGGCCGTCCAATCCTCGAGGTTGCGGGCATAGGGTGTGAAACTTAAGGTTACATCGGCCGGCAGCCTGGCGATGGCCTCCTGCGAGGTCGATTCGCGCAGACCCAGGCCCGCCACGATGATGGCGATGCGCGGCCGGGCGGTGGTATCGGCGAAGGGCCGGGCATAGACCCGCCAGGCCTGGCGGCCGTCGGCGCCGATGATCGGCAGGGATCCCTCGCGTCCCGGCTCGATCAGGGCCGGGTCCGGCGCGGGGGAGAGCGCGCCGACCGGTGCGGCGGCAGGCGCCGGCGCGGCTTCAGGCGGTGCGTGCGGCGGCTCGGCCGGCGGTGCGTGCGATGGCTCGGCCGGCGGCGCATGCGGCGGCTCGACGGCGGGCGTCGGCACGGTGTCCTGGATCCCGGAAGCCGGGGAAGGCAGGCTGCCGCCTACCGCCGGTTCGGGCGGCGCAGGCTCGGCCGGGTGTGCTTCAGGCGCAGGCGTTTCGGGCGGCGCGGCGGCGGTGGCTTCCGGCGGTGGTGCTTCGGTCGGTGGCGCTTCCGGGGCCGGCGTGGCTGGGGGGGCGCGGCTGGGGCCGGCGCGATCGCGACCGACGCGGCTTGCGGCGGCGGCGGGGCGCTCAGCACCACCCAGGCAACGGCGGCGCCTAGGGCGGCCGCGAGCGCCAGCGCGAGATAGAGGACGACCGGCGGCCGGCGGGGCGAGCCGTCCGCCGGCTCGTCCCGCTTCTTGTCCTGCGGCGTGTCGTGGCTCGTGGTCATTGCCCGCGCGCCCCGCGTCTTGCGTTCGTCAGTTCTGGACCAGCTTGCCGTCGACCACCTTCAGGGTGCCGATCACCTTGAGCGCTTCGTCGAGCTGGAAGTCCTTGCTGCGATCCTCGGGGATTTCCTCGGCGCTGCGCGGCTTGTCGTCCTCGGCGCCATCGCCGTCGCCGGGCAGGTGGTTGGGCAGGTCGGCCTCCGAGCGGAGCTGCGGCGCATCCTCGGGCTTGCTGCCTTCGGGCGGCGGCTGGATCACTTCGCGATCCGGCTCGATGCCCTTGGCCTGGATCGAGCGGCCCGACGGCGTGAAGTAGCGCGCCGTGGTCAGGCGCAAGGCACCCTGGTTGGGCAGCGGGATGATGGTCTGGACCGAACCCTTGCCGAACGACCGCGTGCCCATGATGAAGGCGCGCTTGTGGTCCTGCAGGGCGCCGGC
Organism: Oleomonas cavernae; assembly: GCF_003590945.1. Lineage (NCBI taxonomy): Bacteria > Pseudomonadati > Pseudomonadota > Alphaproteobacteria > Acetobacterales > Acetobacteraceae > Oleomonas > Oleomonas cavernae. The sequence goes on along the minus strand of NZ_QYUK01000011.1, from coordinate 2,932,608 downwards.
GACGATTTCCGAGGCCGAGGCCGAGCCGCCGTTGATCAGCACCACCACCGGCTTGCCGTCGACCAGGTCGCCGCGGGTTGCACTGTAACGCGACACGTCGTCGGGCTGGCGGCCGCGGGTCGAGACGATCTCGCCGCGGTCGAGGAATTCGTCCGAGACCGCGATCGCCTGGTCGAGCAGGCCGCCGGGATCGTTGCGCAGGTCGAGCACGATGCCCTTCACCTTGTCCGGCCCAATCTCGCGGGTCAGGTCGGTGATCGCCTTCTTCAGGTTGACGTCCACCTGCTCGTTGAACTGGGTGATGCGGACATAGATGACGTCGCCCTCGCGGCGCCAGCGCACGGCACGGATCTTGATCACGGCGCGGGTCAGCGTCACGTCGAAGGGCTTGGCGATGCCCTCGCGCTTGATCGAGACGACGATCTTGGAATCCACGGGGCCGCGCATCTTCTCGACCGCGTCCTGCAGGGTCAGGCCCAGGACCTCCTTGCCGTCCAGCGCCACGATATAGTCGCCGGTCTTCAGGCCGGCGCGGGAGGCGGGGGTATCGTCGATGGGGGTCACCACCTTGACGAAGCCGTTCTCCATGGTGACCTCTATCCCCAAGCCACCGAATTCGCCGCGCGTCTGGACCTGCATGTCCGAGAAGGCCTTGGCGTTCATGTAGCTGGAATGCGGGTCGAGCGAGGCGAGCATGCCGTTGATGGCCGCCTCGACCAGCTTCTCGTCGGTGACCTCGTCCACATAGTCGCTCTTGACGCGCTCGAAGACGTCGCCGAACAGGTTGAGCTGTCGGTAGGTCTCGGCGGTGCCGGCCTGGACACATAGGGGAATGGCTGCCCCCGCAGCAAACGCGAGCAGGGCCGTCAGTGCACGATTCATTCGCATCATCCGCTTACCTTGGTAGCACCTGGAACGAGCCAGGGAGTCAAGTCGACCGGCTCGCCATCGTGCCTGAGCTCGACATACAACATTGGCCGGGCGCCGTCATTGGCCCCTGCCATTTGCCCGACCGGCTCGCCCGCCAAAACCTTCTGTCCGACGGCCACGTCGATCCGCTCCATCCCCGCGAGAAGCAGATGATACCCGTCGCCTTGTGCCAGGATCAATAGCTGCCCGTAGCCGCGGAACGGACCGGCGAAGGCGACATCCCCGGCGGCAGGACTGGTGACCGCGGCCCCGGCCCTGGTGGCGAGGCGAAACCCGCGCGAGGTCAGGCCGTTGCCTTGGGCCTGGCCGAAGCGGGCGACGATCTCGCCCGCCGCCGGCCAGGCCAATTTGCCCCTCAGGGTTGAAAAGCGGGCCATGGCGGGCGCCGGTGCCGCCTGCGCGGGTGTGTCGGGCACCTCGGGGGGCGCTGCGGCCACGGCCTGTGCCTGGGGCGGCTGGGCCGCGGCCTGCGCCGCGATCCGCTCGGCGGCGGCGCGGGCGGCCGCCTGGGCCGCTTGGCGGGCCTGCTCCTCGCGTTCCCGTTCGACCGCCGCGATCAGCTCCTCGATCGACTTGGCCCGGGCCGCCAGGCTGTCGACTCGGCGCCGTTCGGTCTGCTCGAGTTGCGCCAGGCGCTTGCTGTCCTGTGCCTTCTGCGCCAGCAGCCGGTCGATTTCGCCCCGTTCGATCGCCAGGGCCGAGAGGGTCGCCTCCAGGCTGGCCCGGTCGGAGGCTAGGCGGGCGCGCAGGGCGCCAAGGGCCGCGAGGTCGCGGCTGAGGGCCAAGGCGCGGTCGCGCAGGTGCGGAACCAGGTCGCGCAGCACGGTGCCGGTGTGGGCCAGTTCCAGCGCGTTCTGCCGCTCCACCATCAGCAACACCGGCGGCCGGCGCGACAGGCGGGTGAGCGCCCCCAGCAGGCGCGACAAGGCGGCCCGCCGGTCGGCCAGGGCGGCCAGCTTCTCCGCTTCCGAGGCGCCCAACTCGGCCAGGCGCCGTTCCAGCGCGGTCGCCTCCGATTCACGGGCGCGCAGGCTGGTGGCCCGCTGCACCAATTCATCCTTCAGGCGGGCGACCTCGGCCGCCAGGCGGGTCTGTTCATCGGCGAGTGCCGCCCGGCGGCGCCGGGCCTCGTCCAACTCGCCCTGGACGGCGCGCAGCTTGTCGGGGTCGGCATCCTGGGCAAAGGCGAGACAGGCGGGGCCAAGACCGGCCGCCGCCAGGAACAGGGCTGTCAGGCAAAGGGTGCGGTCAGGCGCTGGCGTGACGCGGGGCATGGCCGGCGACCCCCGTTCCGGCCGGCGCCAGCAGCGCCCGCCCGGTCATCGCCGCCGGCTGGTCCAGCCCCAGGAAGGGCAGCAGGGTCGGTGCGATATCGGCCAGCCGGCCGCTGCGCAGCTCCACCTTGGCCGCGGCATTCACCAGCAGGGCCGGCACCAAGTTGGTGGTATGGGCGGTGTAGGCGCCGCCGGTCTGCGGATCGAACATCTGCTCGATATTGCCGTGGTCGGCCGTGACCAGCATGACGCCGCCAGCCTGTTCGACCGCCCCCGACAGGCGCCCCAGGCAGGCATCGATGGTCTCGACCGCGGTGATCGCGGCGGCCATGAAGCCGGTGTGGCCGACCATGTCCGGGTTGGCGTAGTTGACCACGATCAGGTCATATTTCTTCCCCGTGATCGCCTCGACCAGGCGGTCGGTCACCTCGACGGCCGCCATGGCGGGCTCGAGGTCGTAGGTCGCGACCTTGGGGCTGGGCACCAGGATGCGGTCCTCGCCCGCGAACACGGTTTCCTCGCCGCCGTTGAAGAAGAAGGTGACGTGGGCGTATTTCTCGGTCTCGGCGATGCGCAACTGCGTCATGCCGGCCTTGGCCACCACGGCGCCCAGGGGATCCTCGACCCGTTCGGCCGGGAAGATCGCCGGGATCAGGGCGGTCAACTGGCTCGAATATTCGACCATGCCGGCGACCCCGGCAAAGCGGGGCAGGCGTTCGCGGGCAAAGCCGTCGAAATGGGGATCGAGCAGCGCGACCAGGATTTCGCGCGCCCGGTCGGCCCGGAAATTGGCCATCAGCAGGCCGTCGCCGTCATTCATGCCGCGATAGCTGCCGATCACCGCGGGCTTGACGAACTCGTCGTTCACGCCGGCGGCATAGGACGCCTCGATCGCTGCCCGCGCGCTCGGCGCCTGGGCGCCCTGGCCCTCGACCAGGGCGGCGAAGGCTTGCGAGACGCGGTCCCAGCGCTTGTCGCGGTCCATGGCGAAATAGCGCCCGCTGACCGTGGCGATCGACCAGCCGGGCACGTCGGCCAGCGCGGCCTGGAAGTCGCCCAGGAATTCGAGCGCGCTCTGGGGTGGCGTATCGCGGCCGTCGGTGAAGGCGTGAACCGCGACCTTGATCCCATGGGTCGAGGCGATCTTGACCAGGGCAGCCATGTGTTCCTGGTGGGAATGCACGCCGCCCGGCGACAGCAGGCCCAGGATGTGCAGCGTGCCGCCACGGGCCTTGGTCGCCTCGATCACCTTGAGCAGGGTGGCATTCTCGGCCAGGGAGCCGTCGGCCGCGGCCTGGTCGATGCGCGGCAGGTCCTGCATCACCACCCGGCCGCCGCCCAGGTTCATGTGGCCGACCTCGGAATTGCCCATCTGGCCTTCCGGCAGGCCGACCGAGAGCCCTGAGGTTTCGATCAGGGCGCGCGGGCAGGTGTCGAGCAGGCGGTTGTAATTGGGCGTCCGCGCCTTGGCGATGGCATTGTCCTCGCCACCCTCGCGCCAGCCCCAGCCGTCCAGGATGCACAGCACCACGGGCTTTTGCGGGGAAACGGTCAGGGCGGCGTCAGTCATGGCAGAACCTTGAGGAAACAGTCACCTGGATAACTCAAGCACGGTGATAAGGATGCCCGTCCAGGATCGTCGAGGCGCGGTATAGCTGCTCTGCGAGCATGGCACGGACCATCAGGTGCGGCCATGTCGCGGGGCCAAAGGAATAGCAGAAGGCGGCCCGGCTGCGAACCGCGTCATCATGCCCGTCCGCCCCGCCGATCAGGAAGGCGACCCGGCCGGCCGCCTGGGATCGCAGCCGGTTCAGCCGCGCGGCCAGGGCTTCCGACGACAGGACCTCGCCCCGGCCGTCCATGGCGACGATGGCGGCACTTGCCGGCACCGCCGCCAGCAGCAACTCGCCTTCGCGCTTTTGCCGGGCGGGACCGCTGAGGCGCCGCTCCTCGACCTCGATCAACTCGATCGGCGGTTTCATCCGGGCGGCGTAGGTCTCGAACAAGGCCCGCTCGGGGTCTTTCCCCCCGAACCGGCCGACGGCGACGATCGCCAGTTTGAGCCCCAGGCTCACTCGTGCTCGGCTTCAGGGCGGAAATCGGCCTGCCACATCTTCTCGAGCTTGTAGAACTCGCGCACCTCCGGACGGAACAGGTGGACGATGACATCGCCCGCATCGATCAGCACCCAGTCGCCGGCGCTCTTGCCCTCGGTGCGGCAGGGCGGCAGCCCGGCCTTGGCGATGGCATCGACGACGTAATTGGCCAGCGCCGTCACCTGCCGCCCCGAGCGGCCGTTGGCGATGACCATGAAATCGGCGATCGAGGACTTGCCGGCCAGGTCGATGGTCAGGATCTCCTCGCCCTTGTTGTCGTCCAGCGTCTTGACCACCAGGTCGAGCAGGACCTTGGCGCCATCGGTCGGGCCGGCCTTCTTTTTCGCCTTCGGCTTGGCGCGCGACTTCTTGGGCGCGGGTTCGGCGGCGACCGTCTCCTCGGCGACTTTCTTGGCGCGGGCCCGCTTGGGCTTTTCGGCGATCGTCTCGGCCGGTTCGGCCTTCAGCTTCTTGGCCGGCAGTTTCTTCTGCACCACCTCGGCGGCGACGACTTTCTTGGGCGCAGCCTTCTTCTTGGGGCTGCTTCGGGCGGGATCTCGTCCGTGATCTTTTTACGCGGGGCCAGGGTATCCTCCTACTTGTTGTGGGCCCGGGCCGCCCGAATGGCGCTGGCGGAAACCGGGTTCAATTTCATGGTGACGAAGCCCCAGACGGGCGGCTTGGCAAATTTCAGGGTGCGCAACGCTGGTCCGTGCTGCCGGACGCGCGCGAATCGCCGGGCTGCCGGCCCGCCCAATGCGGTCAAAGAATAGGAAGGCCGGTCGAAGACGGCAACGGCGACACGGTCGAAGATGTCCTGCCAGTCGCGCCAGCGGTGGATGGTGGCGAGGTTGTCGGCCCCCATCAGCCAGACGAAACGCAGGCGCGGAAAGCGCGCGGTCAGCCGGCGCAGGGTCTGCGCGGTATAGACCGTGCCCAGCCTGGTTTCGATGTCGGTGACGACCAGGCGCGGGTGCCGGGCGACGGCCTGCGCCGTGGCGAAACGTTCGGCAAAGGGCGCCATGCCGTTCATGGGCTTGAGCGGGTTCTGCGGCGAGACCAGCCACCAGACCTCGTCGAGCCCCAGGTGGCGCAGGGCGGCCAGGCTCAGGTCCAGGTGACCGCTGTGCGCCGGATTGAACGACCCGCCGAACAGCCCGATGGTCAGCCCGCCGGCGGCCGCGGCGGTACGGATGGACCGGGTCATGCCCGATGCCACAAGGCTTGGTAGCCCTCTCCGCCCTTCAGGGGGAGAGGGTGGGGTGAGGTGGGTGGTCGGCGTAAGGCGCAGCCTGTCCCGCAGACCACCTCACCCTCCCCATCGCTGCGCGACGGGTCCCCTCCCTCTCCCCCGCGAGCGGCGGAGAGGGCCTGACGACGACACGGGGTGAAGTAATCAAGGGCGTATCTGGCCGGTGCCGCGCACCAGGTACTTCATGGTGGTGAGCTGTTCGGCACCCACCGGGCCGCGGGCATGGAGGCGGCCGGTGGCGATGCCGATCTCGGCGCCGAAGCCGAATTCGCCGCCGTCGGCGAACTGGGTCGAGGCATTGACCATGACGATGGCGGAATCGACGCCGGCCAGGAACTTCTCGGCCGCTACCGGATCCTGCGTGATGATCGCGTCGGTGTGATGGCTGCCGTGGCGCTCGACATGGGCGATGGCGGCGTCGACATCGTCGACCAGCTTCATGGCGACGATGGCATCCTCGTATTCCGTGTCCCAGTCGGCATCGGTCGCGGGCTTCACCCGGGCGTCGACCGCCTGGGTCGCCGCGTCGCCGCGCACTTCGCAGCCGGCATCCAGCAGCATGGTCGCGATCGGTGCCAGGAACGCCTGCGCCGCCTTGGCCACCAGCACGGTTTCGGTCGCGCCGCAGATGCCGGTGCGGCGCAGCTTGGCGTTACGCACCACGCTCAAGGCCATGGCGAGATCGGCCGCGCCGTCGACATAGGTGTGACAATTGCCATCCAGGTGGGCCAGCACGGGTACCCGGGCCTCGGTCTGGACCCGGGCGACCAGCGACTTGCCGCCGCGCGGCACGATCACGTCGATCAGACCCTGCGCCGCCAGCATGGCGCCGACCACGGCGCGGTCGCCGGTCTCGACCAGTTGCACGGCGTCCAGGGGCACGCCATGGGCGGCCAGACCCTGGACCATGGCGGCATGGATGGCGCGGGACGAGGCCAGCGCCTCCGAGCCGCCGCGCAGGATCGCGGCATTGCCCGAGCGCACGCACAGGGCGCCGGCGTCGGCGGTTACATTGGGCCGGCTTTCATAGATGATGCCGATCACGCCGATGGGTGCCCGCACCCGCTGGATGTGCAGGCCGTTGGGCCGGTCCCATTGCGCGATCACCGTGCCCACCGGATCGGGCAGCGCGGCGACCACCTCCAGGCCCTTGGCAATCCCCTCGATGCGGCCGGCATCGAGCGCCAGGCGGTCCAGGAAGGCGGCCTTCATGCCCCGTGCCCGGCCCTGTTCCAGGTCGATCGCATTGGCGGCCAGGATCGCCGGCGTGGCCGCGCGGATGGCAGCGGCGGCGGCATTGAGGGCGGCGGTTTTGGCCTCGGGAGAAAGCTGCGCCAGGATGGCGGCGGCGGCACGGGCGCGGCGGCCCATGTCGGCGACCAGGGCGGTGGCATCGAGGGGTTCGGCGGGCAGGGCCTTGGTTGCTTCGCGCATGATTGTCACCGGCCGTCCAGGGCGAGGTCGTCGCGATGGATCATCTCATCCCGGCCACGGTAGCCGAGCAGGGCCTCGATTTCACCGGATTTGTGCCCGGCGATGGCGCGGGCGTCCTCGTGGCCATAGGCGACCAGGCCGCGGCCCAGGGCCCGGCCGTCCGGCCCGACGACGATCACCGCATCGCCCCGGCTGAACTCGCCGTCGACCTGCCGCACCCCGGCCGGCAGCAGGCTCTTGCCCGCGGCCAGCGCCCGAACGGCACCCTCGTCGACGATCAGCCGGCCCTTGGGGCCTAAGCTGCCGCCGATCCACAGCTTGCGTGCCTGGCGCGGGCTGCGCTCGGCCAGGAACCAGGTGCAGCCGGCCCCGGCGGCCAGGGCCGAGATCGGCCGGTCGACATGGCCCGAGGCAATGACCATGGAACAGCCGGCCGCCAGCGCGATGCGGGCCGCTGCCACCTTGGTGATCATCCCGCCCGAGCCGACGCCCGAGACCGGCTCACCCGCCATCGCCTCGATTTCCGCCGTGATGCCGGTGACCGTGTCCAGGCGCCGCGCGGCGGGGTCGACATTGGGATTGGCGGTATAGAGGCCGTCGATGTCGGAAAGCAGGATCAGGCAATCGGCAGAGGCCATCTCGGCCACCCGCGCCGCCAGGCGGTCGTTGTCGCCATAGCGGATTTCCGAGGTGGCGACGGTGTCGTTCTCGTTGATCACCGGCACGGCGGAAAGGCGCAGCAGGGTCGCCATGGTCGAGCGGGCATTGAGGTAACGCCGGCGGTTCTCGGTATCGTCCAGGGTCAGCAGGACCTGGGCGGTGGAAAGATCATGGGCGGCCAGCACCTCGGCCCAGGCGTGGGTCAGGCGGATCTGCCCGACCGCGGCCGCCGCCTGGCTCTCCTCCAGCTTCAGCGGCCCCTTGGGCAGGTTCAGCACCCGCCGGCCCAGGGCGATGGCGCCGGACGAGACGATGACGACGTCCTGGCCGCGGGCCTTGAGCCCTGCCACATCGGCGGCAACCCCTTCCAGCCAGTGGCGGCGCAGGGTGCCCTTGGCTTGGTCGACCAGCAGGGCGGAACCGATCTTGACGACGATACGGGTGGCCGCCTTCAGCCGGTCGGCCGTGGCGAGGGTGGCGATATCGGTGATGGTCATGGTTGGGACCGTGATTGAGAGGCGATCAAGGGGTGGCGCAATTCACCTTGATCGTCACGGTCGCCAGGCCTCCGGCGGGGTGGGCGCGCGGGCCGGGCGGTCGCGCAGGGCATCGGCCGCGCGGCGCTCGCGGATCGGCACCATGGCCGTGCGCAGCAGATCGGTGATGCCCTGGCCGCTCTGGCCCGAGATGACGAAGATCGCCTTGCGCGACTTGCGGGCGGAGCGGGCGATGGCGCCGGCCTTTTCCTCGATCTCTTCAGGCGTCAGGGCATCGGCCTTGTTCAGCGCGATGATCTCGGGCTTGTCGATGAGGCCATTGCCATAGGCGCGCAGCTCGCGCCGGATCGTGCGATAGGCGCCTTGCGGGTCTTCCTGCGTGCCGTCCACCAGGTGGATCAGCACGTTGCAGCGTTCGACATGGGCCAGGAACTGGTCGCCCAGGCCCACCCCCTCGTGCGCGCCTTCGATCAGGCCCGGCAGGTCGGCGAGGACGAATTCCTCCTCGTCGACCGCGACCACGCCCAGTTGGGGCTTGAGCGTGGTGAAGGGGTAGTCGGCGATCTTGGGCCGGGCCCGCGAGGTGGCCGACAGAAAGGTGGACTTGCCGGCATTGGGCAGGCCGACCAGGCCGGCATCGGCGATGAGTTTCAGGCGCAGCACGATGGTCATCTCGATGCCGGGCTGGCCGGGATTGGCGTGGCGCGGGGCCTGGTTGCCCGGGCCCTTGAAATGGGCATTGCCGAAGCCGCCGTTGCCGCCCTTGGCAAAGACGATGCGCTCGCCCGCCTTGGTGAAGTCGTGGAACAGGGTTTCCTCGTCCTCGTCCCCTCCCCAGAAAGGATCTGGGTGCCCACGGGGACCTTCAGCACGATGTCCTTGCCGTTGGCGCCGTGGCGATCCTTGCCCATGCCGTGGATGCCGGTCTGGGCCTTGAAGTGCTGCTGGTAACGGTAGTCGAGCAGGGTGTTGAGGTTGTCGACGCATTCGATCACGACGTCGCCGCCGCGGCCGCCGTCACCGCCGTCGGGCCCGCCGAATTCGATGAACTTCTCGCGCCGGAACGAGACGCAGCCGGCGCCGCCGTCGCCGCTGCGGATGTAGATCTTGGCGTAGTCGAGAAACTTCATGCGCTCGGTTCCAAAACGAATAAAGCCCGGCGTTGCCGCCGGGCCCTTCGATCCCGCCTATTCCGCCGCGGGCCTGAAGGGCCGCGGCGAGGCGCGGCAGATTATTCCGCCGCCGCCGGGAGGGTTTCGACCGAAACGTAGGTCCGGCCCAGCTTGCCGACGGCGAAGGTGACCTTGCCCTCGACCAGCGAGAACAGGGTGTGGTCCTTGCCCATGCCGACATTGGTGCCGGGATGGATCTTGGTGCCGCGCTGACGCACGATGATGTTGCCGGCGATCACGGCCTCGCCGCCGTACTTCTTGACGCCCAGGCGACGACCGGCCGAATCACGACCGTTACGCGATGAACCGCCTGCTTTTTTGTGAGCCATTGTCCGCTCCTATCTTACAAATCGTTGTCGCGGGATCAGGCGGCAGTGATGCCGGTGATCTTCAGGACGGTGAGGTCCTGGCGATGGCCGTTCTTGCGGCGCGAATTCTGGCGACGGCGCTTCTTGAAGACGATCAGCTTGGGGCGCGCGCCTGGCCGACGATCTGCGCCGACACCACCGCGCCCGCCACGACCGGCGCACCGACCGTGAAGCTCTCGCCTTCGCCGACCATCAGCACCTGGTCGAAGGAGATCACACTACCGGCTTCGCCTTCCAGGCGCTCGACGGTGATGACATCCTGCTCGGCGACCTTGTACTGCTTGCCGCCGGTCTTGATAACCGCAAACATCTTAAACCCAGTCCTTCTTGCACACGCCTGGCCACGATGGCCGCCGGCATGCCGCTGTCGTTATGCAGCGCGGGCCCCGTTCGGGTGCCCAAACATGGAAACCACGGCAAACCTGACGGTTCACCGCGAGAGGGCGCACTATACCCACGCCCGATTGGCTGTCAACGGGAAGTAAGGGGCCGATGTCAGCGGGCGCCCCCGGCTGCCTGGGTCACCACCGTGTCGTCGACCGCGACCGGGTGGGGGCAGCCCCAGCCGTCGAGCACCGCCTGGGTCGCCTCCAGGGTGAAATGCCGTGCCGAGGCCCGGTCGTAGCCCTCGGCCAGCAGGTCGTCGTAATCGGTGAAGCCGTGGCGGGCATAGGAAACCAGGGCAAGCCAGGCGGCCGATTGCGCCGAGGCCTGGCGCAGGCCGTGACTGCCCAGCGCCCGGTCGATGATCGCGGCGCGATCCTTCTCGCCCAGGCGCGGCGCCAGGCACTCGAGGGCCAGGGCGATGGCAGCGGCGCGGGTCATGATCACGCTCCCGGCGAGGGGCCCAACGGGCACGGGCGGAGGGTCTCGATTTTCAGCGGCATCATGGCGGCTGCATTGATCCAGCGCAATGCGTGGCCGCCCGCGTCTGCGGCCTACTGCGATCAACCAAGTGACAATTTGTCATTTGGCCCTGCGCCGACCGGGACAGGCGGGCAGCGAGCCAACAAGGCCAAAGGCCAAGCCAATTGCGGAGGATGACATGCGTGTTCGTCTGGTCGAGCAACCACCCCAGGGCGTCCGGGTCTTCAGCGAGGATGAACTCGCCCAACGCCTGACCCAGGACGATGTCGAGACGATCCGCGAGATCTTCAAGACGCCGCTGCTGGGTTCCTTCAACTGGGACTACGACAGCGCCAATGCCAAGATCCGCCGGCTCTACGAGCTGGGCAAGCGGCACAACTGGAATGCGACGCTCGATGTCGACTGGGACATGCCGGTCGATTTCGACGATTTCCCCATGGACCCGCTGACCATGCCGTTCAACGGCTATGGCGAATACGAGGCCCTGCCGCACGAGGAGAAGGTGCGCTTTGCCTGGAAGGCCCATGCCCAGACGCTCGCCCAGTTCCTGCACGGCGAGCAGGGTGCGATGCTGGTGGCCTCGCAGCTCGTCTCCTGCGCGCCGACCGCCGATGCCAAGCTCTATGCCGCCAGCCAGACCTTCGACGAAGCGCGCCACGTCGAGGCCTTCAACACCTATATCCGCCACCGCTGCGGCCGGCTCTACCCGGTGAACGGCAACCTCAAGGCCCTGATCGACAAGGTGCTGGTCGATAGCCGCTGGGACCTCAAGTTCATCGGCATGCAGCTGATCATCGAGGGCCTGGCGCTGGCCGCCTTCGGCACCATGGTGCAGACCACGCGCGATCCCCTGCTCAAGCAGGTGGTCGAACTGGTGATGCGCGACGAGGGCCGCCACGTCGCCTTCGGCGTCAACTACCTGGAAGACTGGATCAAGACCCTGCCCGAGCAGGAGATCGAGGACCGCGCCGAATTCGCCTACCAGGCGGCGCTGATCATGCGCGACCGCCTGTTCGGCATGGATGTGGCGGCGGAATACGGCTTCGACGTCGAGGCAGCGCGCGAGCACATTCTCAAAAGCCACGTCACCCACATCTTCCAGCACCTGCTGTTCGAGCGGCTGATGCCGAACTTCAAGCGCGTGGGCCTGCTGACCGACAAGGTGCGGCCGAAATACGCGGCGATCGGCGCCCTCCAGTACGAGCACGAGGCCGGCGACATCCTGATCGACTGGCAGAAGCTGGACGAGCCCCTGCCGGTCAAGGGGGTGTTCCAGCCGGCGGCGGAATAGCGCGGTGGTAGGGCCGGCGGCCTGCAATTTTTCCCTTTGCAAGCGGTCGGCCCTCGACTATCTTCCGCCGCCTTGACGACCAGACTCTTCTGCGGAGAGGTGCCAGAGTGGTCGATCGGGGCGGTCTCGAAAACCGTTGTACCCGCGAGGGTACCGTGGGTTCGAATCCCACCCTCTCCGCCACCATCTTTTCTCTGTAATATCAATGGCTTAGGCTATTTCTGCGGTGCCTCGTAACCGCCCGGAATGTCGGGCTCATTCAGCCTGCCGGCCACGACCGAGTCGTCTCTTGCCCCGCCGGTGGCGGCCGAATTCCCCGATGCTGACGCTTCAGTCTCTGCAGGGGTATTTCGCCAGTACCCTTTCCTTTGCGCAAGGGACCGGCCGGTTCGATTCGCGATCTGCCTACCAGCGGATTTCGGCGAACCGGTGTGGGCGGGGTTTGTCGAAAGCTTCAGTGGACTTGCCCACCACCTCACGCCTTGCTGGCCGGGCCGACCGGAGGTGGCCATGGCTGAGGGCAGGCTGGATCAGATCAACGAACACTTCGCGCACGTCACGGGCCTGCTCGAAGACGCGCATGAGATCGCTGTGGTCGGGCAATCCAGTCGCTTGAGCCTGGAAGCATTGATGGAACAAACAAAGGCCCTGCGACAGGCTGTCGACAGGGCCTCGGCGATGGTCTTAGTGATCGAGAGCCTGGTCAGCTAATCCCGAGGAATTCCGCCCGCTGGCGCTGCCAGCTCCTGGGCACCTCCACATGCAGCATCAGCTTCTCCGCGGTGAGATCCACCGGCTGCCGTCCGTCGAGGATGGCCTCGACGATATCAGGCGCCAGGTAGGCAAGGCGCAGGACCCGCCGGACATAGCCTTTGGTGAAGCCTTCCGCCTTGGCGATCGCGGCAATCGTCGGCTGTTCATGGGTGATCAGTTGCCGTGCCCAGGTATGGGCCCTGGCCACCGCCTTGATGAGGGTGATGTCTGGTCGTGGAGCATCCGTGCCGGTGGCCGGCAGGACCAGCTTGAACTGCGCACCACGCGTCTTGACCCGGACCGGCAGATCAATGACCAGGGTGTCCGGTGCCGACTTCGATGGTCTTGGTAATCCTAGAAGTTGCTGAAGAGCGGGCCGGTCGAAAGACAGGCTGATGCCTTCTGCCTGAAGCGTGATGTGCTTGAGCGTCGGCCGAATGCGGCTGTCCCAGGCCGCGGTGGCATTGTCGGCCATGTGGCGCTTGAGTGAGTCGACTGCCTCGAAGATCGAGCCGGTCTGCTCCGGCCGGTCGATGCCCAGCTTCTCGATGAGCTGGAGGGGATCCTGCAGGAAGCCGCAGGCGGCTTCCTGCACCACCCGTTCGAGTTCGACTGCAGGTACACGCTTCAGTTTCCTGTTCGCGTCGTCACGGGTTGGTCGCTCCACATAATAGCGATAGCGCTTACCACCCTTGTTCGCGTGGTTCAGGGCAAAGGTCCTGCCGTCCTGATCCAGGAGCAGGCCGGCGAGCCAGCCGGGTTCGGTCGTTGGCCTGGGCACTCGCTTCCTGGGCCCCTGCGTGTTGTCGGCCAGCAGGGTCTGCACTGCATTCCAGGTGGCCTGGTCGATGATGGCGGGGTGAGCCCCATCGTAGACCTTCTCCTTATGCCGGATGCGGCCGGCGTAGAGCGGGTTCGACAGCAGATGGTATAGATGTCCGCGTTGAATTGAGACGCCGCCGGCCTCTCGGCCATCGGACAGAGTTCGTCGCCGGGTGCGAATGTCCCGAGCCGCCACCGCGGCTTCCAGCTTGGCCACCGTGCCCAGCTCCAGATACAGGCTGAAGATAGTGCGAAGGCTTGCAGCCTCGTCTTCTTTGATGACGAGGCTGCGGTCTTTGATGTCGTAGCCGAAGGGCGTGGTCCCGCCCATCCACAGGCCCTTCTTCTTCGAAGCGGCGATCTTGTCGCGGATCCGCTCGCCGGTGATCTCCCGCTCGAACTGGGCGAAGGAGAGCAGCACATTCAGCATCAGCCGGTCCATGGAGGTGGTGGTGTTGAATTGCTGCGTCACCGAGACGAAGGACACCCCGTGGGCATCGAACTGTTCGGCCAGGCGGGCGAAGTCGGTGAGGGAGCGGGTCAGGCGGTCGATCTTGTAGATGACGATCACGTCCACGCGGCGGGCCCGCACCGCCTCCATCAACTGCAGCAGGGCGGGACGTTCCAGCGTCCCGCCGGAGAAGCCACCGTCGTCGAACAGGTCGGGCAGGGCTCGCCAGCCTTCATGGGCCTGGGAGCGGACATAGGCCTCGCAGGCCTCCCGCTGGGCATCCAGCGAGTTGAAGTCCTGTTCGAGGCCTTCTTCCGAAGATTTGCGAGTGTAGATGGCGCAGCGGACAAGGGGCTTCCGGCTCATGGCCGAGACCCCAGGCCGAAGAAGCGAGGGCCAGACCATTTGGTGCCGGTGATGGCTTGGGCGACGGCGGACAACGAGGTGAAGCGCCGGCCGGCCCAGACAAAACCATCGACCTGCACCTCGACCATCTGGGTCTGGCCGTTCCACTGCCGCAGCAGGCGGGTACCAGGGGCGGGACCGGAGACAACAGGCGAGACAGTCACCGCTTCATTGCCTCGGGCGGCTTCCTCGGCGATCCGGGCGAGGCGGCGTGCCACGGCGGGCTTCAGCCCGCCGAAGGCATTCTCCTGCAGGCGGTGGGCCAATCCCCTGCGCAGGAATTCGGCGCGGGCTTTGTGGGGAGCCTCTCTGCCATAGAGTTCCTGCCAGCGCAGCTTCAGGGCATCGGCATCCATGGTGTCCAGGGCCACCAGGGCGGCCTCGACGTCAGCAGCGGCCAGCCGGCTCATGCTGCGTCCCCGACAGCAGGGACGATTCGGTAGATGCGGCCGCGGTCACCCTCGGCCTCTGAGGATACGACCAAGCTGAGCTTCTTCTTCAGGGTGCCGCTGATGAAACCGCGGACTGAATGGGCCTGCCAGTCGGTGGCGGCAGTGATCTCTGCGATGTTGGCGCCCTCTGGGCGGTGCAGCAGGTCGAGAACCAGAGCCAGCTTGGTGCCCGGTCGGATCGCCGCTGGGGCCGGCGGAGCGGCGACATCTGCCGAGGGGGCCTCCGCCGGTACGGTATCGTCCGGAGCCGGCGGCTCGACGCCGATGGCATGCAGGCCGGCCTCGGTGATCTTCAGGGTGAGACGCTGGCTATCACGTTCCTGCCAGATAGCCTGGCCCCGCTCGGCGGGGCATTCCTCGATGAGGTTCCTGGCAATCAGGCTCTTGAGAACCAGCGCTGCGGCGCCGGCATTGAGCTTCAGGGTATCGGGCAGGGGCAGGACCATGAGGTCGCTGCGGGCGGCAGCTGCGCCCAGGATGACAAGCTGGCGGTCGGTGAGGTTGGTGGTCATTGGATCCTCCGGTGGTTGGAGGCGGCGACTGCCGCCCCTACCACCACGACCCCGCAGGGGCGGGGAACGGTGAGGATCGTAGTAACTATATAGGTTTTATGTGAGCCTATCCATGCGCGCTATCTGTAAGCATGCATGCTTGCTACCAGCAGCAAGTCCAGCGCGTTTGGGACGTTCATAGGCTCTGTCACGGCCGGGAAGTGGAACGGTGATGCGCTGGCCGAAAGAAGAGTGGCAGTAATCTAAAGAGAGCAGCGTGCAAGGCGGATAGCAACGCCCCGTGGATGTATAAGGGCAATGGCTGCTAGTGGCATGCCGCCAGCTGGTTTTCCAAGCGGTGACGCTTGGCGATCCTGAGAGGGGCAAAGCTTGGCGCGGCCGGACTAAAGTGAGGTGCCGAGTAACTTCAGCACCGATGGGACGTTATTTCCCTGTTCCAGCGCCAGGAACATCAGCGCCGTGGCTATGGTGACGCGAACCCCCGATTTGAGCATAACCGTGCCGAAAGCCATCCATGGATGTCCGCTTTGCAGGAAGGCGCTCACAATCACCTTCTCATCGTCGCTCGCCGGAATACCCATGCACGTCTCCTGTCGCGGAGTTTAAGGCGCCTGCGGCGGGATGCCAGTTATCCGCCAAGCCTGATATGCAACTAAGATGTGCAAGTTTGCAAATCAAATTTGCATAGCAAGGTTTTTAGGCGTATCTGGTAGAGACAAAGGAGAGCGACATGTCCGTCCCGACAGCGGCGCTTCGCAAGGCGCGCGAGAATGCAGGCATCAACCAGGGCGAGATGGCCAAGCGCCTGGGCGTCAGTAGCAACAGTGTTATCTCGCGCTTGGAGAAGACCGAGGTCACGGACCGGTCGATGGCCGAGCGCTATCTCAAGGCCATCGGCACCGAAGATAGCCTAGCCATGCTCGATTTCTATTCCCGCGACTGGAAGGTCTCCAAGCGACCCGACTTTCGTCACCCCAATCGCGACGTGCTGTGGGCGGCGGAGCAGGCGCTTCAGGACCTGGAGGCATTCGAGGCCGCGGACGAGTTCGATCAGTTGCTCACCGCGCCACTGATTTTCACCCGCGAGACGCTATTGGCGACGGCGGATTATGTCGGGCGGATCGACCACGCTCTGGCCTGGATCGGCGCAGTTGGCATCGGCAAGACCACGGCCCTGTCGCATCTGACGAACCTGGTGTATCCGGATTCCGCAGGCCGGCCGCGGGCTATCTTCCCTACCTCTGGCGGGCGGACGACCACGAGCGAGGTGGTGGTGCGCGCGGCGCCGGCCTTCAGCGTCACCGTCGAGCCCAAGGGCGAGGACGAAGTTCGCCTGCTAGTGAGGGAGTTTGTCGATGCCGTGGCTGACGGCAAAGGCGGCATTTCCACCGAGTTGGAGCGCGCCATCCGTAGCATGGCTGACCTCCCTAAGCGCAAGGATTCTTCGGACCCCAAGGCCTTGCTAGATCCGGTCAAAGAGCTGTTGGACGGCGCCTCCGGCGCGCGCGAGGACGTGGTTCACGCCATCGTCACGCGGATGCGCCTGGAGCAGCGCACCGAGACGCAAATGTTCATGTCGGAGAACAATACCTCCGGCCTACAGTGGCTTTCTTCGGTCGTAACCGACATCAACTTCGGCCGTCATCCTCGTGTCTCGATCCCGGACCGCGTGATCGTCTTCCTACCGAAATCGGCCATACGCAAATCACCCTACGACCTGACGATTATCGATACCAAGGGGATCCACGGGACCACGGACCGACCCGACCTGCAGGCGCTGACGGCCGATTCGCGGGCGCTGAGCATCCTGTGCTGCGCGTTCAACGACGCGCCCGGACAGGAACCGCTCAGCATCCTGAAAGGCTTGAAGGAGATGGGCTCGGACGCGCTCGACCGCCAGCGAGTCGCGCTGCTGGTCCTTCCGCGCGGCGACGAAGCGATCAGAGTGATTGATGATCTCGGCGAGCCAGTGGAGTCGGTGGAAGAGGGCTACGCCTATCGCAGCCGCCAGATCCAGGACAGCCTCAAGGCCGCCAACCTACCGCCGGTGCCGGTGATATTCTTCAACGTGGCCGATGAGGGCGCTGGGGTGGTCTGGCAGGAGATCAGCCAGCAGGTGGACCAAATCCGCCAGCGACAGTTGGAGCGCCTTGAGCGCTTCACTGGCCTTGCGGCCGAGCTGCGCACCAACGCCGACGCTCACCGCATCCAGCAGGCCCGGGTCACGCTCGCGAAGGAGGCCATCGCGATCGCAAATGATTACGAGGTCATTCCCGGTTCGGTTAGCGTCGCCCAGAAGCGCCTGCTGCAAGAGCTCAAGGCAAGCCATCCAAGCAGCATCGCCGCTGCGGCTTTGCGCAATGGCTCCTGGTACAACCTCGATGTCCACCACATGGTCGGCACTGGGGTGCGAGCGGACGCCAACCTGCGCACTAGCGAGTTGGTGGCCCGGATCAAGGGCCGGCTGGATGGTCTGCAAAACCAATTCGCCTCCACCCCAGAAGCCGTGGCGCTCGTAGAGACCTTGGCCGAGGATCTCTCGGACTGGCACCAGGAGTTCCTCGTCCGCGCGCAGAGCATTGGCCGCAACACCTTCAAGCCCTATCTCGACAACGATGTCGAGTTCTGGGCCGACCTGCGCAAGCGTTATGGGCAAGGTGCCGGCTATCGCGACGACATTGTCGCAAAGGTAGACAAGTGGTTCGAGGGCTCGGCCCTCAATCCAGCACGTTCCAAGGTCGATGCACGGCTTGCCGACGCCTGGAAGGAGCTCATGCTGAGCAAACTGGTCGAGATAACCACTCTTGAGGAGGAGGCAGCAGGCTAACCAGTACACAGAGGTAGTTCGCGCCCGCTCCTCGGGGGCTGCTTCCTGGCCGCAGCCCAACTTCCGCTGCCGGCGCAATCACGACCTCCAGCGTGATCGCCGGCAACGTCTGCTTTCGGGAAGCAGCGAAGCCGATATCTACAGCTGATTTGGGCGCGAAGCTGCCTTTTCTTCTTTCCCTACTTACCTGCAGCTAATGGAGGGCAGACCTAGGACGCCACTCAAGCTAGGATACAGGCGCGCCCCCTGAGTTCCGGCACTTCCAAGGAGATGGCCAACTGGTCCTCCCAAGTAGTAGCTCGGCAGGGTTTAGGCCTTCAAACCAGATTTGCGTGGCTTTCGGGCTCCTTTACCGGTCACGATAATCGGTGTCCAGTTAAGGTCAGCCTTTACGCCACTGAATTCCTCGATGATACGGTCACGATGAACGATGGCATCCGTCGTATAAAAGACCGCAAAGAAGGAGCGCCAATCATGTCCATGATAGCCCCTCATGTCGGCATAAATTCCTTCCATAGCTACCTTTAATTCAGTCTCGTTTCCAACGAACTTGTATTCAGCAGCCGCCATCAACGAGCGCACGCCAAGATCTGGCTTGAAGGTCTTTAGAAGCTGACCGACAGTAATCTCCATCATCGCATCGTGAAAAGCGATCTTCAACACATCGAAAACCGCTCGGCGTACGTCCTTCTCATTTTTGGGGTCGATCCCAGTGAGCGTCATGATTGCGGGGGTATTTTCCAATATCGTCCGGAAGGTATCGAGACCTGTGATGGCTTGGCCGTCAGTCATGACAGCAATGGAGTCGAAATGGCCAAGTATGGCGCCAATATGCTTGCTGATCAGCCCGATATCGTAAGGCGATGTCTTCATCTCTGCCAAGTCCGTTTCAGCGGTCTTGTCGAACTCGGCCGCTATCCTCTTAGCGAGCAGTGGCATAGACATTCGTTCGGCGAGCATACCGACGTCTCGATAGAGCTTTCGGATACACCACCTTAGCGTATCTTGAGCTTCCTCAAGCTTTGTATTTTCCTCATCGATGTCCTCGAGGGTTCGGTTGCCTTCCATCTCATATGAGATCTTGGATTCGGCCTTATGCGCTTCCCTCAGCGTGTCCCGGATGGATGCCGATAAGAGCTGCTCTTCCCTTCCCACAGGCAAAACCTCCATGCAAATGGGCAACTTTATCATATAGGTAGTTGTAAGGCGGCCTAAATCCAGCGACTCACTCGGTCGTGCTAGGGATATCGCGGTAATTTGCGGGTTTGGGCTCGATAGTGCGACCGTATCCTGCGTTATGTATCTGGAATGCCGGACGGCCCATTCATCGTTATGCTCGAGTGACCTGCCATTGAACCTTTATCCAGCGCGGCTTTCTGCGTGTCCGTCTTTGGGGCCGTTCAGAGACACAATCCGCTCCTATCGACGTGGCCTGTTCGTGCGAGAGACCTCAAGAGATCGCCAACCCGGCACATGCGCTGTCATCAGCGCTTTGAATAGGCGACCGTGGCTCGGCACGCGAAGGTGAAGCAATTCATGGGCTACAACGAAGTCTTGGAAAGCGTCCGATTGGTCGAGAAGATCGACGGCCAGTGTGATCGTGCCCGCGCGGGAACACGAACCCCATTTCCGCGTCATGCGTTGGATGCGGATGACGCGCGGATTGACCCTAAGCTTGAGCGCCCATCGAGCGACACGCTGTTTGAGCGCGTCTTGTTCTGAAAGATACTTTGGCATGGCCAGTGATTAGCCCAGCACGTTCGCCATTATCAGGTCGACCACGCCGGCACGGGCATCTTTCGCAAGGTTGATCAATGGTCGATAGAGCAAAGCGCGGAGCTGTCGCTGTTCGTCGGGGTTCACCCGGGCGTTCGGGAACCGCGCAAGAAGCTTTTCAATCTCCTTCGCCAGTTCGAGCGCATCGATCCCGCTGCTTTTCAGTACCGCATTATCCCGAAGCGCCCAGAAAGCAGCGAATGCCTTCGGCGTCAGGCCCGTGTCCTTGGCCGCCCGCGATGCAGCATCCTTCTCGACGGCAAGAGCCGCGAGAAGGTCCATGGCGGCAAGCCCGGTCGTGTTGCGGTTTTCGAGGTCTTTAAGGATGCGCTCGGCGCGATCCTTCAGCGGCTGAAGCACCGGCGCGGCATCGGCATTGTCGTCGATTTCCTTCTGGAGGCCTCGCACCAGATTGAACACCTTGCCTTCGTCGGAGCCTTTGTCCGAACGCAGGGCTTCAAGCGTTTTCACATCGAAGGTTACACTCTTCGTCAAGCGCCCGAGGCCATTCTGGGTCGCGTTCTGTTCGACAAGTCGCCGTGTTTTGTAGGCGAGGTCTGCCACAAAACCGATCTTGTCGGCATAGGCATTGCGAACCGCAGCATAGAGCTGCGCCAGGCGCTTGAACGTGCCGATGTGATCGACAAGCTCCTTTGAGGGCGACAGGATTTCCCAGAGGTTTTCGATATCTTTGTAGGCCTCGAAGAACGCCTTGCGAGGTTCCGGCTCGAGAAATCGGCCATAGACGAGGCGTTCAAGACGTTCGTCAGCATCGCCACCTTCGCCGGCATCGAGATAGTCAACTGAAGCCTTCGCGATCTTTTCTAGAAAGTCCTTCATCAGGAGATCGAGATCCTCGATCACCCCATCCACATCCGACGAGTCGAATTGCAGCGCCTTCTTCAGCTCGCGAAGTACGCCGACGAAGTCGATTACGAGGCCGACCTTCTTCTGGATGCCTTCCTTGTCAACATACGGCCGGTTGACGCGCGCAACCGCCTGAAGCAGGACGTGATCCCGCATCGGCTTATCGAGGTAGAGGCAATACAGCGGCGGCGCGTCGTAACCGGTCAGCAGCTTGTCGGTAACGATCAGAATTTTCGGGTCTTTGTCGGCCTTCTTGAACAGCAGGCGGACATCTTCCTCGCGCTCGTCACTCAGCTGGAGCTGGGCTACCAGCGGGCGATCCACCACGTCAGCGGGGTTCTCCGTATAGACAGCCTCCGTCCACTCCGGCGGCATCAGCTTGTCGAGAGCCTGCTTGTATTTGGCGCAGGCCTCACGATCGACGGCGACCACAAACACCTTGTAGCCGAGCGGCAACACGTTTTCCTTGAAGTGCTCGGCGACGAACGCGGCCACCTTGGCGACGCGATCGTCTGCCTTGAGGAAGGTGCGCAGGCCTACCGCCCGGTCCAGAACCTTGTTGAGCTCTTCGATATCCGTTACGCCTTCGGCGGCGGCGAGTTCGAAGAATTCCTTGTCCAGACGGTCAACGGGCACCGTCATCTCGCTTGGCGCCAGGACGTGCTTGATCGGCAGTGTGGTTTCGTCGGCGATCGATTCCTTGATCGAATACTTGTCGAGATAGCCGGTTTCGTCCTCGGCGCCGAAAATCTTGAACGTGCCTGTGCCCTGTTCGGTGTTGGCGATCGGCGTGCCGGTAAAGCCGATGATCGTGGCGTTCGGCACCGACGCCATGAGGTAGGTGCCGAGATCCTTTGCGACTGACCGGTGAGCTTCGTCGATGAACACATAGATGTTGTCGCGGACAGACGAATCCTTTCGGATCGCCTCGAACTTGTGGATCATCGCGATGATCAGGCCGCGAAAGTCCGCGTCGAGAAGCTGCTGAAGCTCGGCCTTGGTGTTCGCCCGCTTGATGGCGATATCCTGGTTCTGCATTTCGCCGAGTACGCGCTCGACCCAGCCCTTCAACTGCCCTTCAAGCTCAGTGCGATCAACGACGAGGATCACCGTCCCGTTCTGGAAGCGCTCCTTCTGTTCGAGGATTAGCTTCGCGGCCGTGAGCAGCGTGAATGTCTTGCCCGACCCTTGCGTGTGCCACACAAGGCCGCGGGTCTTGGTGGGATCAGCGCAGCGGGCGACGATCGCATCGATGGCGCGGCGCTGGTGCTGGCGCAGGATCGATTTCCGCGTCTCGCTGTCCTGAACGTAGAACAGAATCCAGTGCTGGAGCGTACGGAGGAAATCCGTGCGTTCGAAGAACGCCTGCACCGCGAAGCGATAGGCTTCGTCCGGCGTCTGCTTCCAGCGCGCCATGTCGCGGCGGGTGGCGTTCCAGGTGACGCCATACCAATAGTCGAGCAGGTGCGTGACGTTGAAGATCTGCGGGGCGCCGATCAGCTCCGGCGTCTCGATCTCGTAGCGGCGCAACTGCTTGATGCCGCGCTCGATGGCGTCTCCGTCTTTCGGGTTCTTGTGTTCGACGATGCAGACCGGCACGCCGTTGACAAGGAACATCACGTCCGCCCTGTTACCCTTGCGGGCGGGCGGCTTCAGCGTCCATTCCCACGAGACGTGAAAGGCATTCGCGTCGGGATGTTCGAAATCGATCAGCTGAACGCGGCGATGACGCTTTTCGGCTTCGTCGTACCAGCCGCGTTCGCCGCGCAGCCACATCAGCATTTCGCGGTTGCCATCGACCGTTGCCGGGATCGCGTCGAGCGTCTCGATGATCGAGCGCAGAGCGTCGGCCGAAAGCCACGTATTGAATTCCGACAGCTTCGCTTCGAGCTCGTCGCGCAGCAGCATGCCCGCTTCGCCGCCGCGCTTCTGCTTGGCGACTTCGGGGGTGAGTGGCGTCCAGCCGATTTCGGCGGCGTGCTTCACCATCGGAAACTGAACGGTGCCGGCTTCGCTGATCTTGAGGTCGCTCATGCGGCTACTCCTTGGAGCGGAGCCTTGCCGAGCGCCGACAAATCGAGATCGGCCACGCGGATTTCGCCGGTCATCAGCTTGTGCAGCAGTACCTTGAAAAGGTTTTCGAGTACGGCGCGCTTCCGCTGATGCAGGCTAACTTTCCGATCGATGGCATCGAGAATTTCGACGATCTCGCGCTGTTCATCCAGCGTCGGAGGGAGTGGGATGGGGAGGCCGTCGATAGTTCCTGTGTTCAGATTGTATTTTCCATCTGCCGCAGGCGTGGCACGTCCCGCAATGATCTGGGTGCCCCGCTCTGAAGCAAAGAATTGAGCCAAAAAATGTGGGTTAATTTGTTCAAGATTCAATCGAGCGCGGATCAGATAGGAAGCAAACAAAGCATCAGCTGGCTGCCCGGCGTAAACCGCGCACGTGCCAAGCCGTTCGATAACCCCGTTAGTGCGAATGAAGATCAGGTCGCCATCCGCCAGCCGATAGCGGTTCGCTTCGCCGGTCCTCAGGTTTCCGTACTTTATGTCTTCGGCGTTCACGCGCCCAGTTTGGATATTGGGAATGCGCAGCACCGGGAAGGCTGTGGGCTTATAGGTGCATGGGGTTGACGTGCCGTATTGAAGCCATTCACGCACTGAACCAAATTCCACGACATCCCAATTGTCTGGGATTAGGCCGAGTTCGGTTTCCTTTAGCGCCTTGCCGCGCAAGCCCGTCGCAAAGAGGTCGCGCATGGCAGCGCGCTTTAAAGAACTCGCGACTTCAGTAGCCTTAGTTTCCAGAGTTATGGCTTGACGGACGAAGTCCAGCACATCTGCAATGTCACTTTGCTCTTGTTTGGGAGGCAGGATCACCGGTATGCGATCAATCTTGTCCTGATTGAGAGTGTTTCCCTTGATCTGCCGGTCCTGAAGATCGTCGTAGTCCACCTGCGATAGAAAATACCCAAGATACCTCTGATCTACCCGTGCCTTTGGGCGGATCGAGATAATTGCCTCGTTGTGGCACGCGTCAATTCCTAACGTCGCAACCCGCCCAATAGTGAGCTTGAAACTCATCAGCAACGTGCCAGCAGGAACGATCCTTCGACGGAAAACTTCTTCGAACGCGCGACGTGTAATCGCCTCGCGCGTCTTTGAGATCGTGTCATAGTTTTCCATGTCGGAAATCGCGACCCACGGCACCCTAGTGTCATCGCCTTCCCAGTAGACCGGGTTGGCACGGGCCGGCGTACGCCCCGAATCGTATTCAACCAATCTTTCTAGTGGCTCGATCGTCCATTCTGCGGGGATCATTTCGAACTCCCCGCCCCAGCAATTAATTGAGCCAAAGAGGCATTCACTGCACTGGACTCTTCATCGAGCTTCAGCAGTTCGGCGATTAGGTCTGGCAAAGTTGCTTTCTCGGCGTCGTCAACGCGACCAACGTATCGACTTGGGCTCAAATTGTAGTCAGCTTCCTCGGCCTCTTGTCGCGTGATGATCGCTATCTCGCCATCTACTGCTTCGCCCTTGAGATAGGCTGCCGCGAGCGGACGAATAGCGTCCTCCGGAATGTAGTTTTTCGGCTTGCCCTTCTTTAGTCGTTTGCTGGCGTTCAGCAGGACAATCTTGTCCTTGCGCGCCGCAGGCTTGCGTTTGTTCAGCACCACGATCACGCCGGCGGCGCTTGTGTTGTAGAAGAGGTTATCCGGCAGCAGGATCACGCCGTCGATCAAGTCGTGATCGACAAACCATTTGCGGATGTTACGCTCCTTGTCCTCGTTCTTCGAACCTGAGCCGCGCGTGACCGCGCCGGTGTCAAGCACCACCGCCGCGCGACCATTGTCGCCCAGGCAGGCAAGGGTGTGCTGAAGCCAAGCCCAATCGCCCTTGCCTGTGGTGACGCCGCCGGTAGTGCGGAAGCGATCGAACGGATCGTTGGCGAAGACATCCGGCGCGAAGGGCTGGTTCCACATCGGATTGGCGACGACGATATCGTGGCCGCGCACCTTGCCTTCGTTGGTGCGGAACTTTGGGTTGATCATCGTATCGCCCCGAGCGATCTCGATCTCCATGTCGTGGATGATGCCGTTCATCTGCGCGACGGCGTAGCTCTCGGCCTGAAGCTCCTGGCCGGTGAGCTTCAAAGGCACCTTGGCGGTCGGATCGAGCTCGCGCGCTACGAGTTGCAGCTTCACCAGCAGGCCCGCCGATCCGCAGGCATAGTCATGGCAATCCTCACCTGGGCGGGGCCGCATGATATGCGCCATCAGGAAACCGACTTCGGTCGGGGTGAAGAACTCGCCCGCGCTCTGGCCCGAGCCTTCCGCGAACTTGCGCAGCAGATATTCGTAGGCGCGCCCGAGGAAGTCAGGCTGCACATCGGCCAAGCCCAACCGATAGCGCGGATCGGAGAACGTCTCAACCACGAGCCGCAGCTTTGCGGGGTTGATATCTCGCTCGCCGTTCCGCTCGGCGGCGAAGTCCACCACGTCGATCACGCCGGAAAGCATAGGGTTCTGCTTGACCACCGCGCGCACCGCCTTGGTCAGGTGCTCGCCGATATCCCTGGGCTTCGTGCTCTGGCCCTTGTCATCTAGCGGCCACTCAATGGCTTCGCGCCCACTGATCGCGCCCCACCGCGCCTCGGGCGGCATGTAGAAGCGCAATAGCGAATGATCGCCCTCGGCGATCTCAAGCGCTGTATCGCGGTCGCCGTAGTCTTCCGCGAGGCGCGCGATCTCGTCGTCGAACACATCGGATAGCCGCTTCAGGAATAGCAGCGGCAGCAGATAGTCCTTGAACTTCGGCGCGTCCTTCTCGCCGCGGATCGAGCAGGCGGCATCCCACAGCATTTGCTCCATGGGCTTTGTCGAGGGCGCCGCTGATGCCGATCCCCGGCGTCGGCGGGTTACGCCCGCTGCGGGATCGGACGACTCGCCCGCGTCACCGTCGGTGTCGATCCCGGCCTCCTGCGCCAACGCCATGATGACCTCGCGGGCCGCTTTCTGCGGCAGGTTCGATCCGCCTTCCCAGCGGTTCACAGTCGCAAAGGACACGCCCAGCCGCTCGGCAAGCTGTTCCTGCGTGAAGTTCATTTTCGATCGAATTGCGCGAAGGGTGGCGGCTACGGCTTGTGCGTTTGTCATGTCTGCTATATTTGCTATAACGCAGAACATGTCAAGGGCGAGTCGCGAGGCTCATTTTAGCATGTGGACAGACCGATCCGCGCACAACTTGACAGCGCGAGCCGATTCGATCCTATTTCCGGAACGTATCGCTTGATCCTGAAATGGGAACGCTTTATATGAAGCTGGTCGGCGTGGAGATTATCGAGGAGGCGCAGAAGCGCCACGCCGACGTGGCCAAGCGCCTGTCGGCGTGGAAGGCCGAAGTTGCGTCGAAAACGACGGTCTGGACGTCCTACCAGGATATTCGGACTCGCTATCCGAAGACCGACAAGGTCGGGGAGCGATATGTTTTCGACATCGGCGGCAACCGGTTTCGGTTGATCGTGAAGGTCAATTTTGCAGCCGGGGTTGTCGCGGTCCGATGGTTCGGCACACACGCCGAATACGACAAAATCAACGTGGCGGAGGTTTAGACATGGCGCGCATCACCCCGATCCGAACGGAAGCCGACCATAAGGCTGCCCTGGCGCGGATCGATGTGCTCATGGATGCCGTGGCCGGAACTCCTGAGGCCGATGAGCTTTCCGTTTTGGCTGACCTCGTGGAAGCCTACGAGGCAAAGCATTTCCCGATTGAGTTGCCGACGCCGGTCGAAGCGATCCGCTTTCGGATGGAACAGGCGGGGCTCGAACCGCGCGATCTTGAGCCGTATATAGGCAGTCGTGGCAAGGTGTCCGAGGTTCTTTCCGGCAAGCAGCCGCTGACGTTGGCGATGATCCGTGCGCTTCACACGCATCTCGGCATTCCCGCCGAGGTTCTGGTTGCTGACGCCTCTTCGGCAGGGAACATCGCAGAGACATCTTCGCTCGATTGGGGCCGGTTCCCGATCAACGAAATGGCGAAACGCGGCTGGATTCGCTCGGTCGCCTCGGCAAATGCCAAGGCCAGAGATTTGATCGGCGAATTGATCGCGAGCGCAGGTGGCATGAAGGCTGTGCCGATGCCTCTGTGCCGACGCAACGACGCGATGCGCCAGAATGCCAAGACCGATACCTATGCCCTGCTGGCGTGGTGTCTGAAGGCGCTCGCGGCTTCCCGAGATCAGAAGTTGGTGGGAAGCTACAAAGCCGATTCGATCACGCTTGACGTGCTCACCGAGCTTTCGAAGCTGAGTGCGCATGAGGACGGGCCAAAGCGTGCAAGAGACGCGCTGTCCGGCCTTGGCGTTCACCTTGTCTGCGTTTCTCACCTGCCGAAGACTTATCTGGACGGCGCCGCCTTGCGTGCTGTCGAGGGCGGCGCGCCGATCGTTGCGCTGACTTTGCGCTACGATCGCATCGATAACTTCTGGTTCTCACTCCTACACGAGCTCGCCCACGTCGGGCGTCACTTCAACGGCGCGGCCGAGGCATTCGTCGATGATTTCAGTCTTCGCGAAGCGCCATCACGCCACGAAGACCCTCGCGAGAACGAGGCCGACGAGTGGGCCGAGGAAGCATTGATCTCGCGAGACTTATGGGCAACCGCGGGCCTGACATCGCATGCCAGCTATTCGGGAATAATTGCTTTCTCGCAGCGGATCGGCGTGCATCCCGCCATCGTTGCCGGACGGGTGCGCCATCAAACACGTAACTTCCGCGCGTTCGCGCCACTACTCGGAACAGGAGAGGTGCGCAAGCAGCTTGAAGTAACGCAATAAAAAAGGGCGAGGCATCGCCTCGCCCAAAGGAGATCCGGCAAGGTGATGACGCACCCTTGCAGGTGGCCGACCCGGCCCGAACGTATATTGACGACGCCATTAAGGCGCACGGACTCGGGAAAGCAAGTTCAATCTGCGTCAGATTGAAAGGAGGCCCGCCATGAGCGGACCTTTGAAGCCGGGGACGACTGCTCCCCGTTCTGGACAGTACGAGCAGGTCGGTTCCCGTGGTGGGCGCACCGGCGAAGAGCGCACCGTTACCCGCGGTGAGCCCCTTCCGCCGACTCCCAAGCCGGGCATGAGTTATGTGCTCGTCGATCCGACCAAAAACGGCTCCGGCCGTAAGTGACCGGAAGGCGCCGCAGGTAACTGCGGCGCCTTCCTACTTTTCGGCGAAGCGTTTCTAGTCGGCGAAGCGTTTCTAGTAAACCGGCGCCCGATCGCGCAGGGGGAGTCGATCATCGCCAGTTCCAGCGCCAAGCCGGGCGGCAGGCTTCGGATTTCGTCGGCAAGCCGTGCCTAGAACGCACGGGCCACAACCGACGGACAGACGATCTAGAAGGCGCCGTCACGCGGCCAGTCACTTGCTCGCCCCATTGATTGATCCCGGCGTGCAGCCTACCGAGGCCAAGCACGGCGAGGACGTGGGTGAGCCAGTCGGAACCGACGCCGATGCAGAAGCGCTCACTTCGGACAAAAGGCAGAGCCCGGGTCCGGCGCATAACGGGGGTTATGGAAACTGGGATCAAGATTGGGCGGTTTCCGCCCATTGCACACTCCAAACGACTTCACGGGCGACCAGCGACAGGTTCGCGAGAGGCCTCCGCTCAATCCAGTCCTGTCCACCAAACCTCCGTTTGACGGGCAAGAACCATGATGACCGCGCCGTGCCCATCTCAGGCGCGTGCCCTTCTGTCGGGCAGAAAGGCCCCGGCTTGCAGCGGAAGCTGATCCGGGGAAGCCGACCGAGCCCCTCCTGAGGGTAGGTGCGGTGCTAATGCAAACGATATCGGCGGGCCTCTATTCAGAGGAAACTTGCCGGTATCGGCAAGAGGGACTTGTACATTCTGAAATTTTCAATATGATAATCATCATATGAGAAACGCCAGCCCCAGATCCAAGGAAGCCACGCATCAGCGCATCGTCGATGCGGCCGCGCGCGCCATCCGGCACAGCGGCTACGACGGTACGAGCGTCGCCGACATCATGAAGCAGGCCGGCCTTACGCATGGCGGCTTCTATGCCCACTTCGCGTCGCGCGAGGCCATGCTGGCCGAGGCGGCTGACCGGGCCGGCGCCGAGTCCATCGCCACCTCCGCCCGTATCGCCGCCGCCGCGCCGCCAGGGCAGGCCCTGCAAGCCATGATGTGCGCCTATCTGTCGAAGGAGCACGTCAGGAACCTGGAAAGAGGTTGCCCCGTCGCCGCTCTGGGATCAGAGATGCCGCGCCAGGCACCCGAGGTGCGACGTGCCGCCACCCGCCGCATCAAGGAGATGATCGACTCGGTCGCCCGGCATTTGCCCGATTGGGGCCAGGCGGGCGCCCACGAGCAGGCATTGGTCATGGTCTCCACAATGGTGGGCACGCTGATGCTGGCCCGCGCCGTGGACGACCCCAAACTGTCAGACTCCCTGCTGGAGTCGGCACTAAAACACTTCGCCCCTGCTGGCCCGTGAGCGCCTTTGCGCCTGAGAGGACCTTTTGGTGTGAGCAAAAATATGATGATTATCATATATCTGTCGCTCAACAGCACTACGCCAAGCGATCCGGCGGTGGGTGTGCCGCCTTGCCCGTCACACTCGAATCCCACTGACAGGGAGGCATTGCCATGAGCCCCAAGAAATCCATTGCACTGGTGACAGGCGCCTCATCCGGCATCGGCAAGGCGACGGCCGAGCGGCTCGCCACGGCAGGCTACAAGGTGTACGGCACGAGCCGGCGCGGCGCGCAGCTCAATGAGCGGTCTTTCGAGATGCTGCCGCTCGACGTGACGAGTGACGCTTCAGTTGCGGCCGCTGTGAGCGAATTGCTGCGCCGTGAGGGCCGCATCGACCTGCTGGTGAACAACGCCGGCTTCGGGATCGCCCCCGCCGGCGCGGAAGAGAGTTCGGTCGAGCAGGCGCACGCGATCTTCGAAACCAACCTCTTCGGCATCGTCAGGATGACCCGCGCCGTCGTACCCCACATGCGCAAACAGGGAAGCGGCCGCATCATCAATATCGGCTCGGTGCTGGGCTTTCTGCCTATGCCCTTCGGGGCGCTCTATTCCGCGACCAAACACGCCGTCGAAGGTTACTCGGAATCCCTCGACCACGAACTGCGCACCAGGGGCATCCGCGTCTGCGTCATCGAGCCTGCCTACACGAAGACGGCGTTCGACGCGAACTTCGTGGAGCCCGATGCCAAGCTCGACGAATACCGCGAGATCCGCGCTGCGTTGAACAAGCTGGTGCAGGTTCTGATGCCAAAGGCAGACGATCCCGGCGTGGTGGCCGAGGTGGTTCTGCGGGCTGCGAAGGCAGCCCGGCCCAAGCTTCGATACACCGCCGGCGTCACCGCCGGCCGGCTGCGCCTGCTGCACAAATTCGCTCCCGCCGGTCTCCTCGATGCCGGCATCCGGAAGGATTTCCAGCTCGACGTGCCGACGGCATCAGCCGTGCGCAAACCGGCCGCAGCCCGATAGTCCGCCCCCGAAACACGCGAGAAACGACCATGCCCGACGCTTCCTCAATGGAAACCAATCTGCTGGCTCAGCCCCTGCGCCTGCCCAACGGCAGCACCATCCGCAACCGCCTTGCCAAGGCAGCCATGAGCGAGACCCTGGCCAGCTACGCCAACCGGCCGACCCCGAAGCTTATCGGGCTTTACCGGCGCTGGGCCTCGTCCGGCATCGGACTGCTCATCACCGGCAATGTGATGATCGACCGCCGCGCGCTGGGCGAGCCAAGCAACGTCGCGCTCGAGGACGAGGCCGACTTGCCGATGCTGCAGCAATGGGCGCGTGCTGCCACCGACCAGGGCGCGGCGATCTGGATCCAGCTCAATCATCCCGGCAAGCAGGCGACCAAGGGGCTCAACGCCGGCACGCTGGCCCCGTCGGCCGTACCGTTTCGCGAGGACATGGCGGCGCTGTTCGAAACCCCGCGCGAAGCCACCCATGCCGAGATCGAGGACATCATCCAGCGCTTCGGGCGCAGCGCGGCCATTTGCAAGAAGGCAGGCTTCAGCGGCGTGCAGATACACGGCGCGCACGGTTACCTGGTCAGCCAGTTCCTGTCACCGCACCACAACCGGCGCAATGACCAGTGGGGTGGCACCCCGGAAAACAGGCGCCGCTTCGTGCTGGCCGTTTATGCCGAAATCCGCCGGCAGGTCGGCAGCGACTTCACCGTCGCCATCAAGCTCAATTCCGCCGATTTCCAGCGCGGCGGCTTCACCGAAGAGGAATCGCTGGCCACGATGCAAGCACTCGTCGACGCCGGCATCGACCTGATCGAGATTTCGGGCGGCACCTACGAGGCCCCGGCCATGTCGGGCGCGATCCAGCAGCCACAGAAAGCCTCCACCGTGGCGCGCGAGGCCTACTTCCTCGAATTCGCTGAGAAGGCGCGTGCCTCGCTGAAGGTGCCGCTGATGGTTACCGGCGGCTTCCGCAGTGTCGCCGGCATGAACGCCGCGCTGCGTTCCGGGGCGCTCGACGTGATCGGCCTCGCACGGCTTCTAGCCATCGATCCGGACGCCCCGGCGACCTTGCTGCGGGGACACGACAGCCCTGTGCGCGTGCGCCCGATCAAGACGGGCATCCCGATGGTGGACCGCGCGGGGATCATGGAAATCTTCTGGTACACGCTGCAACTCGGTCGGATTGCCGGCGGCGGCGATCCGCGTCCCAACGAAAGCGGGCTTTGGGCGTTCCTGAAAGCAGCGACGAAGAGCGGCTGGGGCACCTTCCGGACCCGGCGCCAGCGCGCAAGGGCCTAGAGATTCTTGTCTCGGGGCGATGCCCCCCCTTGCCTTACAGGAGAGCCAAATGAAATGGAAAGATGTACCGACCCGCTCGATCAGCGTTGGCGGGGTACCTTTCGCTTATCGAGAACTCGGCCCCGATTCCGGCGTGCCGGTAATCTTCCTCCATCACCTGATGGCGGTGCTCGATGACTGGGATCCGCATGTAATCGATGGCATTGCTAAACAGCGTCGCGTGATAGCGTTCGACAACCGTGGGGTCGGTGCGTCGGGGGGATCGGTGCCGGACACGGTCGAGGAGATGGGACGCGATGCCATCGCCTTCATTCGTGCCTTGGGACTCAAGAAGGTCGACCTTCTCGGTTTCTCGTTGGGCGGCGGCGTAGCGCAAATGGTCGCGTTACAGGCCCCCGACCTTGTGCGCCGGATGATCCTTGCCGGAACGGGGCCCAGGGGCGGCGGCGGTATCGAGAAGATCACCCGGGTCGCTGTCATGGCCTACCTCAAAGCGGCGCTCACCCTGAGTGACGCGAGGAACTTCCTGTTCTTCCCCCGCACCCCGGACGGCAAGCGCGCCGCACGGGCCTACTTCGCCCGACTGAAGGAGCGCACCACGAACCGTGACACGCCCATTTCGCTGCAGGCTCGGCGTGCTCAGCTGAAGGCCATCAGAGCGGCTGGCTTGAGTGCTCCCGACGACCTCTCGGTCATCACTCAACCCGTCTTCGTGGCGAACGGCGACCGCGACCTCATGGTGGACAGCAGCCATTCAGCAGACATGGCGCGCCGCCTGCCGAATGCCAAGCTCACGATCTATCCAAATTCCGGGCACGGCGGCGTCTTCCAGTACCACGAGGCCTTCGTGACCGAGGTCCTGGACTTCCTCGCCGACTGATCGCAAGGGGATATCCTTATGAAGCAGGGGTGACATTGTTGTTGGAGAAATAACGACGTTATGGCATGACGTTGGCTATGGCAAAGCATCCCGCAGACTCTGATCTTCGCAGCCGGCTGATCGATACCGCCATCGGCCTGCTCGCCGAGCAAGGCCCATCGGCCATTCAAGCCCGCTCCATCGCCAAGGCGGCGCAAGTCTCGACGATGGCTGTCTACAGCAGCTTCGGCGGCATGCCCGAGTTGCTGGGTGCGGTGGCCGATCATGGCTTCCGGGTGTTGGTCGCGGCTTTCGAAAGCGCACCGAAAACGGGTGATTCCGTCACGGATATCTTCACCTTGGCGCTGACTCACCGGGCCGTCGCCAAGCGGAATCCGCATCTCTACGATCTCATGTTCGGCCTATCGACCAGGGGGGCCTACCGGGCAATCGAGCTTGAAACCCCGGCAGGTTCCGATACCCGGTCGGCCGCATTTCAGGCTACCTATGGCCACCTCATCGAGGCGTCCAGACGCCTGGTCGAGGCCGGCCGCGTTCGCAAGGACAATCCGGCTGTCATTGCCGCGCAGCTATGGAGCTTTGTCCACGGGTTCATCAGCCTCGAACTGGCCGGGCACCTGATCCAGTTCGACGACTGTGTTCGCGACGTCCTGCTGCCGCTGGGCATCAACATGGTCGTCGGACTTGGTGACCGTCCAGAACTCGCCCGCAAGTCGATCCTCGCGGCCGCCAGTGCGACGAGGTCAGCGGAGCGCGGCCAGGCAGCCGCGCGCTAACGGTCGCGGCCGCGCCTGGTACTTGCATTCAATGAGGTTGGGCGGCCATCGACAGACCCTTGCGGGCAGATAATAACGATGTTATAGGAGAAATAACGACGTTATAAATAGGAACCAGCATCGCTGCCGCGGTTGCCTGCGGCCGATACATCGGGGGCAAGGGGGATGAGCGCACATGGCACTGATTCCTGACATCGCACTGCGGATCCTGTTGTCATTCCTTGGGCACGGCCTCGCCCTGGGCTCGATCGCCGTGCCCTCGATCCGCTCGCAGATCAGCCGGAGTTTCACCTTCGAAATACGGGCGGGTACGCGGGTTGCGCGGCACTGGCGCTTCGATGCGCCCTCGCGGCGGATCAGTACCCATGCCGGTCCCGCGAAGGTCGTCGATCACGGGCTCGTGTACGCCAGCAGCGCCCGCGCGCTGCGTGCGCTGATTTCCCCGCGCGCCGTGGATCTGATCGTGCACGACGTCCTTCATGGGAAAGCCCAACTGTTGGGAAGCGCGTTCGTCCTGCTGTGGTTCTACGGGCTGACGCGCAAGCTGATCGCGATCGGTCGGGAGCAGTGCCCCAAGACGGCGATACCAGGGGCGTATCTGGCCCCGGATCCCGGCTCGACCGGCGCCGAGAAGATCGTCGTCCTGCCCGCCGTCAATGAACTGGATCCCAAGTGGTCGAACGCCTGGAACGCGCGCGCCACGCTTTGGGTGATCCGCGCCGCCACAGGCGAACCGATGCCGGAGCCATGATGGACATGCATTCTCAAGGCCTCAATGACCGCGCACTGGGCTGGTTTCGCTTCATGTGGGACAAGGCGACGACGGTCGATGACTGGAGCGATCAAGGCGAGCCGCATGCCTGGTGGGACCGCTACAGCGAGCCGCCGATGTGTGCGTTTCCGCGCTTCGACCTAGCGGAGATGGGGTATGTGCTGCCGTTGATGCTGGAGGCGACTCCCGCGTGGCGTGAAGCCTATACGCGCATCCTGGACGAACTGGCCCAACGATATACCTCGTTCTGGGGCGGGATCGACTGGAACACGCTGATCGGCCCCGATCCCAACGTCGATCGGTATCCCCCGAATGGCTGTGCATGATTCCCGAAAAGCTGCGGGGACGGTACGCGATGCCGGGGTGGACAGCCAACGGCGTGGAACCCTGGGGTCTTCAGCCAGACCCGATCGGTTGTGACGGCAACTTGTTCTACCGGGGTTGGCTCAACCTGCTGCTGGGGATGCGGCGCTACGTCTCCGGGGAACATCGCGAGCAGACGAGTTTCGAGGTCAGCGGCTACCAGAATCGCCGGTTCTCCTGGACGCACGAGCGTATGGCGAATTTCCTCTCCGCCCAGTTTGCGGCCAGGCCGCAGGGCCCCCATTGCGAAAACACCAAGATCTGGCCCTTTTGCATCAGCGCGGCCGGGTTGGGTCTGAAGCTTTATGATGGCTTGCTCGGCACGGCGCTGAACGACCCGTTTCTTGGATGGATCGAGTTCGCCAAAAAACACTACATGGGGCGCAACCGGCACGGTGCCATCGATTGGTTCGCGATGTACTACGACCCGATCGCGAAGGCGACCCTCACGCTTCCCGGGCCGCTCAACGCTTACAGCGGAATCTGTGTTCTCCACTACCTCTACCCGCAGGATCCTCAACTCTGCATCGAACTCTACGAGATGGCCATGCGGCAGCTCGGGTGGAGCAACCCCAAGGTCCCCCTCGTCCAACTGGCCGATGATCCGCAGATGCTGTCCACGGCGCTGTGGATGGCCCGAGAGCTGGGCGACGACATCACCGAGGGACGCATCCGCGAGGTCACCGAGACGCAATTCGAGCCGCGTTTCTTCGGCGACGAAAACAGCCGTTTCGCCTTCTGGCTCGGGCTGGAAATGCAATGGCCTCGTGGCCAGATCAACGCAACGATGATGATGACGGAGTGCTCTGAGCCGGGGGCATGGTCACGGGTATTCACCCGTCCAAACGTCGCGATGCACAGCGAACCCTCGGTGCGCAACGTCGACTATCCGAACCTGGGCCTTCGCCTGGCTCGCAACCACATGGACCGGCGCGAACTCGAGATCGTTACCACAGCGGTAACGCCATCGAAGAAAGGAACGCCGACCGAGTTCACCGTCGACCGGCTACCGTCCGGCAAGGTGAAAGTGATCATCGACGGACATGAAACGCCACACTGGCGGGAAGTCGGCACCGATGCGATTGCCATCAGCATCGATATAGACACCCATCACATCCGCGTTGCTTTTTGACCCGGCTTCATTATCGCAAAGAGGTAACGCTCCATGTCTAGAATTGCCGCATTGTCCCAGGATCTTGCCGAGCTTCTCGGGCTCGAGCATCCGCCCGTTGGCGTCTCGCTCTCGAAGACCCTTGTCACGATGCCGGCCGCTGCCGTCGCCGCTCAGCCGGCCGGATGCTGCTTCTGGGCGCCCGCGGAAACCCTGAAACTCCAGACTACCCCTCATGATCACGCGCATTGCAGCGTCGGCAGCTTTACCCACGGTCTGATCAGCCTGCACGCCGCAGCTTCGGCGCAGGATACCGCTGCCTTGGTCGCAAGCGGATGGGTGACCGCCGCCGACCTCGAAAGCACGCCGAGCCTGCCCTTCGCGCCCGCGACAATTACCTACGAGCCGCTGGCACAGGCAGAGGCCCCCGACGTGGTATTGATCCGCCTCACGCCACTGTCGCTGATGACGCTCCAAGCGGCTTGTCCGCGCCTGAGCCTGGTGGCGAAGCCGCAGTGCCAGATCGTCCCGCGGGCGTTTGGCGGCAGGGTGTCGGTCAGCCCCGGCTGCGCCGTGAGCCGTGTTCGCGCCGACCTCCCCGCAGGTGAACTCACCTGCGCCTTGCCTGCCTCCATGCTGGCCTCGATCGTGGACCGGCTCCGGCGCACCACCGGGGCCGACCGCGCCGTGGCCGCATACGCGGCGGCCGACCGGGCGTCGTTCACGGCCGAGCAAGCCTGAATCGGCGGCGACACAGACAGGCTTGCGCTTCAATAATAACGATGTTATTTTCATTATAACGATGTTATTGAAACGTCCTGAAGCATCGAGAGATCACCGATGGAGATCGTGTCCGCTCTCCATGCCCGCCAGCGGAGGAACTGAGAGATGACGAAAAAGCGCGTGTCAGTCGGGCGCATCGATGTGGAAATTCGCGGCCCTGTACTGATTGCACGGTTGGATGGCGGCCCTCTCGCGGAACTGGGCCCCGATATCGCCAGCGGGCTTACCTCACTGGTAGACAGGGTGGAATCCGACCGCAGCATCAAGGCGGTCGTCCTGACGGGAACGCATCCTGGGCGGTTCATCGGCCATGCCGAGCTTCGCTGGCTGCAGGAGGGTGGAAAGGCCACCCCATCCGTCGGGCGCGGCGCCGCATCAGCCATCGTCCGGACCGCCTCCGTTGCCCGCCGGACGCCGGGACTGTCGACCGTGGCGTCCTTGACCCCGCTGGGTGGGGCGATGCAACTCGACCGGCTGCACAACACCTTTGTCCGGATGAATTGCAGTGGCGCCATTTTCATCGCCGCCCTGAACGGGTCTGCGTTGGGCATCGGCAGCGAACTGGCACAGGCCTGCGATGTCCGCCTGATGGCGGATGGGGATTTCTTCATCGGCCAGCCCGAGGTGCTTTTGGGATTCAACCCCGGCGGCGGCGGCACCCAGCGTCTGACGCGGCTGGTCGGCGCCCATCGCGCCCTCATGATCATGCTCGAAGGGCGGCCGTTGCCGCCCAAGAAGGCGCTCGAGATCGGCTATATCGACGAGGTGGTGCCGCCCGAAGAACTGCTCGATCGCGCCATTGCCATGGGCAAGTACCTGGGCGCGCGGTCCCGGGATGCCATCGAGGCCATCAAGCGATCCGTGTACATCGGCGGCTCGATGTCACTGGAGGAGGGGCTGCGCGTGGAAAGCACCGAATTCCTCAAGGTGCTGCCGACCAGGCAGGCGCAGGAACTGATGCTCGGGTACATGGCGCGTACGGACCGCGACGGCGACCTGCCACTGTACGACCCGCGGCCTATGCCGAGGCCCTCGAGCGCGGCTACGTCCCCTCGCAGGGTAACGGGCCTGGGAAGTAGGGGCCATGTCGAAGCCACCCTACAAGTTCACGCGCCGGGATGTTCGCTTCGATTCAGGCGATACCTACTGCTCGGCCTGGCTCTACCTGCCGGTCGGGGTAAAGCGCCCCCCGATCGTGGTCCTGGGACACGGGCTCGGGGCTGTTCGCGAGATGCGCCTGGACGCTTTTTCGGAGCGCTTTGCCGCAGCGGGAATCGCGACCCTGGCGTTTACCTATCGCTTCTTCGGCGACAGCGGCGGAACGCCCAGGCAGCTGATGTCCGTGACACGCCAGCTAGCGGATTGGGAAGCGGCCCTGGATTTCGCTAAAGGCTGTCCCGATGTCGACGGTCGCCGCATCGCCGTCTGGGGCAGTTCGTTTGGCGGTGGCCATGCGATCACGGTGGCCAGCCGCCATCCGGAATTGGCTGCTGCTGTCAGCCAGTGCCCATTCACCGATGGCCTTGCCTCCGCGTCCGCGCTGGGGGTGAGGGAAACGATGCGCATGGTCCCGGTCGTCCTGCGCGACTTCGCGGCCAAGTTTCTCGGCCGCGCGCCGGTGATGGTGCCCATCGCGGCGGCGCCTGGCCAGCCGGCCCTGATGAACGCCCATGATGCCTTGCCAGGCTACCAGGCCTTGGTGCCGAAGGGGGTAAAGTTCGTCAACCATGTAACGGCGAGGGTGATCCCGGAGATCGCCACTTATCGCCCCGGACGCGCGGCCGCCAAAGTCGCGATCCCGATCCTGTTTTGTGTCAGCACCACGGACACCGTGACGCCACCGGATCAGACCATCGCCCTGGCGCGCCGGGCCCCGCGCGGTGAGATCAAACTCTATGCCGCAGGACACTTCGACTTCTACCTGGGCGAAGCCTTCGAACAACTCGTGGCGGATCAGACGCAGTTCCTGTCAAGGCATCTGCTGGGACCCGCCGGCGTCATGGCCTGAACCGGCCCGGTCACTGCATCCAGAGAGTGCCACGATGGGATTTTCAACGCTTCCGGATATGCGCGCGGCATCGGCACCCCACGCGCCGTGCATCGCTGATGCCGCGGCCGCCCTGTCCAACGGCGAGTTTCATTCCAAGGTCCTGGCGGCGGCGGGCGTCTTCGTGGACCTGGGCATCGGCGCCGGTGACGTCGTCGCCATCATGCTGCCCAATCAGGTGGAATTCGTCGTGACGATGTTTGCCGCCTGGCGCCTGGGGGCGGCGGTAACGCCGATCAATCCCAATCTGACCCTCAACGAGGCGACACATCAGATCGAGGATTCCAAGGCCAGGCTGATCGTCAACACCACCGGCGAATCGGTTGTGCCGGCGGTTCGGTCCCTGCCGGCCGGGAAGCTGAGGGAAGGGGCCCGCCATGCCGGCGCGCCTATCGATGACCCGGCCGCACTGGCGCTGCTGATTTACACGAGCGGAACCACCGGCGTGCCTAAGGGGGTGA
The DNA here is from genome assembly GCF_003590945.1 of Oleomonas cavernae. NCBI lineage: Bacteria > Pseudomonadati > Pseudomonadota > Alphaproteobacteria > Acetobacterales > Acetobacteraceae > Oleomonas > Oleomonas cavernae. Next base: position 2,893,888 of record NZ_QYUK01000011.1, on the reverse strand, counting down.
TGCTCGATCACGCCAATCTCGATGCCATGTCAGACATGGGGCGAATGTCACTGAAGATCACGGCGGCGGACCATTGCCTGCTGGTGCTGCCGCTGTTTCACGTCAACGGCATCGTGGTCAGCATCCTGGTGCCATTGTCGGCCGGCGGCCAGGTCACGATCCGCAAGCGGTTCGACATCAACACCTTCTTCGACGATACCGCACGGCTTCGTCCGACCTACTTCTCGGCCGTGCCGACGATTTACGCGATGCTCAACGCCTTGCCGGACTCGGTCCGGCCCGACACGTCGAGTCTGCGCTATGCCATCTGCGGCGCGGCCCCCGCCTCGGCGGAACTGCTGAAAAGCTTCGAGGCGCGCTACGGCTTTCCGCTGGTCGAGGGCTACGGCCTGTCAGAAGGCACCTGCGCATCGACCATCAATCCCATCGATGGCCTGCGCAAGGCCGGAACCGTCGGCCTGCCCTTCGAAGGGCAGCGCATTGCGATCGCCGATCCGCAAGGGGTGCACCTGCCCCAGGGCGAGACCGGCGAAGTGCTGGTTCAGGGGCCCAACGTCATGCGCGGTTACCTGGGCAGGCCCGAGGAGACGGCCAAGACCATCGTCGACGGCTGGCTGCGCACCGGCGATACCGGCCGCATCGATGCGGACGGCTACCTGTCAATCGTCGGGCGGCTGAAGGAAATGATCATCCGTGGCGGCGAGAACATCTATCCCAAGGAAATCGAGGACGTGTTGTGCGCCTACCCGGGCGTCCTCGAGGCGGCGGTAATAGGCGCCCCGGACGAGACGTTTGGCGAGATCGTTATCGCCTATGTCGCATTCCGCGCTGGCAGCACGGCCGTGCCGGCCGCGCTGGACGAGCACTGTGCGGAGCGGCTGACCCGCTTCAAGCGGCCGGTGGCGATCAATGTCGTCGACAGCCTGCCCAAGAATGCCGTCGGCAAGATCGACAAGCTGAAGCTGCGTACTATGCCGAGATCGCAGGGGGCATGAGTTGGAGATGAGAGCTGCTTCAACACAGGGCCGGCCGGCCATCTTCGTGACCGGTGCCGCTTCCGGGATCGGGCGCGCCTGCGCCGAGCTCTTTGCACGGCGCGGCTGGTTCGTCGGGCTCTATGACATCAACGCCCCGGGCGCCGACGCAGTTGCTGCCTCCCTGGGGCAGGGCAATGCGGTCTCGGGCGGTCTCGACGTGAGCGACCCCGCGGCCTGGCAGAGCGCATTGGCGGCCTTTTGGGAACGCAGCGGAAACCGCCTCGACGTCCTGCTCAACAATGCTGGCATCCTCTCGACGGGGTCATTCGAAGCCGTGCCCCTGTCCCGGCACGATGCCATGCTGGCCGTGAACGTCCGCGGGATGATCACCGGCTGCCACAGCGCTTTTCCCTACCTGCAGCGCACCCCGCGTGCCCAGGTGATCAACATGGCTTCCGCCACGGCCATCTACGGCCAGCCTGAGCTTGCGACTTATTCGGCGACCAAGTTTGCCGTCCGCGGCTTCACCGAGGGGCTGGACCTCGAATGGAACCGCTTCGGCATCCGCGTCAGTGCGGTCTGGCCAAGCTTTGTCAGGACGGCGATGGCCGACGACTTCAGGCATATTTCCAGTGCCAGGTCGCTGGGCATCCGCCTGACGCCGGCCGACGTGGCCTCGACGGTGTGGACTTGCGCGACGACGACGCGGCGCCTTCGCAAGACGCACTGGATGGTCGGCCTGCAGGCTGCCGTTCTGTCGCTTGCGACGCGCTTCGCCCCTTCGGCGCTTACCCGCTGGGTTGTTCGGCTTATCGCCAAGTAATTTGCGTAATTACCTGTCAACACCCGCCCGACATCACAGGAGCCGGTCATGGTCGATGCCTTCTACATCCGAAAGTATGGCGGACCCAAAGTACTGGAACGCGGGCAGGTGCCGGCATTGGCACTCGGCCCGCGGGACGTTCGAATCCGGGTCCACGCGGCCAGCGTCAACCCGCTGGATCTCAGGATCCGCCAGGGCGACCTCAAAGTCCTGCTGCCCTACCGCTTCCCGCTGGTGATGGGCAACGACTGCTCCGGCGTCGTGACCGAGGTGGGACAGGAGGTCGGTCGCTTCCGGGTGGGCGATGCCGTATACACCCGGCTTCCGGAAAGCCGGATCGGGACCTTTGCCGAGGAAACCGTGGCCGACGAGGCCGCGGTCGCGCCCAAGCCCACGGCGCTGTCCCATGTCGAGGCCGCCTCCCTGCCGCTGGTCATTCTCACTGCGCAGCAGTTCCTGACCGAGGCAGCGGCGCTCAAGCGCGGGCAGTCGGTCCTGATCCATGCCGGCGCCGGCGCCGTGGGCAGTGTCGCGATCCAGTTGGCAAAACACATGGGCCTGCACGTCGTCACGACAGTCAGCGGCCGGAATGTCTCGTTCGTCCAGGGGGTGGGGGCCGACACGGTGATCGACCGTCAGGCCCGGCGTTTCGAGGACGTGGTGCGGGGCATGGATGCCGTGCTCGATTCGGTCGGCATGGCCAACCTCCTGCGCAGTTTCAACTGCGTGAAGCCCGGGGCCACGGTGGTCTCGATCGCCGACGGGCCCGATGTGGCGCTCGCCAAAAAGCTCCATGTGAGCGCGCTGCTCTGGCCCGTGTTCTGGGCCATGAGCGCACGGCCGAATGCCGCCGCACGGCGGGCCGGCGCGCGTTACCGTTATTTGTTCATGCGCGCCGATGGCCGGCAGCTCGAAAGCCTCAATTCCTTGATCGAGAACGGTTCGGTCCGGCCGCATGTGGACTCGGTTTTTCCGTTCGAGGAAACACCCCAGGCGATCGCCCGCGTGGAAGAGGGTAAGGCCAACGGCAAGGTCGTCATCCGGATGTGCGCGGACTGATCGCGGCCGGCCACCGCAGCGGCGGGCAGGGAGGATTCCAATTGACCAAGGTGCCTTTCGATTTCGACTGGCTGGTGATCGGCTCGGGCTTCGGCGGCAGCGTCTCGGCGCTGCGCCTGGCGGAGAAGGGCCACCGCGTCGGCGTGATCGAGCGCGGCCGGCGCTATCGCGATGAGGACCTGCCCCGGTCTACCTGGCAGTTCCGCAAATACTTCTGGGCCCCGGCGCTGGGCCTGAAAGGCATCATGCGCATGCGGCTGTTCCGCCACGTATTCACGCCCAACCAGATTGCGGTGGGCGGCGGCAGTGTCGTTTACGGCGGTGTGCTTCTTCGCGCCAAGCCGGAATTCTTTGCCGACCCGCAGTGGCGCGCACTTGGCGCCTGGGATCAGGTGCTTCAGCCTCACTATGTCACTGCCGAGCGCATGCTCGGCGTTGCAACGGTACCCTTCGATTCGCCGGGTCAGCAGCTTGCCCGCGACATGGCGCGGCACTTCGGGGGTGAGAACAGGTTCTCACGCCCGCCCATTGGGGTGTTCTTCGGCGAGCCGGGCAGGACCGTCACGGATCCCTATTTCGGCGGTAACGGGCCCGACCGCACCGGCTGTACCCGTTGCGGGGCCTGCCTGGTGGGATGTCGTGTTGGGGCCGTGAACACGTTGTCGAAAAACTATCTCTGGTTTGCCGAGAAACGCGGCGTGGCAATCCTGGCCGAACGCGAAGTAATCGATGTGAAGCCGCTCGGTGCACCCGACGGCAGCGACGGTTACCGCGTCATCACGCAGCGCCCTGGCGCTTGGTTCGCCCGCAGCCGGCAGACGCTCTCCGCGCGCGGCATCGTCTTTGCCGGCGGGGCCCTGGGCACCAACGAGCTGCTCGCCAACTGCAAGCACGGCGGATCGTTGCCGCGGATTAGCGACCGCCTGGGTGAACTGGTGCGCACCAACAGCGAATCCGTGCTGACCGTGCGACTGCCCGAGGACCGCGGAACCTGGAACGACGTCACCACCAGCAGCAGCGTGCATGTCGATCAGGACACGCACATCGAATTCCTCACCTACGGCCAGCGTGCCGACGTCCTGAGCCTGCTCTACACGGTGCTGGTCGGCGACGGCAACCGGGTGACCCGGCCGCTCAAATGGCTGGCGAGCATCGTGCGGCATCCGGCGCAGTGGCTGAAAACGCTGTGGCCGGTCGGTTGGAGCCGGCGCACGGTCATGCTCCTGGTGATGCAGACTCTGGACAACGCGATCGCGCTCAGCGCCCGCAAGCGCTGGTTCGCCCGCGGCTATCGCCTAGTCACCCGCCAGAACCGCGACAAGCCCAACCCGACCTATATCGAGATCGGCAACCAGGCGGCCCAGTGGTTGGCCCGGCACACGGGTGGCATCGCGCAAAGCAATGTGCTCGAGGCGCTGGGCAATATCCCGACGACCGCGCATGTGCTGGGCGGCGCCGTCATCGGCGCCGACACCGCGAGCGGCGTGATCGATCAGCACCTGCAAGTTTTTGGCTACCGCAACATGCTGGTATGCGATGGCGCCGCCATGCCCGCCAATCCCGGCGTCAACCCGGCATTGACGATCACGGCGCTGGCCGAATATGCCATGGCACAGGTTCCGCTTGCTGCTCCTATGTGACGACAGGGACTCTTACTCGCAGGCGGCGTCATAGGGATTGCAGGAACCCGATCAGTGCTCTATTGGCGGCGACTGGTTGCTCCTGCTGGATCCAGTGTCCGCAATTGGGAATGATAACTGTTCCACGGAGGTCGGTGATCACTTCGGCCGCTCGGACAATCGCCTCCTGGCTCCAGATGGTGACGATGTCGCGGTCGCCCCCGATGAACAGGGCGGGTACGGTAAGGGGCTTTCCTTGATACTGCCCCAGGATCTCCCAGTCCCGATCCCCGTTCTTGTAGTAGTTCAAGGGCCCCGCAAGCCCGCCGTATTCAAATTCGGCCACGAAGTAATCGAGCGCATCTTTGTCGAGCCAAGTCGGCAATGTCTCAGGCAGTTCCAGCAGACTGCGCATCCCCTGTGTCCGCGGCACGGACATCGCGGCGCCTACGAATTCGCGGAGCATGGCCTCGGGCAACTTCGTCAGGTCCACACCCGCAAGTTCGGGGGGCGCTGGACGGTCCGCCGACAGGGTGTAGAACGCGCTGGTGAGCCAGCTCCGCAGGTCGCGATCCGCCTCCTCCGCAGCCTGTTCGCTGTGGAGCCCGAAATACTCATGGTAGAACATTCTGTCCGGACCGGCGAGTTGTGCCGCTGCTTCACTCGGCCTGATCTCGCCGAAGGGGCTGCCGGGAAGGCAGCCCAAGCCGCGCGCACCGAAAGGCACGCTCATCCCGACCACCGCCGTGAAAACTTCCGGCCGGGTCCAGGCTGCTGTCCAGGCGACCGGGGCGCCGAAGTCATGCCCGACGATCACCGCGGTCGACTCGCCCAGGGCTTCCACCGTGCCTACACAAGTGGCAACCAGTTCGGTCATCCCATAGGCGGCTGGATCCGATGGCTTCGACGACCGGCCATAGCCGACCATGTCCATCGCCACGGCGCGGTAGCCAGCCGCGGCGAGCGCGGCGAGTTGGTGTCGCCATGAGTACCAGGATTCGGGAAACCCATGGCAGAGGAGCACCAACGGGCCGGAGGTCCCAGCAATCGTTAGATTGATGCGTTGCCCGTTCGCATGAACGGTTCGGCGTTCCCAGACAGGATCTGTCATAACCATCTCCCACCACCAATGCTTCAGGGGCGCCCCCCAGCGCCCAACCGACGACAGTTCAGCTTTCTGATCGATGCATCCTTCGGCACGGCGGCGCGCGCGACTGCAGGGGCAACCGTCGACACGCCGCCGGACACGGCTCGATCGGGAAGTGCTACTTGTCGGTGGTGTATCTCACGGAGCCACCTTGCAGGTAGCGGACCTCGGCGATCCCCTGCCGCTCCGAGCACATTTTGACCAGGTTCTGGACGGTGATGGCGTCAAGGACCGAATGAAACTTTCCCGTTTCGTCGAAGCTGACGTTGGCGCCGAAAACGACGAACAGGACAACCGTCTCCTCGGTGTTCGTTTCCGGAACGCAGAACGTGTGCACGGACGATGCCGGTTCATACAGGTAGGATCCCGGCGTCTGAAGCTGGTCGGGGTATTCCTTGTAGAACCAACTGCCCTTCAGCGTGTAGCCATGCACAGCCCCGGTATGCAGATGGGCGGGCACGTGGGCGCCGGGCGCGAATCTGGTTATCGCAACCAGGAGGCCGGCCTCCGGGTCGGCCAGCAGGGGTTGGAAATTGACCCCTGGCCCGAGCGCATCCTTCATCACCGGAATATCGTCGACATTGAGCGTGAGAAGCCGGTCCTGCGGCAACGAGAAGACAGGCAGCTTCATGAGAGTTTGGTCGTTCATGGGTTCCTCCTTTGAACTTCTTTTCTGGAGTGGTCATCGCCGGGCAAGCAGCTGGCGCCGCTACATGGATCTATGGAACGATGATAACTTTCGCGTCCCGTTCGGGGTCAGCCAGCCGCGCGAAGGCATCGGGGACACCCTCGAGCCCGACATGACCCGTGATGAGCGCCCCGATGTGCACCTCGCCCGCGGCGATATGGGCGAAGGCCTGCGCGAATTCCTCGACCGTGTAGGCGATGCAGAAGCTCATGTCGACTTCCTTGAAGATGCCGAATGCGGGCTGGAAACTGTCGTGTTCCATGCAGAGCCCGGCGACGACGATTTTCGCGCAAGGCGGAGCGCCGGCCAGAACCTGCTGGATGATGCCCGGGACACCGACGCATTCGAAGATCGCAGAGGGTCGGTAGGCGAACTGGGGAAACATGGGCGTCTGGCGGCCGTGACGCGCCGGGTCCGGCGCGGCGGCGACCGACCGCCAGGAATCGTAGGGTGAAGTCTCGCGCGGATCGACCACCAGGTCGGCGCCGAGCCTGGTCGCCATTGCCCGCCGCGACGGCGAGAAATCCGCGGCGACGATGGGGCCGATGCCGCGCATCTTCAGGATGGCGATCACGGTGAGGCCGATCGGGCCGCAGCCGATCACGAGGGGCACGTCATCCGGGCCCAGTTTGCCGCGGTTGACCGCATGCAGCGCGACCGCCAGCGGCTCCGCCAGGGTGGCGATATCGTTGGGCACGTTGTCCGGCACGGGGATCAGAAGGTCTTCCGACAGCACCATGTACTCGGCAAAGCCGCCGGGCGTGTCGAAGCCCCCAAAGCCGATGGTGACGGGCTGGGGCCGCAGCAGGAACGGCACCGAGACGACTCGCATGCCAACGGGATGTGCAACCCGCGTACCGGGGCCGTGCTCGACAACCTGCGCACAGAATTCGTGGCCCAGGATGACGGGCTCCTTGGGATCATAGATATCGACCCCGGTTACGGCACGCGCGCTCGCCAGCAGGCGGTCGCCATGCGCCACGCAGTGCAGGTCGCTGCCGCATATACCTGTGGCCAGCGTCTTGACCAATACCTCGCCGGGGCCTGGCCTGGGGATCGGCGCCGTGGCCAGTTCCAGGGCACCGTTGCGCATGACGACCGCACGCATGGTCATCGCCCGTTTCTCCCCCGCTTTGGGCGCGGAACACGGCAAGATGACCGCCAGCAAGCATGTTCACGACCCCGCTCCGCCGATGAACCGCGCGACTGCTTCCAAACGGGTTGATCGTCATGGTTTCGTTTCTCTCCCTACGGGACTGATGCCCCGCTTGTCATCTTCGCCTTCAGTGTGGCGAGTAACAGCAGAGAAGACTTGACTTTAGGAACACGCGTTTTGTCATTTGACGACTGCGATGGCTTATCCAGGCCTGAATGCAAGGCCGGTTCCAGGGCCCGCTAGCGGTCGACGACCTGGCTGCGGCTTGAGTCTCTTCGGCAACGTGCAATCAGTTGCCGCGGCGATTCGCTGTACCAGCGCCAACAGGCGCGCGTATAGCTGCTCTGTTCGGCATAGCCGAGCATCGCCGCGATTTGCGACACGGGCATTCCTGTCGCCGACAAATGCCGGGCCAGGTCGCGGCGTGCGACGTCGAGAATTCCCTCGAATGACGAGCCGGCTTCGGCCAGGCGCCGTTGGAGTACCCGCGGGTGTATATCCATCGCCTGCGCGATCGAGACCAGATTGGCCCGATTGACCTTGAACATCTGATGGATCAGTTCGCGCACATGCTCGACAAGCGGAAGTGCGGGGCCGATTTGGGCGAGATGGCTTTCCGCCAAAGCCAGCACCGCCGGATCTCGCCCGCGAATGGGCTGGCACAGCGCGTCGGCAGGGAGATGCACGGAGTTCAGTTCGCACCCGAACTCCACCGGTCGGCCGAAATATTTGCGGTAGGTTCCCGGTGGAGAGATGCGGCGATGCTGCATCGTAACGCGCAGCGGCACGAAAGCCTCGCCGAGCATGAGCCGGAACGCTTCCATCGCTATCACCAGTCCTTTCTCGATCCACTGCTCCCGGTAGGCAAGTTGCCGCCGTGCCACCTCAAGGGTGAACACCGCCGATTGCGGGCCCCGCTTCAGTTTCGCAATGTCGGGAGGTGCACAATGGTAGAGAAACCGCGAAACCCCATCTATGGCATCGGCGACGGTCTCCGAATGGCGAATAAGCAAGGCCACGGGGCCCAGGATCTGAATCCCTTGCCATTTGGCGAGCCGCATCCCGAAGTCCGGGCAGTTCAATTCCGCCGCCGCCGAACCGACGAGCGCGGCGGCGGTGGAGAAGCTCATGAGCCGATCGGGATCGCCGACCGAGGTTGGGTCCACGCCGCGCGCGCGGATCAGCGCCTCGGGATCGCCGCCAAGACTTGATACTAGGCTTGCATAGTGGAGGAGCGATGTGCCCCCGATCATGTCCGTCATCGTCGTCGATCGCCAATCAGCAATCCCGCAAAGGCAAATCCGATTGCGCCGCTTGGAAAGGCGGCGGGCCGGCCCTGGAAGGCTCGGCGCGCTTATGCCGCCGCGCAACCGAATATGGTTACCGCCAGCGCGTCAACCTGATGGCGGCAGCCGTTGTCGCGCCGAAAGCCGCCATACCGGCGGCGACCGCGACGAGTACGCCGGCGAGGCCCACATCGAGCCAATGTGTCAGCAAAAACCCGCCGCCGACCGCAATCGCCAGCCGGAGCAGGCCGGCGATGACCGGCCATAACACCCGCCCTGCACCCTGACTGGCGAAGTAGAGTGCCAAGCCGAGCGCGAAGAAGGCGTAGAACGGTGCAACGATCCTGAAGTAGAGACGACCGGCGTCCAACGCCGCCGCATCCGCCGCGTTCAGGAAGCCACCCAGCCACAGGTCGGGGAAGACGGCGAAGGTGATGCCAATGGCGCCCACGATCGTGGCCGCGGCGAGCGACCCGGTCCAGGCGACCGCGAGCGCGCGCTCGTGCTGCCCGGCGCCAATGTTCGCACCGACCATGGCGGTCATCGCGGCGCCGATGCCGAAGACGATGGGAATCATCAGGAATTCGAGCCGCGCGCCAATACCGTAACCCGCCAGTGCGCCTTCGCCGAACTGTCCGACCAGCCCGACCATCACGATGACGGTGAGGACCGTCTGGAGCGATGAAACCGAGGCGGTCAGGCCGACCCCGAGGATATCCCGGAACAGGGCGCCCTCGAGCCGAGACCAGGCGCCACTCCATCCAAGCCCGATCCGGCCGGCGGCGATATAGCCGAGTGCTGTGACCGCCCCGAGCCCGTAAGGGATTACCAAGCCCGCGGCGAGGCCAGCCATGCCAAAGGCTGGAAACACGCCCCACCCAAGCGCGAGCGCGCCCGACAGCGGGATCGCGCTGAGTGTCACGGCGAACAGCACCGTCGAGGGGGCCGCCATGTCGCCCGTGCCACGAACGATACAGAGCGTCGAGTTGCAGAGCCATATTGCGATGCAGCCGGGAAAGAACACGCCGGCGTAAGCAGCGGCGGCGGCCAGCACTTGGCCGCGACCGCCGAGCAGTTCGAGCAGGCCGCGGCCGAACAAGGAAAACAGGATGGCAGAGGCCATAGCGGCGACAATGGAGATTACGACGACATGCAGCATCAGCCTTTCGGCCCGCCCCATGTCGCCCTTGCCGAGCGCGCGCGCAATGGCGGCAGAAATCGCGCCGCCGATCGAGCCGCCGGACAGCATTTGCGTGAGCATCACGAACGGGAATACGAGGGCCAGGCCGGCCAACGCTTCAACGCCCAGCATGCCGGCGTATGCGGCTTCGGCGATGCCGCCTGCCGCCGTCACCAACATCGCGAGTATGTTGGGGACCGCAAGCCGCGCCAGAGTCGAGCCGATCGGGCGTTCCAGCAGGGCTAGAGTCTTCGCGGTGCGCGTCGCAACGGCTACCGGGGGATGCAGTGCGGCTTGGCCGGGTGAGGGCGCGATGGTCGCCACGCCCGCGGCGGAACGAGAGGACCGGCTGTCAGGCATGAAAGATTCTCCCCGGGGGTCGCAGCCTATGCAATTTTGATCACGACCTTGCCCTTTGAACGCCCGGTCTCGACATACGCCAGGGCATCCGCGATCGCAGTGAAGGGGAAGACCCGATCCATAACCGGACGGATTACGCCGGATTCGATGAGGAAGGTGATCTTGCCCAACTGCTGGCCGTCGGCCCTCATGAACAGGAACGAATAGCCGACACGATGGCTTTTGGCCTTGCGCCTGATGCGCGAACTCAGAAGCCGCATGACCTGCCCTACCAGCCAGTTCGCCCCGATGATTTTGGCAAAATCCGGGTCCGGCGGGCCGGAGATCGAAATGAGCTTTCCGCCGGCCTTCAACACGCCCAAGGATTTTTCGAGCGTGTCCGTGCCCAAGCTGTTCAAAACGAGATCGTAACCACTGAGGATGTTCTCGAACTTGTCCTTTTTGTAATCGATAACGACATCGGCGCCGAGACGTTTTACGAGCTCAACATTCGCCGTGCTCGTCGTCGTCGCCACGGTCGCGCCGAGATATTTGGCCAATTGAATGGTGAATGTTCCCACCCCGCCGGAGCCCGCGTGGATCAGGACCTTCTGCCCCTTTCCGAGGTTCGCCTTCTCGATCAGCGCCTGCCAGGCGGTCAGGCCGACCAAGGGTATGGATGCCGCCTCCTCCATCGTCAGATTCTTCGGCTTCAGGGCGACGTCGCGTTCATTCATCGCGATCAATTCCGCAAAGGCTCCGATCCGATTGTGGTGTGGTCTCGCGTAGACTTCGTCGCCGAGCTCGACTCGCTGCACCCGAGGCCCGACCTGGACCACGACACCGGCCACGTCATTACCCAGGATGAGGGGCAGGTGATAGGGCAGGATGAGCTTGAATTCGCCGTCCCTGATCTTGGAGTCCAGCGGGTTCACGCCGGCGGCCTGAACCTGAACCAGGACGTCGTCGTCCCGCAGCAACGGGTCCGGCATGTCGCCGAGCCGCGCGGCATTCCTGGTCTTGTATCGATCGATGATGAATGCCTTCATAGCATTTGTGTCCTTGAGCTTGTCGCCGCGTGCCGCGCTGGCCAAGCGGGGCGATTGCCCTGGCGGTTACGCATTGACGCCGACGACCGTGCGCCCCTGTATCTTCCCTTCGAGGATTCGGCCGGCGACGGCGGGAACCTCTGCGAGGCCGACCATTTGCGTTGTCCGGCCGAGTTTGCGTAGGTCGAGGTCGCGCGCCAGACGCGACCACGCCTGGAGCCGGGTGACCTGCGGGGCATTGACCGAGTCGATGCCTGCAAGGGTGACGTTGCGCAGGATGAAGGGCAGGACCGACCCGGGCAGGTCCATGCCTTGGGCCAAGCCACAGGCTGCCACCACCCCACGGTACTGCGTCTGCGCCAGCACATTTGCAAGCGTGTGGCTGCCGACGGAGTCGATCGCGCCTGCCCATTTCTCGCTGGCGATGGGCGCGCCCGGCGTCGAGAGGACCCGCCGGTCTATGATCTCCGCCGCCCCGAGATCACGCAGATAGTCGGCCTCCTCGGGGCGTCCCGTCGAGGCGACGACGCGGTATCCAAGGCCGGACAGGATTACAATGGCGATCGAGCCCACCCCACCGTTGGCGCCGGTCACGAGGATGTCGCCACGCTCCGGGGTCACGCCGCCGTTTTCGAGCGCCAGGACACTGAGCATGGCCGTATAGCCGGCGGTGCCAATGGCCATGGCATCCTTGGTCGAGAAAGTCTGTGGCAGCTTGACCAGCCACTCGCCGCTCAATCGTGCCTTCTGCGCAAACCCGCCGTGATGGGTCTGGCTCAGCCCCCAGCCGTTGGCGACGACCCGGTCTCCCGCCGCAATGCCTGGATAGGAAGATGCCTCGACCGTGCCCGCCAGATCGATGCCCGGGATCAAAGGAAACCGGCGGATGACATCCGCGCGCCCGGTAAGGGCGAGCGCATCCTTGAAGTTCACTGTCGAATAGTCGACAGCGACGGTGACATCCCCCGGCATGAGATCTTGCTCGTTCATCTCGACCACGCTGGCCGAGACCGATTTCTCTGCCTTTGTTGCGAGCAGTGCCTTGAATGCCATTGCGCGCTCCTCTTCTATTGGTGTGGCGCAACCAGTGCGCGCGCCGCATCCGCCGCCGCGGCCAGGATCCGATCCGACAGTTCTGTCCCTTCCACGGCGCGGGCGAGTTGCAGCGCACCAACGAGGGTCGCCTGAACAGCAAGCGCAATTCCCTGTGCATTCGGGGTCTGCGGCGGCAACGCCGCCGCTATGCGGTCGACCATGGCCGACAGGCGCTCGGCATAGAAGCTGCGGGCCTCAGGTGGCTGACGCGCAAGTTCCGGTAGGAGTGCTGCAAGAGTGCAGCCTGTGCCGGGATTGTCCCGATGTGCTGCGGACAGATAAGTGTCAATGGCGGCCTCAGGGCCGCCGCTGGCGAGGGTTTCCTGCAGTTGCCGGGACTGTTCCGCCAGCGCCGTCCCGACGCTCTCGCGAACAAGTTCCGCCTTCGACTGAAAGTGCGGATAGAGGGCCCCGTTCGTCAGGCCGGCGTCGCTCATGATGGCGGCGACACCGGATGCCGCGATGCCGTCACCCCGAAACCGCGCGGCGGCGGCTTCGACGATCCGACGACGCGATTCATCCTTTCGACCTTTCTCGTAGCGCATTGCCTCTCCCGTGCAGCCGCGTTAAATTATGATCATAATATCATTGAATGATCGTAATGCAATGGGGCGGCACGGTAGTGCTGTGGCGGTCCACGCAGTGGCCGCTAAACAGCCGTTTGGCGGGCAAGCATCAATCTGTCCGCAAACGATGCCGGCGATGACATTCCGGACAAGTTGATTGTCGGACGGGTTTTTGGACGCAGTTCAGCGCTGGCATGGCGGAGGGTCTGACAGTTCGCGCTGCGTCCGACCTAATAAAGGTGGCAAGGCAGATGCGGCGGCGGCGGTCTTCATCATTCGAGGGGTTGCCCAGCCTTTACGCGCAGCGCCCCAGCAAGCTTGCCAATGATGGAGATGCTGGGGTACCTGGCCTCGCGCTCGAGGTCGCCGACAGAGGTCCGGTGCAGCCCGGCCTCATACGCACATTCTTCCAATGACCAGCCTTTGGCTTGCGAAGGCGTCGGAGGCTGCGGGCGAGACGGACCTTGATATCCACCCGCGAGGTCACCCGCCTGTCGACCATCGGTATACAGACGATCAGTGACAGTCGCCTTGATTGCCGGCCCACAGCGAGGGGTCCATTTAAGCCCTGATCATCGACAGGGAGTGCGGGTAACGGCGCTCCGTTGCCGGCCGGCGGACATGGCTCCAAACTGGAAGGTCCCGCACAGGTACAAACACTTCTACGCTGTCTTCGTCCACAGGGCCGACGGCCTTAGACGCCGCGGTTACTCCTTAGGAGCTTCGTCATCCGTCTTTCCCTCGATCGGCTCTGTCAGAGGCTCAAGCCCAAGTTCTTTCCACAGCGCTTTATCGGCCGGGCGTCCATGCCCATCCGACTCAATGAACCGGATTTGTATGCTCGAGGGCAGATCGCTTGCCACCAGCAGGTTCGGCGCGTAGTCCTTCAAGAACTTCAGGAGTTCCGCCATCTCCCGAGGTGACCCGTCCATCGATTTCAGGATGAACTGCCGCGTGTAAGCCTCGATCAAACGGACGTGCCGCACCTGCCCGTTCTGCTTGATCATGACGGCCTCCTGAAGCACCTTTTCCAGGATCGCTGCGATATCCGTCCGCCCCCTGGGCCGGCCCTTGGGGTTGCCTGACTGGCCCTTCTTGAACCGGGTATCTTTGGGCGGCTTCCTGTAGCCGACCTCATAGCTGCGTGACATCTCTGTTCCTCCTACTCCAGTTCGGCCAAGGTCAGGCCGCTATCCGCATGCGCCGGCTCGATGCCGGTCTGGTCACGGAACCGCTTCAGGGTCACGTCGACATAGCCGGGATCGAGTTCGAGGCCGAAGCTGCGCCGGCCTGCACGTTCCGCTGCAATCAACGTCGTGCCCGACCCTGAGAAAGCGTCGAGCACGATGTCGCCCCGCCGCGAACAGTCGAGGATCGCATCCTCGACCAGGGCGACCGGCTTCACCGTGGGGTGCATGGCCAGCGCAGCCTCCCGGTCCTTGCCGAAGGCGTTGACCCCGGGGTAGTCCCAGACATTGGTGCGATAACGCCCATGGGCGCCCAGCGCGACATTGTTGACGTGCGCCGCACGCCCCACCTTGAATACGCCGACCAGCTCATGCTTCGAGCGATAGAGCGATCCCATGCCGCCGTTGGTCTTGTTCCAGACGCACAGGTTCTGAAGGGCGCCGTATACCCGCCGCCCGGCCTTGAGCAGCTCGAAGAGATGGCGCCAATCCATGCAGACGAAGTGAATCGCCCCGTCAGCACTGTGTGATGCCAGCTGCCCCAGCACGGTTTCGAGGAATGCCGTGAACTCGGCCTCCGACATCTCGCCCGACGCCATGGCAAACTCGGCATGCTTCACCGAACCCAGGCCGCAAACATGACCGTCGATGGGCACGTTATAAGGCGGGTCGGTGAACACCATCTGTGCCTGTTCGCCTGCCATCAGCCGCGTATAGGATGTGGCCTGGGTCGCATCGGCGCACAGCAGGCGATGGCGGCCCAGCAGCCACAGATCGCCTATTTGCGTGATCGGCTGTCCGCCGATCGGCGGCAGATTGTCCGCTTCATCCTCGTCGCCGGCGTCGTTCAGACCGAGGATGAGCATGTCGATCTCGGCGGTCTCGAACCCGGTGATCTCGATATTGAAGTCGAGATCGATCTCAAGCAGCCCCTGCAACTCGATCGCCAGGAGATTGTCATCCCAGCCGGCGAGTTCGGCCAGCCTGTTGTCGGCAATGATGTAGGTGCGCTTCCGGGCCTCGGTCATGTTTGCGAGGCGGATGATTGGCACGCGCTCGATACCGAGCTGCTTTGCCGCTTCCAGGCGGCCGTAGCCGGCGATCACCCCGTCCTCGCCATCGACCAGTATCGGATTGGTCCAGCCGAAGGTCCGGATCGACTCCGCGATCTGGCGGATTTGTTTCTTGGTGTGGGTCCGCGGATTGCGCGCATAGGGGCGGAGCGATGAGACGGGAACCATCTCGATCAAAGGATCCGCCGTGGGCGCGGGCATGTCGTCCTCCTGGCTGGTAATCAGCCGGGACGAAGGTAGGCCCGTGCCGCCGCAGGCTCATTCACAACAATTCGAGCGCTATTTCCGGGAAGAGGCGATGTTTTGGACCTGATGCCATGAGGCCTCGCCATTGAGGAACCGCCGGGCCACCAAGCGGGCGGCCAGTTCGGCGGGGGATAATCGAGACTCGTCCAACCGGCCGGATGGCCGTAGCGACGCGCCCGCGCGGCCAGCCAGCCGAGATAACGGTGGTAGAGGTCGGCGATGATCATGTCGCGCTTGCGGCGATCCAGCTCGGGCAAAGGTCTGCGGCCCTTCGGCTTACTGATGGAGCCTTCAAGAAACCGGCACAGGTAGTCGAGCACTGCATCGGGAATGGGCCGGGATCCGTGCTGGCGGAGCACCGCCGCGAGGTCTGGGCCGTCGATCATATCGCCCGCTGCGATACGCTGTTCGAGCCGCGCCATGTGGTTGACCTCCACGACGAACCGGCTGCGCCCTTGGCTGCCTTCCTGGCTGTCGTTCTGCATCAACCTTTGCTCTTGTCCGGCAGGTCTTCCAGCAGGCGCCAGGTGGGCACCTTCAGCGCCATTGCGATCTCCTCCAGGATGACCACGGTCGGGTTGCGGATGCCGCGCTCGACGCCGCTGATATAGGTCCGGTGGATCCCGCACTCGAAGGCGAGCCCCTCCTGCGAGAGCCCGCGCTCCTTGCGAAATCTCCGCACATTGAGGCCGACCCGCTGCTGCACACCCATGCCGCAACAAGGTGCGGCGTGATGATTTTTGGTCTACAGACTATGAGTCTCATTTCTGTGGACTTGGCGTGGAATGGAAGCCATCACTGTCCCCACTCACCGACCCGCAGATGCTCGACAGGGGGATAAGACCATGAACACCGCCACCCATTCTCTCGACTCCGGCCTGCGCGAGAAAATCATCGAGCACCTGTTTGTGGGTGACCTGCTGCGGTGCCTGTGGCGGCGGGGCGTGCGGGACATCGAGGTGCTGCGGGCCGAGGTCGACCGGGCCGGCTACGACATCGTTCTGGCAGTTGGGGACGTCACGCGACATGTCCAGTTCAAGGCGAGCTATCGCGATGCCAAGACCGCGAGGGTTGGGATCCACACGGGCCTCGCCCAAAAAGCCGGTGGCTGCGTGATCTGGATCTGGTTTGATCCTGATACGCTGCAGCTTGGCCCCTTCCGATGGTTCGGCGGCCGGCCCGGCGAGCCGCTGCCGCCGCTCGGGGACCGAATAGCCAAGCACACGAAGGGAAACAGTGCGGGGGTCAAGACCGAACGTCCCAACATTCGCATCGTGGAAAAGGGCCGGTTCTCCTCCGTTCCGACGATAGACGACATCGTCAGGGCGTTATTCGGCGCGGCCGCCGAGCAGGAGATCAATTTGGGTTCTGGCAAAGAGCATGCGGTGCAGAATGGCGTCGCCCTCGATGAGTAGCTGCTGTCATTCGGCTTGGGCGCGCGCTATCAGCTACGCCGGATCCGTGATGAACAGAATCCGCTGCACAAGGGGGCGTGTGTCGTGAAGGGGTATGTCACCTTGGTGGGGCTCTTGCTGGTCCTGGCAGCGTCGCCAGGCCATGCCGACGATCGGGGTCGGCTGGTGGTGCGGGATGCCCGCGGCCGGGTCGTGGAACGCGTGTCGCCGGGTACCGGCGACACGCTGATCCGGCGCGATGCCGAGGGGCGGAGGCTGGGCACCGTCAAACCGGGGGCCGGAGATCGGCTGAGGCTCTATGACCGTGATGGCTGACGTATCGGGACCGTTGAAGAGGGGCCTGGCGGCCGCCAGATCGTGCGCGACGCCGGCGGCCGGCGGACTTACTCCATCAGCCCCGGTATTACCGGTGAGCGCGTGATCCGCGATTCCTATGGGCGCCGGGTCGGCACAATCGAGGAAGAGGACTGATCGCCACTCGCCGATGTATGGCGATGGCCGCAGCTGATCGTGCCTTGGTTTCATCACGGGTGGTGAAACCAAAGCCTGCCTGTTCAACGGGCGTGCTTTCACTGATCAAGGCCAAAAAATTCCCTGTTATGGTTTTTGAAATTCCCTGCAGGTTGACCGCCCGCAACGCCGGGGAAATCCGCTAACTCCCTGAAGATACCGGAGAATTCCTGCCTCGCCCCGAGGTCCGAGGCGGTTTTGGGTGGCAAATTCTCTGATAAATCCCTGTTGATAGGGAATTTGGCCAGAAGCAGGGTTCGCAGGCGACTGCGCACACCGCCACTTCCCGGGCTGGTCGGACCAGCGCCGCGCGGCCTCGCAGCGTGCAGCCTCGCCGAGGGGTGGTCGACAGCCATGCTTACAGGCTCTTGTCATTGCGGCGCCAGTCACTGGACCCTCGTGGGCGATCCCGGATCGGTCACCGCGTGCAACTGCACGCTATGCCGTCGCTACGGCGCGCTGTGGGCCTATGACTACGAGAACGAGCGCATCCCGCGTCTCGGGGCCGAGCACTGCCTACACCCGCGCGGGCAAGGCCGATCCGGCGCTCGAGATCCACTTCTGCCCCACCTGCGGCTGTGTGCTGTGCTGGCGCGGCCGCCGCCTCGATCCGGACGGCCGCCGCCGTATCGCGGTCAATGTCAGGCTCGCGCCGCCGCAAGCGGTGGCGGACCTCCTGATCGACCATTTCGACGGCCTCGACAGCTTCGACGACCTGCCGCGCGACGGCCGCTGCGTGCGCGATCTCTGGTTCTAGCTGGCCCCTATTCGTGAAGGCTCATGCCACCGCCCGCGCCACGGCCAAGACGCCCGAAGGCAGCACGAAATTGTAGGTCACGTCGAAGTACGGCTTGTCCAGGTTGTGCGCCGCGAGATCCTCGTCGCGCTCATGGCGGATCAATTCGGCGATCAGGCCGTCGCGCACGGCATTGGCGCTGTCACTCTCCAGGTAACGGCCGCCTTTGAAATAGATCTGCGAGGTCATTTCACCGACGTCGGGATGACGGATTTTCACGTGCAGGTGGGCCGGCCGGAAGCAGTGACGGCCCAAGGCATCGAGCACCCGGCCGGTCGGGCCACATTTGGGAATCTCGTAGGATTGGGGAACGATCGTCCGCACCTTGTAGCGGCCTTCGGCATCCGTGCGGAAACGCCCGCGCAGATTCCAGGCGGGAACGGACGGGTCGATGTTCGAGTAGCGGCCATCGGCGTCCGCGTGCCACAGGTCGATTTCGGCATCGGCCAGCGGCCTGCCGGCCGTGTCGGTGACGCGCCCCATGAAAAGCAGGACGTCTCCCTTCTCGTCAGCCCGTTGCGTCAGCATGAAGGGGGCTTCGAGTTCAGGCGCGCCGGGCAAATAGAATGGCCCCTCGATGGCTTCCGGGCTGCCATCGCGGCCAGTATTGGCGATATCGGTTACCTCGGCTTCAAAAAAGATATCGTACAAGAGAGACTGTTCACCCGCCTGGATGGTCTCCGCCAGCAGATCGGTGGCCACCCGATATTCGTCATGCGTGACCTTGTGTTCACGCATGAATTCGAAAATGGTCTTCTGCAGGCCTTCCACAAGCTCCTGCGCGCGCGCGTTTGGCATTTTCCCCCTCCTTTTTCTGTCGGTCGCTGAACGCTGAAGAGAACCGACCAGGTCCGTTCTGGACCATTTCGGCCAAGTCAAGCTCGGCCATTCCCCTACGTTAGCATTTGATGCATCGAATGTGAATCGATGCTGCAGGGTGGTGCAGACTCAACTTTGATGAAATCTAGGGGAGATCGGGGTCAAACC
This sequence comes from Oleomonas cavernae, assembly GCF_003590945.1. NCBI lineage: Bacteria > Pseudomonadati > Pseudomonadota > Alphaproteobacteria > Acetobacterales > Acetobacteraceae > Oleomonas > Oleomonas cavernae. Next base: position 2,874,690 of record NZ_QYUK01000011.1, on the reverse strand, counting down.
CCTATTGGCTCGCCGTGGGGCGAGCGCCACTGCCGAACGATATTTTCGTATGTCGTTTGTACCAGGCCATCTGCATCCTCACTCGCGCAATTCAGGATCCCGAGCGCTGTGTAGAGATCCCGATATTCTGCGACCCTATGCATCCAATCGATGACCTCCTGTACTGGCAACTCCCTCCCTTCGATCATCGCCTCGGCGACACCCACCATCATTTCCAGGAGGGGATGATCGAAGCTTCCGCGCCAGTGGGCCAGAATTTGACGAAGCTTGGTGGGCGTGACGCGCGCCAGATTTGGCGGCCGGCAGATCTCATGGAGGACCATGAAAGCTGCATTGGGCGAAATCCTGACGCCGCGAGCGATGAGCTCGGTCCAACGCGCCTCGTCATTGTAGGGGAAGCAGCAATCGATCTCGTTGATGAACTCGATTTCCGCATCACCGCTCATCGACGTAAATCCGGGTCAGACTGCAGTTGAATAGGCCTTGGACACTCACTTCGTTATTCCAAGGTCGGCGCGCATCGCTTCCTTCATGTCGCGATCGGCTGCCATCCGCAACGGGCGGTCATCGTTGGTTTCGACGATACGGCGGATCGCCTCTCGCACGGCTTCAGGCGCCACCAACTCACATCGCATCTGCCAGTAAGCAAATAGCTTCGACGTTTCGTCTGTCCCTTCAACGGCGGCGCGATGGTAGGTTTCCAACAGGCCGATGTATGCCGTTTGCCTTTCTTGAAAGCGGCGATCGTTGTGCTTTGAGCGCTGGGCCAACCACGATTGGATTAGCGCGGTTGCGATCGATCCAAGACCAAATGCGGTCAAAAGCGGGATAAGTTCGGTCATGCATACATTGTAGCGGCGACTACTGTTGGTTTCATCCCCATTCCCGCTCGACTTGCAATCAGGTTGCGAAGGGCCACGGAACTTATCAGCATCTCGATTTGGAAAAGGTCGGGCGAGAAATCGGATGAAGTTGGAGCGAACCCCCGTAAAATCGCGGAGATTTGGGTCAGACCCTATTCGCTAATTTTTACCGGATTGTTCGAAGGTTGGGGTATGCACGCTACGCTAGCGGTAGCCCACTTCCGTGTGCTAATGCTCGTCATTGCTCTTTTCCGATCCAGGGAGAGTTGAATGCCAGGTAAGATCGGGCGATCAAGCGAGCACGACATCTCGGTTGCAGTGTTGCGCTATCTCTCCACTCTTCCAAAGGGTGAATCTACCACCGGCGTGATTAAGCAGAGTGTCCCTGAGTTTATCAATTTAACGGCTGGCGATCATGAGCCATCGGAGACCCGTCCAAATGAAGAGATGTGGGTTCAGGTGGTTGGAAATATTGTTAGTCACAGAAAGGACTCTCCCGAGAATTTTGTGAATCTCGGCCTACTTTCGTATCGGAAGGGTCATCTGGCCATTACCGACGCTGGCCGTGCTTATCTTAAGCGCAAAGGATTCTAGCTGTAGCGAGCCTTATAGCCTGGCTGGAGCCATTTGAGTTCTGTCTGACTTGGAGCGTCTTTGTCCCAGACGAACCAAGCATATGCTGTTGTGCCAGTGCCTTTTTGCACAGCACCCGCGGGATAGAACGTAATGCGCTCGCTGAACACCCATACACGCGACGGTGGCGCCTCCGTAAATATCGTCCGTTGCCGATTTGCGCCTTCAAGAAAGGCCAATCGCAGCAAGAGTGCAAATTTTCGCTCAGCGGCTTTGAGCCCAGATTGCACGAAACCTTCAGCCGCATTGTATGGCGGATTAGTGACGATATTGGCGGCGCGACGCTTCGGGCGTAGGAAGTCGACCCCAGGCTCACCGTAACCGCGATTGTATAAGTCTGAACTCGTGATTTTCTGGCTCGCGAGTTCAAGAACTTTCGACATCGCGCCATCCCCACATGCGCTTTCCCAGATGTCTCCCTTAAACGGTTCATTGTCGATGAGGGCATGGGTAGCCCAAGCCGGGGTCGGGAAGAAGTCGGGGCCATCAAGATCGGCAAACCGCTTCATGGTCGGCTTAAACCCGCCGTTTAGGTGGTATGTCGTGTCCATGGAGAAAGATTAACAGAATCAGTAGGTTAGTCAAATTTTGCTAAGTGATTCTAATGACTCGTAAATTTGCCTGTTTGGAAAAATTGAGTATCGATTTGCTGGCGCATAGGCATCGAGTTGACCCTAAGCGACAGGCCCTCTTGCTGGTGGGTGGCGACAAGTCGGGGGTGAACGAGAAGCGGTTCTACAAGACGCTGATCGTCAAGGCCGATGCCAGGTTCGACGCGCATCTGGCCGCGCTGGAGAAGGAGAAGAAGCGGTGAAAATACTCAAGGATGTGGTCGCCGGCCTGCCTGTCGCCGAGCGGCGGGCGGTCGAGGCCCGCACCGCCGACCTGATCGCCGAGGAAATGACGCTGCGCGATCTGCGCCGTGCGCTTGCGGTTACACAAGAGCAACTGGCGAGATCCCTGAAGGTGAAACAGGCGAATATTTCCCAGCTCGAGAAGCGCGCCGACCTGCTGATTTCGACGCTGCGCGAGACCGTCGCGGCGATGGGCGGCACGCTCGAACTCGTGGCGACTTTTCCCGATCGGCCGCCGGTCAAGCTCGCTGGACTTGGCGAACTCGACGCCGAGGACTCCGCTGCTTGAACAAGCGGTGATATCAGCCCCTGTTGCCCGCCGGCGCCCCATCGCGCGCGGTGCGGCGGTGGGCGGCGATCGCTATCGCGAGTGCCACGACGATCAGCGCCGCCGCGACGGCGAAGGTCATGTGCATGCCCCAGGCAACCGCCTGCGGCGGGGCCGTGCCCATATCCGTCGCGCCCGCGGCCGCGGCGAACACGGCACCCATCACTGAGGCGCCGGTGACGAGGCCCAGGTTGCGCGACAGGCTGAGCATGCCGGAGACGGTGCCGCGCCGGTCGGGGTGAACATCCCGCATGACGGCCGTGTTGTTGGCCGCCTGGAACAGCGCATAGCCGGGGGTGAGAACGGCGATGGCGCCAATGTAACCGGCAACGCCGAAACCGGCCGGGATCACGGAAAGCGCCAAGGCGCCGGCCGCCATGGCGACGAGCCCGGCGACGACCATGAAGGCCGCGCCGAAACGGTCGACAAGGCGGCCCGCCGGCAGGCCGATCAGGGCGGAGATCACCGGGCCGATCGACATGACCAGCCCGACCAGGGCCGCGTCGAGCCCCAGCGCACGCGAGAGGTGGAACGGGCCGACCACCAGCGTCGCCATCATCACGGTGGAGACCAGCGCGTTCGTGCCCAGGCTGCCGCTCAACGCCCGCTCGCGGAACACCGCCAGGGCGATCAAGGGCGAGGCCACCCGCGCCTCGACCAGCACGAAGAGGCTGCCGCCGACGGCCGCGGCCAGGAGCAGGGCCAGGTTGACCCCGTCGAAGCGGCCGCCCCCCACGGTCATGGCGAGGGCATAGGCCGCGAGCGTGAGGCCCAGCAACAGGGTGCCCGGATGGTCGAAGCCGCTACGCTGGCGCGTCGCCTGTGGTCCGGGCATGCCTTGTCCGGGCGCGGGCAGGGTGCGCCGGGCGAGCAGCAAATTCAGGAGGCCCAGCGGCACCATGACGAGAAAGATCGCGCGCCAGCCGGGGCCGGCGATCAGCACCCCGCCCAGCGAGGGGCCGAGCGCGGTGCCGATCGCCGACATGGTGCCGAGCAGTCCCATGGCGCTGCCGGTCCGTGCCTTGGGCACGATCTCGCCCGCCAGGGCGATGGCGAGGGCCATCATGATGGCCGCGCCCAGGCCCTGCACCGCCCGGGCGGCGATCAGCCAGCCGAGCGTGGGGGCCGCGCCGCACAGGATGGAGGCCGCGGTGAACAGGGCGAGCCCGGCCAACAGCAGCCGCCGGCGACCGATGATGTCGCCAAGCCGCCCGACGCTGACGATCAGGGTGGTGATGGCCAGGAGATAGGCCAGCACGACCCACTGGACCGCCTGGAAGGAGGCGTCGAACGCCTGCGCCAGGGTCGGCAGGCCGACATTGGCGCTGCTGGTGCCGAGCGAGGCCAGCAACATGGCGAGCGAAAGGCCGGCGAGCGCCCATCGCGCCGCCGGTGCCTGCCCCGCCGCTGCGGCGGCCTGGTCTCGCCCGGCAATGATCGGATTCAAGGTGAACTCCTGTTCAGGCGGCACCCGAACCGGTGTCGCCATGAACCATGGTCCTTTGGTCGACATGGCGGAAGATGCATCATTTGCAGTCTATTCGTGCGTCTGGCGCCACATGACGGGCAAACAATGCTAGGCTCGGTCCATGTCCACACCCGATCTCAACCTGCTGGTCACCCTCGACGTGCTGCTTGCCGAAGGCAGCGTCGCGCGCGCCGCCCGGCGCTTGCGGCTGAGCCCGTCGGCAATGAGCCGGGCCCTGGCGCGGCTGCGGGAGACGGTGGGCGATCCGCTGCTGGTCAGGGCCGGGCGCGGCCTGGTGCCCACCCCTCGGGCGCTCGAACTGCGCGAGCGGGCCGGCCAGCTCGTGGAGGATGCCAGGGCGGTCCTGCGCCCGGCGGAAAAGCCCGACTTCAAGCAACTGGTTCGAACCTTCACGCTGCGGACCCGCGAAGGCTTTGTCGAGAACTTCGGCCTGGCCCTCATCGCGCGCGTCCGGGCGCAGGCGCCGGGCGTGCGGCTGCGCTTCGTGCAGAAGTCGAACAAGGACAGCGCACCGCTGCGCGAGGGGGAGGTCGATCTGGAAACCGGTGTCGTGGGCAAGACGACAGGACCGGAGGTGCGGACGCAGGCCTTGTTCCAGGATCGCTTCGTCGGCGTCGTGCGCCTGGAACATCCGCTGAGCCAGGGCAAGATCACGCCTGCCCGCTACGCCGCCGGCGCACATATCTGCGTCTCGCGGCGGGGCCTCGACAAGGGGCCGATCGATGAAGCGCTGGAGCCGTTCGGGCTGAGCCGGGACATCGTCACCATCGTCGGCGGCTTTTCGACCGCGCTGGCGCTGGCCCGGGCCGCCGACCTGATCGCCACGGTTCCCGAGCGCTATACCGGCAACCTGCGCGTCGGCATGCACAGCTTCGCCCTGCCGCTCTCCCTGCCCGAGGTCACGATTTCCCTGCTCTGGCATCCGCGGCTGGATGCCGATCCGGCGCATCGCTGGCTGCGCGGCTGCGTGCGGGAGGTCTGCGCCGGCGCCGGCTGAACGGGGGCGGCATCGAACTGCCGATTTGCGCAGGGTTTGCTATGGTGGCGGCAGGTCACTTCCACTGATCCGCGCGAAAACGGGGCCATGCGACCGGTCGAGACTCGATATGCGAGAAGCGGCGAGACCAGAATCGCCTACCAGGTGATCGGCCAGGGCTCGCTCGACCTCGTGCTGGTGCCGGGTTTCCTGTCCAACCTCGACATTCTCTGGGAGGATCCGGGCTATGCCCGCCTGGTCCGGCGCCTGTCGAGATTCAGCCGGCTGATCCTGTTCGACAAGCGCGGGACGGGATTGAGCGACCCGGTCCCCATGGCGGCCCTGCCCGATCTGTCGGCGCGCAGTGACGATATCCGCGCCGTCATGGACGCTACAGGCAGCACCCGCGCCGCCCTGCTCGGCGCCTCGGAAGGTGCTGCGATGGCCATCGTCTTCGCGGCGACCTGGCCGGCGCGGGTGCGGAATCTCGTGCTCTACGGCGGCTATGCCCGGTTCGACGGGTCGGTCATGGATGCCAGGCGGCGCCGGGCCTTCCTCGACTCGATTGAAACATCCTGGGGCGGCAGCGCAACCCTGGCCCATTTCGCGCCCGGCCGCGCCGACGACCGCCGCTTCGCCGAATGGTGGGCCCGCTTCGAGCGCCTGTCGGCCAGCCCGACCTGCGCGCTCGCGCTGGCCCGGATGAACGGCGCGATCGACCTGGGCGGCCTGCCGTCGGGCGTCAAGGCGCCGACGCTCCTCATCCACCGCACCGATGACGCCTATGCGGACTCCAAGGGCAGCCGAGACCTCGCCCGTGCCATCGAAGGCGCGCGCCTCGTCGAGCTTCCAGGCCGCGAACACCCGATCTGGATGGGCGATGTCGACCAGGTGGCCGCCCTTGTCGAGGAGTTCCTGACCGGGATGCGACCGGTGGCCGACAGCGACCGCGTGCTCGCCATCCTGCTGGTGGCGCGGCTGGCCGAGCTGCCGGGCCGCCCGGTGTCCCGCCCCGGGGCAGCGCACCCGGGCGAACGCTCGGCGCTGTTCCACGAGGCGGTGCCCAAGGTGATGGAACGCTACAGCGGCCATGCCGAATGGCTCGGCGCCGACAGGATCGCCGCGCGCTTCGACGGGCCGGCCCGGGCCGTCGGCGCGGCCGTCGCCCTGCGCGAGGCAGCCGTCGCGCTGGGGCTTGCGATCGCCCAGGGCATTCATGTCGGCGAGATCGACCTGTCGCTTTCGCCGCTGGCCGGCGCCCCGGTCGACATCGCCGAGAGGATCGCGGCGTCCGCCCGGGCGCCCGACATCCTGCTGTCGCGGCTGGCGAGCGATCTGGTGTCCGGCGCCGGCATGCAGTTCATCGACCGCGGCCCTCTCGCGGGCGAGGAGGGGCACGATCCCCTGCGGGTGGTGGCGCTGGCGACGGAGCGGCACCTCGAGCCGGTCGGCCGCAAGCCTCGCGCACCCGATCCCGGCATTCTCACCCCGCGCGAACGGGAAGTGCTGGCCCTGGTGGCGGAGGGGTCGAGCAACACCCACATCGCCTTGCAGCTCGGCCTCAGCGAGCACACGGTCAAGCGTCACGTCGCCAACATCCTCCTGAAACTCGATCTGCCCACCCGGACGGCCGCCGCCGGGCTGGTCGCCCGCCAGCCGGCACCCTGAGCCGGCGCTGGCTCGAACGGGCCATTGCCGGCGTGGTGCTTTCGAGGGAAGCGCCCGTCCGCACCACCGCGCTAGGTTGCTTCCGTCATTGCGCACCGCCGACAGACCGGAAGAATGGGGAGGCTTCGATGCAAAAGCTCAGGGGAACCATCGCGACGCTCGCATTCGTCGCCGGATTCGGCACACTCGTCTGCGGCATGCCCGCCGCTCTGGCCGAGGATGCGTCGGCCGAGGCGACGTACAAGGATATCGAGCAGACGCTCGGTTCCGTGCCCGGCATGTTCAAGGTCTTCCCGGAGATCGGCATCGCCGGCGCCTGGGCGGAATTCAAGTCCGTCCAGCTCAACCCCGGGACCGCGCTCGACGGCAAGACCAAGGAGTTGCTGGGGCTTGCCGTCGCGGCGCAGATCCCGTGCGAGTACTGCGTCTATTTCCATACCGCGGCGGCGAAGCTGAACGGCGCGACCGACGAGGAGATCCGCGAAGCCGTCGCCATGGCCGCCATCGTCCGGCACTGGTCGACGGTGCTGAACGGCATGCAGGTCGATCCTGCGACGTTCAGGCAGGAGACCGACGCTGTACTCGCGCGCGCCGCGGAAACGGCCAAGGCCAGCGCCAAGTAACGGCGGGGCCGGGCGAACAGGAGGGGGCATGATTACCAAGACGAAACCAGTGACGGGCGCTGCGATCAAGCGCGCCATCGAGACGCGCGACGGCCAGGCGCTCGCCGGCTTCTATGCCGATCATGCGGTGACGCGCATCGTCGACCGCAACAATCCCCCTAGCAGGCCCCGGGAGATCAAGGGGCGGGCGGCGATTGCGGCGTTCTGGGGCGACATCTGCGGCCGCGCGATGACGCATCGCGTGGACACCACCCTCGCCGACGGCGACCGCGTGGCCTTCACCCAGGCCTGCGTCTATCCCGACGGCGCCAAGGTCTTCTGCATCGCCCTGCTCGAATTGAAGGACGGGCTGATCGTCGACCAGACGATCGTCCAGGCCTGGGACGAATAGCATTACAGCGCCGAACTGTTCGGCAACCGGTCACGGCCAGGAGGAGAATATCGATGTCCGACAGCACCCTCTACCACGACGGCAACCGCGCCTTGCAGGACCGCTTCGAGAGCCGGCGCATCGCCGACCGTCTGGAACAGCTTGCGCGGCCAGCCTTCACCGACGAAGACAAGAGCTTCATCGAGAGCGCCATCTACTTCTTCCTCGCCACGGCGGATGACGAGGGGCGCCCGGATTGCTCGTTCAAGGGCGGCCCGGCGGGCTTCGTCCGCGTCACCGGGCCGTCCGAACTGGCCTTCCCCGATTACGACGGCAACGGCATGTTCAAGAGTCTCGGCAATCTCGCGCTCAACCCCAACGTCGCCCTGCTGTTCATCGCCCTGCACGGGACGCCGCGGCGCCTCAGGGTGAATGGCACGGCGCGCATCGACCGGGCCGACCCGTTGCTGAACCAGACCGTCGGGGCGCAGATGATCGTGCGGGTGGAGGCGCGCGTCATCTTCCCCAATTGCCCGCGCTACATCCCGACCATGCAACTCGTCGATCCGTCGCCCTACACGCCCCGGCCGGGCGAGGAGCCCATCGAGCCGGCCTGGAAGAGCTTCGACGTCTTCAAGGACGACATCCACCCCCGCCAGCCGACGTGGAAGGGCTGAGTAGGCCTGGGACTTTTCCCTAATTCAGCTTCATGCTCGATGCTTGATCGATCGTGGAGGGGCGGCATGAGCGGGGTAGGGACGCTGGCCTGGGCGCGCGAGACGGGCGGGCGGATCGATTTCAAGGATCGTCTGGCGCTGACCAGGCTCGCCGCCGTCTCCTTGTTTGCCGAACTGCCGGACATGGCGCTGTACCGGTTGGGGCTGAAGCGGCGGTTTCCGGCGGCGGTGGGTTTTGCGGCGCTGAAGGCGCCGGACACCGCGGCGGCGCGCGCGGCCGAGACCCTGCTCGGCGAGCTGACGCCGCCGTTCATGGTGAACCATTCCCTGCGCACCTACTGGTTCAGCCGGCTCATCGGCTTGGCCGCCGGCCTCCCGTTCGATGACGAGATCCTGTACCTGGCCAGCCTCACCCACGATCTGGGCTTCTATGGGCCTTACGCCGCAGCGACGCCGGATGCCGCCTGCTTCACGATCCGCAGTGCCCGCTGCGCCTGCGACATCGCCCACCAGGCCGGCTGGGATGCAGCGCGCAAGCACCGGGTGGCCGAGGCCGTCATCCTCAACACCAATGGCCACGTGCCGCAGGCTCAAGGGGTGGAGGCCCATCTGATGATGCGGGGCGTGCTGATCGATGCCACCGGCATGCACGCCTGGCGCCTCAACCCGGCCGAGCTATCGGCGGTGTTCGAGCGCCTGCCCCTGCTCGACCAGCAGGAGCAATTGTGGCCGACCTTCAGTGCCGAGGCGGATCGTCAGCCCCGCTGCCGCGGCCATTTCGCCAAGCGCTATCTCCAGTTCGGCCTGATGGTGAAGCTCTCGCCCTGGAATCGCTAGGCCCGGCCGCGCCGTCACGAGCGCGTATCGATGGATAAACGTCGAGCCGGCGGCATGAAACCAGGCGTGTTACCTGATTCCACGCCCCGAAAGCCGCCCGGCCCGATGTGCCGGCACGGTCGGGCGGGCGCTACCGGGTGGTGTTGCGTTCGACCGCGCCCAGCTTGTGGCGGGCGTCGAGCGTGTTCTGCTCGATCGCCCCCAGCTTGTCGCGGATTTCCAACTGGGCCACCAGCACCTCGGCGGCCAGGCGCAGAACCACGAAGCCGCCCAGCAACACACCGAGGTCTTGCAGCAGGGACATGACGGGATCGCGGGCGACCTCAGGGGGGGCGATGCTACCAGCTGAGCATAGAGATCATGCACAACATAGGCGGCGAGCAGGGCAAGGCCGGCCAGATAGAACAGCCGGACGATCATGATGCCCATGGGCTTGGTCAACAGAAACAGTCGTCCCATCAGTGACCCCCAGAAAGCAATACAGTTGTGCTGCGGTGCAAAAAAATTGCCTGCGATCGACCTGTGAGTCAAGGCGCTCCGAGCATCCCCAGCCAGCCGGAGAAGTTTTGATTCTCAGGGCCGACACTCGGCCGGCCGTATCTTCTCGCATCTGCGGGACTATTGTGCGTTGCCGCACGCTTTGCGCGAGGCTGCCTGAAGCAATTCACGTTTTGTAAGGAAATTCGTGTCACGCTTTGTTCATGAAGCGGACGGACGTGAGTGATTCTCAGGAATCGACTTGTCAACAAGATCCGCTCTGGACGCGGAAGGAACGGGTATGTTTGGCTTGATCGTCCTGGGCTTTGTCGCCACGGTCGGCGTCTTCGTCGTCGGTATCGCCGCTGGTTCCCGCCTCACGCGCGGTTCCGCCCAGATCACCGAGAGCGAACACGACCCCTACTGATCGCGGCCCGGTCGCCCCGACCGTGCCGCGCCAGCATCGCCGTCCTTACACCGGCGGCGGATTCAGCCGGGCGAATCCCGCCTGGCGGCGATAGGGGAAATAGGGATAGGCGGCGGTAACAGTGCTGGCGTCATCGAGCCGGGCGATCTGGTCGGCAGCAAGCGACCAGCCCACGGCACCCAGGTTGTCCCGCAGTTGCGCCTCGTTGCGGGCGCCGATGATCACCGAAGAAACCGTCGGCCGTGCCAGGAGCCAGTTCAAGGCGACCTGGGGGATGGTCCTGCCCGTTTCGCGGGCGATCTCGTCTAGCGCGTCGACCACACGATAGAGCTGCTCGTCATCGACCGGCGGGCCGAAATCCGCGGTCTCGTGAAGCCGGCTCTGCGTCGGCAGGGGTTGGCCGCGCCGCAGCTTGCCCGTCAGCCGGCCCCAGCCCAGCGGGCTCCACACCAAGGCCCCCACGCCCTGGTCGAGGCCCAGCGGCATCAATTCCCATTCATAGTCGCGGCCCACCAGCGAGTAATAGGCCTGGTGCGCGATATAGCGCGGGTAGCCGTGCCTATCGGCGATCCCGAGCGACTTCATCAGTTGCCAGCCGGAGAAATTGGACACGCCGACATAGCGCACCTTGCCGGCGCGCACGAGCGCGTCGAGCGTCGACAACACCTCCTCGATCGGCGTGGCGGCGTCGAAGGCGTGTAACTGGAGAAGATCGATATAGTCGGTGCCCAGGCGGCGCAGGGCATCCTCGGTCGCCTTGATCAGGCGGCTGCGCGAGGTGCCGGCGTCGCCCGGACCATCGCCCATCGGCAGCCCGGTCTTGGTCGAGAGCAGCACCTGGTCGCGGCGGCCCTTGATGGCCGCGCCCAACACCTCCTCCGAGGCGCCGCCTGAATAGACGTCGGCGGTGTCGAAGAGGGTGACGCCGGCCTCCAGGCAGATGTCGACGAGGCGGCGCGCCTCGGCCGCATCGCTGTTGCCCCAGGCGCTGAACAGCGGTCCCCGGCCGCCGAAAGTGCCGGCGCCGAAGCTCAAGGCGGGCACCTTCAGGCCCGATGCGCCAAGCGGTCTGTAGTCCATGGTCGTGCTCCCGTCTGCGATCACCACAAGGTGGAGGCGGGCAGGCTCATGACTAGACTGTGCGGAGACAATTCATTGATGAATTAAATGCACGAGCGGCCTCAGGCCAGCGCCGACAGGTTCGTCGGCAGCATGCGCTTGCGCAGGGTTCCGTGCCTCCGGGGGCGCCAGGGTGGTGATCGCATGGCCTATACGAGATAGTCTCGTGGTGGCTGCCACGACCGTTCCGATCAACGGCGGCACCGACTAGAGCGGCGCTTGGAGGGCCTGACCGTGACCCAGTCCATCATCACGACCCTGCTGTGGTTTTCCGCCCTGGGCTGCGGCCTGCTGGCCGGGCTCTATTTCGCCTTCTCGACCTTCATCATGACGGCACTGGGGCAGATCGGGCAGGCGCCCGGCATTTCGGCCATGAACGCGATCAACGCGGTGATCCAGCGCTCGCTGTTCATGCCGTTCTTCTTCGGCACGACGCTGGTCAGCCTGGCGCTCGCGGTCCTGGCGCTGTTTCGCTGGGGCGAGCCCGGCACAGCACTGATGCTCGCCGCCGGGGTCGTCTATGTCCTGGGCATGTTCGTATGCACGGTGATCTTCAACGTGCCGCTCAACAATGCGCTCGACGCCGTCGATCCGGCCAGTGCCCAGGCCGCACCCGTCTGGGCGCGCTACCTGCAGGACTGGACTTTGTGGAACCATGTGCGCACGGCGGCGTGCCTTGCCGCCAGTGCGCTCTATATCGCCGCCATCGCGGCCCGATAGCTTCAGAGCGGTTCCAGCACCTTGCGGTAGAGGTGCCAGGTGGCATGGCCCAGCACGGGCAGGACGACGACCAGGCCGATGAACACGGGGATCGAGCCCAGCACGAGGCTGCCGGCGACGATCAGGCCCCAGGCCGCCATCGGCACAGGGTTCGCGGCCACGGCCCGGATCGAGGTCCAGGCGGCCGTGTCGGCCCGGACCTTGCGCTCCAGCAGCATGGGGAACGAGACCACGCTGATCGCCAGCACGACCACGGCGAACACAAAGCCCACCCCGGTGCCCACGCCGATCATGGTCCAGCCGGCGCTGGTGGTGAGCAGGGCGCTGATAAAGGCTTCGATCGACACGGGCGGCAGCGGCCCCAGGGTCTGGTCGTAGATCACCTGGGCCAGGTACAGCCACAGGGCAAACAGCGCCACGAGTGTCGCGCCCAGGAGGGCGATCGCGGCAAAGGATGGCGAGCGCAGCACGGCGAAGGCCTGGAGCCAGTTCACCGTGGCGCCGTGTTCGCGTTGCCGGCTCATTTCATAGAGGCCGACGCCGGCCAGGGGGCCGATCAGGGCGAAGCCCGAGGCCAGGGGGAAGACCAGCGGCAGCATGTTCTGCGTCACCGCCGCCCGGCCCAGGACCAGGCCGATGATGGGGTAGACGACGCACAGAAAGATGACATCGGTGCGGTAGGCGCCGAAATCCGCAAAGCCCTTGCGCAAGGCGTCGCGCAGATCGGCGAGACCGATTTTCCGGATCGCCGGGGCGGCCAGGTTCGCGTCTTCCTCGTCGTGATAGATGGCGTGACTCGCCGAGCCGACGGCACGCGACGTCTGGGTAAACAGATCCGCCCCCCACTCGACCGGATTTCGGATGGTCATGACTTCGTCCTCCCGAACAAGGTTACGGGGGCACGGGCCAGTCGTGGCGGTAAGCCCAGTACGACCGCCAGCCACGAGAGAGCCGCGACCCGCCGGGACCGAGCATAACGCCTTTGGGGTGCGGCGTCCTGTCGCATCTTCTGCCGCCCATACCAAATCCGGCGGTCGGTCATGCGTCCGCGCGCGCTTGACCGTTGTTGGCGGAGGTGGCCACGCTGCCATCTCGTCCTGGGGTACGCGAGGTAGTACAGTTATGGCGCGTCAATTACGCTTGGGCGCCTTCATGCGCCCGACCACCATCCACACCGGCGCCTGGCGCTATCCGGGCGCCTGGCCGGACGCCAATTTCAACTTCGAGCATCTCAAGCGCCTGGCCCAGACCCTGGAGCGCGGGCGCTTCGACGCCTTCTTCATGGCCGATCACCTGGCCGTGCTGAACATGCCGATCGACGCCCTGAAGCGCAGCCACACGGTGACCTCCTTCGATCCGCTCACCCTGCTGCCGGCGCTGGCCACGGTGACGCAGCACCTGGGCCTGATCGCCACCGGTTCCACCACCTACGACCTGCCTTATCACGTGGCGCGGAAATTCTCGTCGCTGGATCATATCAGCGGCGGGCGCGCCGGCTGGAACATCGTCACCACGTCGAACCCCGACGCGGCGGCGAATTTCGGCCACGACGAGCACATGGAACATGACGAGCGCTATGTCCGGGCGCGGGAGTTCTATGACGTCGTCACCGGCCTGTGGGATAGCTGGGCCGACGATGCCTTCATCCGCGATGTCGACGGCGGCATCTATTTCGATCCCGCCAAGCTGCATGTCCTCGACCACAAGGGCAAGTACCTGTCGGTGCGGGGCCCGCTGAACATCGCCCGGCCGGTCCAGGGCTGGCCGGTGATCGTGCAGGCCGGCGCGTCGGAGGCGGGCCGGCAACTGGCCGCCGAAACCGCCGAGGTCATCTTCGGTGCGGCGCCGAATTTGAGCGAAGGCCAGCGCTTCTACGCCGACGTGAAGGGGCGGATGGAAAGACTGGGCCGCGACCGCGACCACATGAAGATCCTGCCGGCCGCCTTCGTGGTGGTGGGCGATACGGTCGAACAGGCCCGGGCCAAGCGCGCCCATCTCGACAGCCTGGTGCATTACGAAAGCGCCATCGCCTCGCTCTCGGTCTGGCTGGGCCACGATGCCTCGGGCTTCGATCCCGACGCCCCGCTGCCCGAAATCCCCCTGACCAACCAGAGCCGCAGCGCCCAGGAACGGGTGATCGCCCTGGCCCGGCGCGACAACCTCACGGTGCGTCAACTGGCCCAGCGCCTGGGCGGTTACGCCGGCCTCGCCTTCGTCGGCACGCCCCAGACGATCGCCGACGAAATGGCCGAATGGCTGGAAACCGAGGCCAGCGACGGCTTCAACATCATGTTCCCCTATGTCCCCGAGGGCCTGGACGATTTCGTCGACAAGGTGGTGCCCGAGTTGCAGCGCCGCGGCCTGTTCCGCCGGGCGTACGAGGGCAAGACCCTGCGCGAGAACTTAGGGTTGCCGCGGCCGGATAACCGCTTTTTCGCTTGAAGGGTGGGAAAGGCTTGGCCTGCCGCGGGCAGGCGCTTAACTTCCGAACTCTCAGGGATTTTTCGATTCTGCACGGTGAACCATGGCTGGAGGCCATCTGCTCGGCGGCATCATCAAATGGGCCCAGCGAGAGGAGTGGCGCGAAGCGCTGGCCGAGGCGCTCGAGCGGCATCTCGGTGATGCCTGCGCCGAAAACGAGGTCGATTTCGAGGAGCTTCCCGAGCTTGTCGGCGAGCATTTCGTCGCGACTCTCTGGGGCTGCGCCTTCGAGGATTTTCTGACCGTCGAGTTCGACGACGGTGCCAACATCGTCGACGATTATCTCAAACGCCGCGGCTGGAAGGAGACCGCGCGCATCCGCGACTATCTCGCCGCCTTGCGCCGCTCGGTGATGAGCCTCTATGAAGTCAGCGACATCCTGCCCGGTCAATCCTTCCTCGCCCGCGATCTGGTACGCGGCGGCGAGCCGGTACGCGTTTCCGAAGTCTCGGCAACCAAGGCCATGCGTCAATGGGATCGACTCGCGGCCCGCTTGGTGACGGTCGGTGGCAAAACGATCATGGGCGGCGGTGCCCTTCGGTTCGAACATCGAACGGCGACGGAGGTTCTGGATGCGCTGGCCCAGCTAAGGCGCCAAGCACAGGAATACATCAAGAATCTGGCCGAGGAGGAGGGCGTGGCACCCCAATCGGCCGCGCTTGGCGAACTGCTGTCGGGTGATGCGTCGCTCGCCGCTGCGGCATCGCTGTTTACCAATATCTGGTTGGGTGCCCTGCTCGACAAAGTGCTGGGCGATGCCGAGCCGCAACTGAGCAATACCGATGGCGATCCGCTGGAATTTACCATCGTGCGCTTTCCCCTGGCTGAGGGAGTGTCGGTAGTCGAGATTGGCGATCGGCTCGACGACCTGCCTGGGCTCCAGCCCGCGGGCGACCAGATCTGGGACTGGTTCGATGTCGGCCCAGTGCCTTCCCCCGCGATCCAAGGGGTTCGATATCTTTCGCTGAACGATAGTGGGGCCACCCTGCACGGCAGCATCGAACTGACAGGGCAAACCCTGACCCTGCGCGTCAATTCCATACGGCGCAGCGATGCCGGGCGGCTGATGCTCGAACAGGCATTGCCTGGCCTGCTGGGACAGGCAGTGACCGCGCCCGACGTACCGGACCCGGCATCGCCCGGCCGGCCAGTGACAACCGGCCTCTCGCCCGAGGCCGAGCGGGAGATCATCTGGCAAACGCTGGATGCGCACTACCGGAGCGTGATGGACCAGCCGGTCGCGATGATCGGCAATGAGGCGCCACGCGAGGCAGTGCAGACGGCCGAGGGGCGCGAGCGCGTCGTGGCGTGGCTCAAGTATCTCGAGAACCAGTCGGCAGCGCACCCCAAGGGGGAGCCGCTGGCCGACTACGATTTCACCTGGCTGTGGCAGGAACTGGGATTGCTCGCCTCTCGCCGATGATGCCCGGACAACCGGTTCTTCGCCTGAGAGGCAGACATAACTTACCTCGTCATCCCGGCGAAGGCCGGGATCCACTGTTGTGGCTACGTCTAGCGGCAGATCATCGGCACGATCGAGCGGGCGAAGGCCTTGAGCTCGTCGGGTGGGCTCCCTAAGCGGGCACGGATCGCCAGGGTGTCGAACATGGCGCTCCCTAAGCGGGCGCGGATCGCGGGCGAGGGCTCGGCCGAGAGTTCGCCCGCCGCCACTGCCCGGGTGAAGGCGCCGGCCAGGGCGGCCTCGAAACTGCCCAGGATCTCGGCGGCCGCGGCGGCGATCGCCGGGCGGGTGGGGGCTTCGACCGCGGCGGTGCCGATGATCATGCAGCCGGTCGCCGGGTGCGGCGTGCAATAGGCGTCGATCGCCAGTGCGTAAAGCAGGCCCAGCCGCTCGGCGATCGGCCCCGTGCCGGCGCCCAGGACCGCGTCGATCGCCGCGGCCGCCTGCGTCCCGTAATCGCGCAGGGCAGCGAGGTAGAGCTGTTCCTTGTTGCCGAAGGCGGCATAGAGGCTGGGGCGGTTGAGCCCGGTCGCGGCGGCCAGGTCGTCGAGCGAGGTGGCGGAGAAGCCGCTCATCATGAAGACGCGGCGCACACGGTTCAGGATCTCGGCCTTGTCGAAGCCGCGGGGGCGCCCGGGCGCGCGCTTCGTTGATTCTGTACTGTTCCGCATAATATCCGTTGACACGCCGCCTTTCGTCTATTTCTGTACTGTATCGCATAAAACCTGGGAGGGTGTCATGGAACTTTACGCTTCGCCGATGGCCTGTTCGCTGGCCTCGCACATCACCGCGCTCGAAGCCGGCCTGCCGGTCACCGTGCATTACGTCGAAGGGGCCAAGACCGCCGATGGCCGCGACTACCGCGAGATCGCGCCCAACGGCTATGTCCCGGCCCTGGTGCTGGCCTCGGGCCAGGTGCTGAACGAAGGCCCGTCGGTGCTGCAATACCTGGCGGACCAGAAGCCCGAACTGGGCCTGGCGCCGGCCTGGGGCACGACCGAGCGCTACCTGCTGATCGACACGCTCAACTATCTCTCGACCGAGGTGCACAAGCGCCTGTTCCAGCCGATCTTCTCGGGCACGGCGGCAGAGCCGACCAAGGCCGCGGCGATGGCGGCGTTGGAGCCGACCCTCGACTACCTGTCGCGCCGGCTGGGCGAGCGCGCCTATCTGGTTGCCGACGGATTCACGGTGGCGGATGCGTATTTTGTCACCCTGTTGAACTGGTTCCGCTTCATCGGCACCGACATTGCGCGCTGGCCCAACATCAATGCCTATTACCAGGCCCACCTGGCGCGGCCCGCGGTTGCCCAGGCCATGGCCGAGGAGATGAGCGAGCGGGCCAGGCGCGCGGCCTGAATCGTGGCAACCGCGGACGGGCCGGCAATTTTCCGCCGGCCCGTCTGTCGGTTCCCGCTCAAGCGGCCACTGCCGCCTTTCCTGGACAGTTTCCCGCGCTAGACTGCGGCCCATGTTTGATCTCGACGACAAGGTGGCGCTGGTCACCGGTGCTGCCCGGGGGCTGGGCCTGGAAATCGCCAAGGCGCTGGCCGCTGCCGGGGCCCATGTTCTGGTGCATGGCCGGGACGGGGCGACGGTGGGTGCGGCGGTCGAGCTGATTCGCGCGGCCGACGGGGAGGCTTCGCCGCTCGTCTTCGACCTGACAGATGCGGCGGCGGTCGATGCCGCGATCGAGGATGTCCGCGCCCGCCACGGCCGGCTCGACATCCTGGTGAACAATGCCGCCAGGCGTGATCGCCGGGGTCTCGACGCGATCGACCTGGCCGCCGTGCGCGACCTGCTCGAGGTCTCGCTGGTGGCGCCCCTGCATCTGGCGCGGCGGGCGGCGGCGCTGATGCCGGCGGGCGGGCGCATCATCAACATCACCTCGATCGCCGGGCCGATCGCCCGTTCCGGCGATCCCGCCTATACCGCGGCCAAGGGCGGGCTGGACGCCCTGACCCGGGCGCTGGCCGCGGAACTGGGCGTGCGGGGCATCACCGTCAACGCGGTGGCGCCGGGCTATTTCGCCACGCAGGCGAATGCCGAGATGGTCGCCGATAAGGAAGTGGGCGCCTGGCTCGCCCGGCGCACCTCACTGGCGCGCTGGGGCGCCCCGCACGAGATCGCCGGCGCCGTGGTGTTCTTCGCCAGCCCCAGTGCCTCCTATGTCACCGGCCAGACCCTGGCGGTCGACGGCGGCTACCTCGCCCATTTCTAGTGGACGGGCTCTGACGCCCTGTCCCCGTGAAGGCACCAGGATTATCGCGTCATTCCGGCGAAGGCCGGAATCCATTGCGACGTCGCGCGCTGCCCCGGAATGGATCCCGGCCTCCGCCGGGATGACGATGGGGGTGAGATCCACAGGCTCACAAACAGGGGGCCATCGGTAACATTCTATCCGCTAGGCCGACTTGAACCGCCGGAAGCCTTCGGCGCGCAGCAGGCAGGCCGGGCAGGTGCCGCAGCCGTAACCCCAAGGGTGGCGCATCTCGCGGGTGCCCAGGTAGCAGGTGTGGCTGTCCTCGACGATCAGGTCGACCAGCGCGTCGCCGCCCAGGGAGCGGGCCAGGGCCCAGGTCTGCGCCTTATCGATCCACATCAGCGGCGTGTGCAGCACGAAGCGGCTGTCCATCCCTAAGTTCAGGGCCACTTGCAGGGCCTTGATCGTGTCGTCGCGGCAATCGGGATAGCCCGAGAAATCGGTCTCGCACATGCCGCCGACGATGTGGCGCAGGCCCCGGCGATAGGCCAGCGCCGCGGCGAAGGTCAGGAAGACGATGTTGCGGCCGGGCACGAAGGTGTTGGGCAGGCCACCCTGGGTCATCTCGATGGCGACGTCACGGGTCAGCGCGGTGTTGGAGACCTCGCCCAGGGCACTCAGGCCGATGGTGTGGTCGTCGCCCAGCTTCGCTGCCCAGTCGGGCCGCATCCGCCCAAGGCCCGCGCGCAGGGTGGCGCGGCAGGCGAGTTCGACCCGGTGGCGCTGGCCGTAATCGAAGCCGACCGTCTCCACCCGCTCGAAGCGGTCCAGCGCCCAGGCCAGGCAGGTGGCCGAATCCTGGCCGCCGGAAAACAGCACCAGGGCGCCGCCGTCAGCCATGATCGGGCCCGAAGTAACTGCAGGCATCGCCCAGGGAGTCGCGGTAGATCGTGACCCGGGCCAGTTGCGGGGCATCGGCCGCCAGCCGGCGCCAGATCCAGGCCGAGAGGTTCTCCATGGTCGCCGGCCCCAGGTCGGGCAATTCGTCGAGCAGGCGGTGGTCCAGGGCATCGCGCACCATCGCCAGCGAACGCTCGAACAGCCCTAAGTCGATCACCATGCCGGTGACCGGGTCGGCCGGGCCGCGCAGGATCACCTCGGCGCGGTAGGAATGGCCGTGAATGCGCCGGCTGGGCTCGGCATCGACCGCGCGGTGCAGGGTGTGGGCCGCCTCGAAGCGAAACTGCTTGGAGAGTTCGAACATCAGGGAATTCCGATAAGCTTGTGCGTCTGCAGGCTCAGGCGCCAACGCGGATGATCCAGGCAATAGGCGACGGCGGCGGCGGTATTGGCGAGGCGGTCGGGGCCGTCCATGGGCTGGAGCCAGAAATGCTCGAAGGCCAGGTCGGCAACCTGCGCCGGGTCCAGCCCCGCCTGGGGGTAGACCAGCTTCATCTCGTCGCCCTGGTCGAGCTTCAGGGGCGCGCCGGCCTTGGGGCTGACGCAGACCCAGTCCAGCCCCGCGGGCGCTTCCTGCGTGCCGTTGGTCTCGACCGCGGCGGCAAAGCCGCGGGCATGAACGGCCTCCAGCAGCGCTTCGTCGAGCTGCAGCAGCGGCTCGCCGCCGGTGAAGACGATATAGCGGCGCTCGTGCGACGCGTCCGCCCAGGCCCGCTCGATCGCCGCGGCCAGGTCCTGCGCCGTCTCGAAGCGGCCGCCGCCGTCGCCGTCCATGCCGACGAAATCGGTATCGCAGAAGGTGCAGACCGCGTCCGCGCGGTCCGCCTCGCGGCCCGACCACAGGTTGCAGCCGGCAAAACGGCAGAACACGGCCGCCCGGCCGGCCTGGGCGCCTTCGCCTTGCAGCGTCTTGAAGATCTCTTTCACGGCATAGCCCATGGCCAAGCCTAATCCCGTTCAAACCGCCGGCCCCAGGCCGGCAAAGCGGCACAAGATGTACGCAAAGCCGGCTTTGACCAGCAAAATTTCAGCAAGGCTGCACAGCACGATGTCGCAGAAGGTCCGGAACCCCTTGCAGCGACGCCCTTGATCTTGGGCCAATAGGCGCGGATCGTCAGGGAAATGGTTCAAGGGCGATCATGACCGATCCGATGATTCCGCCGGTCGAACCCGGCAGCACAAGCCCCATCGCCCGCCAGTTTCGCGAGATCCTGATCTGGCCGGTGCAACTGATGCCGCTGCCGGGCGGCGGCGCCATCCAGAACCATTGGGAAAAGCTGGGCGGCGACAATTGCGCCTGGACCGAACTGACCGACGAATTCACGGCCGACTGCCAGGAATTCAAGGAACGCCATTACGTCGAATTCGTCGCCTTCATGCCCCATGTCCAGCGCTTCCTCTATGGCGAGGGCACCACGGACCCCAAGCGCGCGGGCTACGGCGCCTCGCCGATCAAGGTCTATCGCCGCAAGGATGTGGCGCAGGCCCGGGTCCAGGGCCGGGCCGACGGGCCGGTGATCGGCTTCGAGATCGCCCATGTCGACCTTTATTTCTTCTACGATATCGACGTCGCCTTCCTGGTGATCGAGCTTTATGCCGACGATCTTCCCCTGGCCGAAGTCCAGGATGTGCTGTTCCGTTTCGGCCGCGCCTATCCGACCTCGTGGAATCCCGACGGCAGCGCCGTCTACTGCTGCCACAAGATCGAATGGCTGGGCCACGACGGTACGGTGCTCGCCGCGTCGGACTACGAGCGGCGCGCGCAGTACATGGAATTCGTCTGCACCAACAAGGCGCCCTATATCGCCGCCCACTGGGCCTATCTGCTGCGCCCCATGGTGTTGCATCATTCGGGCGAGGCGGGGGCGATCCGCTACCGCCAGCTCGAATACCAGCGCATGCCGCTGCTCGCCTATCTCGCGGTCGACGATCCCGCGTCGCTGTCGCGCAGCGACTGGATGCGCATCGGCCTGGCCTCGCCGCCGGGGCCGCCCGGGCAATTGCCGTTCTCGCGCCGCTTCATGGCCGATTTCGAGGCCCGCTTCTGCTACGACCGCTTCTGGGACGAGTTGGGCGGGCACGACGGCACGCCCCTGCGCATCATCTGCTCGCGCCATTCGGTGACCATCGTCGGCAATGTCGCCGATCCCCATTACACCGACCCGGAAGTGGGCGGGCTCAGCCTGTTTCGCCATCAATACTTCCTGATCGGCCTGATCGCCCACCTGCACCGGGCGGCCCTGCTCATGTTTTCCGACCGGCTGGTGACGGCGATCAGCGACCTCGACGTCTCGGATGTCGACTCGATCAAGCGCTTCAAGCGCGACATCCGGCGCATCCGCGAGAACTTCCTGCGCTTCACGCACCGCTACTGGTTCCACGAAGTCTCGAACCAGTTGGCCGCCGCCGACCTGTTCCGCCGCACCAGCGACCATCTCGACACCGATCGCCTGTTCGAGGAGGTGCGCGCCGAGGTCGAGGACATGAGCAACTACCTCGATTCCGACAGCCAGCGGCGCCAGTCGAATTCGGTGCTGCGCCTCACCGTGGTCACCATCTTCGGCCTGGTCGGCACGCTGGCCACCGGCTTCCTGGGCATGAACCTGATCGCGGCGGCGGACGAGCCGATCTGGATGCAGGTCTTCTACTTCCTGATCGTCTTCCTGCCCACGGTCTGGCTGATCCTGTTCACCATCATGAAGTCGCGCAAACTCTCGGATTTCCTGGAATCCCTGTCCGACGAGCGGCTGCCCATCCGCCACAAATTCGCCGGCCTCTTGCGCAATAAAGACAAGGCCGGTTGAACCGGCGAGGAGCCTGATTTGGACGGCAATACCGAAACCGCGGCGGGCGCCAAACCGAGGCTGGAAGCGGGTGTGGTCGCCGCCGGGGTCTATGCCGGCGGCCGGCGGATCAACGACATCGCGATCGACGAGGCCGGCCAGTGGGCGAGCCGCCCCGATCACGTCGTCTGGATCGGCCTGTTCGAGCCGAGCCAAGCCCTGCTGCGCCGGGTCCAGGCCCAGTTCCACCTGCACGACCTGGCGATCGAAGACGCGGGCAAGGCCCACCAGGCCCCCAAGCTGGAGCAATATGGCGACGGGATCTTCGTGGTCGCGCGCACGGCGCAGATGGTGGACGGGCAGATCGCCTTCGGCGAGACCCACCTGTTCCTGGGCCGGGGTTACGTCGTCTCGGTGCGCCACGGCGCCTCGGTCTCCTATTCGGCCGTGCGCGAGCATACCGAAGCCTGTCCCAAGGTCCTGGCCCATGGCGAGGACTACATCCTCTATGCGATCCTCGATTTCATCGCCGACAATTACCAGCCGGTGCTGGCCGCGATCCACGCCGAGGTGGAGGGGATCGAGGACACGGTCTTCGGCACGCCGCCCGGGCAGACCGACGTTCACCGCCTCTACCTGCTGCGCCGCGACCTGCTGCGCCTGCGCAATGCCGCGGTGCCGCTGATCGATGTCTGCAGCCGCCTCGAGCATGCCGAGGTCGTCGCCATCGACGCGGCCATGCAGCCCCTGTTCCGCGATGTCGGCGATCACCTGAAGCGCGCGCGCGAGGATATCGACGCCCTGCGCGAGGTGCTGGCCTTCGCCTTCGAGGCCAGCCTGATGACCGGCCAGGCCGAGCAGAACGTGATCACCCGCCGGCTGGCCGCCTGGGCCGGGATACTGGCGGTGCCCACGGCCATCGCCGGCATCTACGGCATGAATTTCGAGCACATGCCTGAACTCGGCTGGAAATACGGCTATTTCCTCGTGCTGGGCCTCATCGCCGGGGTCTGCGGTGCGCTTTACTACCGCTTCCGCAAGGCTGGGTGGCTTTGACCGAATGGCTTTGATGGGGCGGCTTGTGGCAGGGTGGCCGCGATTTCCAACCGCGGCTGTTTTCCGATGACCACCGACCTGCACCTTCTCGGCCACCACGCCAATCTGCCGGCCTCGCCAGGCGAGGCGGTGCTGGAGCGCATTGCCAACCCGCACCCCGAGACCGACTATCTGGTGCGCTTCGTCTGTCCGGAATTCACCTCGCTGTGCCCAGTCACCGGCCAGCCGGATTTTGCTCATCTGGTCATCGACTACGTGCCCGACGGCTGGCTGGTCGAGAGCAAGGCGCTGAAACTCTACATGGGCAGTTTCCGCAACCACGGTGCCTTCCACGAGGATTGCACCGTGGGCATCGGCAAGCGGCTGGTCGCGGAACTGGCGCCCAAGTGGCTCAGGATCGGCGGCTACTGGTATCCGCGCGGCGGCATCCCCATTGATGTCTTCTATGCGACCGGCCCGGCGCCCCAGGGGCTGTGGCTGCCCGACCAGGGGGTTGCCCCCTATCGCGGGCGCGGTTAGGCAGATCGGAAGGAGCGTTGAGGTGAGGCGGTTGGGACAAGCGAGCGCCCTGGCCCTGGGCCTGGCAATGGCCGGGTGCGGTACGATATATGTGGCGGCGCGGCCGGCCGGTGCCGGGCTTGCCGGCGTCGACTGGGTGGCCGACGAGATGACGCTGGGCCCGATCGTCAAGGGCCGGGCGCCGACCATGACGATTGCCGCCGACGGCCGCGTCTCGGGCCAGGCGGGCTGCAACAGCTATGGCGGCACGGCGCGGGTCGAGGGCGAGACGATCGATTTCGATCAGGTCTTCGCCACGCGCATGTTCTGCGAGGATGCCATGGCCCAAGAGACGGCCTTCCTGCAAAGCCTTGAGCAGGCGACGCGCTATGCCTTCGATGGCGACAGGCTGCTGCTGCTGGACGCGCGCGGCGGCAGGCTTGTGGTGTTCCACCGGAAGACACCCTGACGGGCGCCGCCTCAGCGGCGGTCGGCCGGGCGCACGACAGTGACCGTGCAGGGCGCTTCGGCCGCCACCTCGGCGGAGACGCTGCCCAGCAGGCTGCGCATCAGCGAACGGGTGCGTGCGCCCATCACGATGTGATCGACCTGGTTGGCGCGGGCATAGTCCAGCAGGGCGGCGGCCGGCGAGGTCGCCTCGAGCACGTGGAAGGTGATCTTGTCGGCCGGCAGTTCCAGGGGCCGCGCCCAGTGGCGCAGTTCGACCAGGCGCTGGACGTGCTTGCTCTCGCCCTCGTCGTCCAGGGTCGTGTCGAGGCCGATGCGACGTGTCTTCAGGATGTTGACGCAGGCGAGGCGGGCGGCGGGAACGGCATCGATCATCCGCCGGATCATCGCGCGCATGGCATCGGCCAGCAGATCGGTGCTGTCGCCCAGGTCGATCGCGGCGACGACGATGGGCGCCGCCTGGCCCGCGGCGGGCGGGGCGGTGTCGCCGGCCATCCCGGCGAGGGGATCGAAGCGGCGTTTCAGCACGGTCCAGAAGCCGTCCCGCCGCATCCGCGCCGCCCGTGCCGTCAGGGCCACCTGGTCGGGATTGCGCAGATCGAAGGCCAGTTGCGCCGCGGTCGGATGACGCCGCGACGGATCGACCTCCAGGCAGCGCAGGATCACCTCCTGCAGCCAGGGGGGCAATCGGGCCTCTTGGCGCGCGGCGGCACCGGATCGCGCCACAACCGGCGTTTCAGCCCCTTCAAGCCTTGCGGATCGCCGAAGGGGCGCTGGCCGGTGACGAAGAAATACAGCAAGACGCCCAGGGCAAAGAGGTCGCTGCGCGGGTCGTCGCGGCGGCCCAGGACCTGTTCGGGGGCCATGTAGGGGGCGGTGCCGTAGGGCAGCCTGAATTCCTCGTCGAGCAGGTCGGGTAACTGCAGGTGTCGCGACAGGCCGAAATCGATCAGCACGATCTCGCCGGGCTTGCGCCACATCAGATTCGAGGGCTTGACGTCCAGGTGGACGACATGCTGCCGGTGCAGCGCGTCCAGCGCGGTCGCCACCGCCGCGCCGATGCCGGCGACCTCGGCCGGGTCCAGCGGCAGGTCGGGCAGGCGGGCGTGCAGGGCCGGCCCGGCGATGCGCTCCATGACGATATGGGGCTGGGCGGCGAAATCGCCGGCGGCGATGAACCTGGGCACATGCGGGCCGCTCAGGCGCGGCAGGATCATCTGCTCCATCTCGAAGCCCACGATGGCGGCCGGGTCTTCGCCTTCGCTCAGCCGGGGCACTTTCATCGCCAGCGGCAGGTCGATATCGGGACGGGTTACCGACCACAGGACCGCCATGCCGCCCATGTGGATCCGCTCGCCCATCAGAAAACCGTCGATGACCTTGCCCGTGGCGATACGCGGCTCGCCCATGATCGCCGCTCAGCGCCCGCGATAGAGGCGTGCCGCCAGCGCTTCCGGCAGGCCGGCCTCGCGGATCTTCCTGGCCGTGCGGTCGATGTCATAGGCGACGCGGTGACAGGTAAGCTCGGCACGGTCGGGATCGTAGGTGGCGTAGCAGGCGGCCGGATCGCCGTCGCGCGGTTGCCCGACCGAGCCGATCACCGCCAGCCAGCGCCGCTGGACCAGCAGGGGAACGGCGATGCCGGGCTGCGGCTTGAAGGGCGTCAGCTTGCCCAGGCCCGAGAGGCCGTAGATGCCGGGGACATGGACATGGCCGCAGAAGGTCAGCCGCGTGTGGGTCGCTTCCAGGCTGTGGCGGGCGGCTTCGCCGTCGCTGACGTAGAGCCAGCGCTCGGGCTGGGACGCGTCGGCGTGGACATAGAGGCGGTCGTCTTCCTCGACCGTCATGGGCAGGGTGTCGAGCCAGCGGCGGGTTTCCGGGGGCAAGCGGCCGCGCGTCCATTCGACGGCAACGGCGGCGTCGCTGTTCATCGTGCCGCTGTGATGCGACACCGCCTCGTCATGATTGCCGCGGATGGCGATGGCACCCCGGGAGATGAGCTCGGCCAGGGTCTCGACGGTCCATTCCGGGTCAGCGCCATAGCCGACGTAGTCGCCCAGGAAGACGAAGCGGTCGACGCCCTGGGCCCGGGCATGGGCGAGGCAGGCGCTGAACGCCTCGCGGTTGGAATGAATGTCGGCCATCAATGCGATCGGCAAGGCGCTCTTCCTGGCTGCGGGCCATGCCCGTTCTGCTTGGGCTGACCCTAGCGGCCGAACGCCGGGCGGGGCAACACCGGCTTTGGTCGTAGCAGGCGGCGCCGGCCCCGTCACCCTGGCATCCGCCTGGGCGCTGGGCCATGATCCACCGCCCAACCCGCCCCTGACCGGAACGATCGTGGACAATTCCATCGCCAAGCACATCATCACCGCCGGGCCGTGGACGGCGACGATCGCCGCCCGCGGCGCCGAGTTGTGCTCGCTCACCCTCGATGGCCAGGGCGAACTGATCTGGCAGGCGGGGGCGGTATGGCCGCGCCATGCGCCCAACCTGTTTCCCATCGTCGGGCGCCTGGCGGGCGATGCCCTGGTCCACCGCGGGCGATCCTACCCCTGTCGCAGCACGGTTTCGCCCGCGACCTCGATTTTGCCTGGGTGGAACTGGGGGCAGGCTTCTGCCGCGCGGTCCTGACCGACAGCGCGGCGACCCGGGAACACTATCCCTTCGCCTTCAACCTGGAGGTCATCTACCGGCTGGATGCCCAGGCGGGGCTGAGCCAGACCTATCGCCTGCGCAATGGCGGGCACGAACCGCTGCCCGCCAGTATCGGCGCGCACCCTGCGTTTCGCTGGCCGCTGGACCTCGACGCCCCCAAGACCGCCCATTGGCTGCGCTTCGACCGGCCGAGCCGGCCCCGGCCCGCCGCCTGAAAGGCGGCCTGCTGGCGCCCGAGGTGGTTGAAAGCCCGATCGAGGGCGATCTGCTGGCGCTGGATGATGCCTTGTTCGACGCGGATGCACTCATCCTGGACCGGGTGGCGAGCCGGGGGCTGGTCTACGGCGGGCCGGCCTTCGCCCTGCGGATCGGCTGGGAGGGCTTCGATCAACTGGGCCTGTGGTCCAAGGGCGGGGGCGAATTCCTGTGCATCGAGCCCTGGTCCGGCTTTGCCAGCCCGGCGGGTTTTACCGGGGAATTCAAGGACAAGCCGGGTGTCTTCAACCTGGAACCCGGCGCCGTGCGCCAGTTCACGCTAAGGGTGGGGGCGGTGTCCTAGCGGCACCTATGCAGCCGTTTCCAGGGGCTATGGCGCAGGCCGCCCTTGCGGAAGCGGGCGGGCGAGCCGATAAAGGCGCCAATTAACCGTTTCCCTGAGAATACAGTCATGTCCACTACCGCCGCCGCGATCAAGGCCGCTCCCAAAGTCGGCCTGGTCAGCCTGGGCTGTCCCAAGGCCCTGGTCGATTCCGAACAGATCGTCACCCAGCTCAAGGCCGAAGGCTACGAGATCAGCCCGGACTATGCCGGGGCGGATGTGGTCGTGGTCAATACTTGCGGTTTCCTGGATTCGGCCCGCGCGGAATCGCTCGAGGCGATCGGCGAGGCCCTGGCCGAGAACGGCAAGGTCATCGTCACCGGCTGCCTGGGGGCGACGCCGGACCTGATCATGGACAAATATCCCAGCGTCCTGGCGGTGACCGGCCCGCATCGCTACGAGCAGGTGATGACCGCCGTGCACAAGGTCGTCGCGCCCCGGCACGACCCCTTCCTGCACCTGGTGCCGCCGGCCGGCGTTAAGCTCACCCCCCGGCATTACGCCTATCTGAAGATCTCGGAGGGCTGTAATCATCGCTGTTCCTTCTGCATCATCCCGCAGTTGCGCGGCGACCTGGTCTCGCGCCCGGTGGACGAGGTGCTGCGCGAGGCGGAAAACCTGGTCAAGGCCGGGGTACGCGAGCTCCTGGTAATCAGCCAGGATACCTCGGCCTATGGTGTCGACGTGCGCCATGCCGCAGCGCCCTGGCGCGGCCGCGACCGCCGCGCCCACATGACCGACCTGGCGGCCAGCTTAGGCGAACTGGGCGCCTGGGTGCGCCTGCACTATGTCTATCCCTACCCGCATGTCGACGACGTCATCCCGCTGATGGCGGAAGGCAAGATCCTTCCCTACCTGGACATCCCGTTCCAGCATTCGGCGCCCAAGGTCCTGAAGGCCATGCGCCGCCCGGCCAACCAGGAGAAGGTGCTGCACCGCCTGGCCGCCTGGCGCCGCGACGTACCCGATATCGCCATCCGCTCCACCTTCATCGTCGGCTTCCCCGGCGAGACGGACGAGGATTTCGAGCATCTCCTCGGCTGGCTGAAGGAGGCCCGGCTCGACCGGGTCGGCTGCTTCCGCTACGAGCCGGTGGACGGTGCCCCGGCCAATGCGCTGGACGGCGCGGTGCCCGAGGCGGTGAAGGACGAGCGCTGGAACCGCCTGATGGCAGTTCAGCAGGAAATCAGCGCGCAGAAGCTGGACGAGAAGGTCGGCCGGGTGATGGATGTCATCGTCGACGAGATCGACGCCGAAGAGGGGGCCATCTGCCGCTCCTATGCCGATGCGCCCGAGATCGACGGCAATGTCATCATCGAGGCGCCCGGCCGCCTGCGCCCCGGCCAGATGGTAAAGGTCAGGATCGACGCCGCCGGCGACTACGACCTGTGGGGCATCCCGGTCGAGGGCTGACGCCGCCTCCCTTGCCCCCGCGGGCGCAAGCGTGCAGCCTGCGGGTCGAAGCCGTGCGACGGGGAGACCATGATGCGGGCGCCGTACCTATTTGCCCTGGCGATGGCCACCGCCGTGCCGGCCCTGGCGCAGGAAACGACGCCGGCCCCGGCGGCCGACGCGCCGACCGCGCAGGTCCTGCCAGCGGATGCGCCGGCGCCACCCGCCGCCGGTGCGGCGCCGGCCGAATGGTATGTCGAGGATCCCGCCACGCCCCGGCCCAGGAGAGCCAGCCCGCCGAGCGGCCGGCCCTGCATGATGTGCTGCGCGGCAAGGCGGTCGGCGCCCGCTACCCGCAGCCGCTCGAGTTCGTCGTCGATCTGCACCGCCAGCCGGGCTACGAGCCCGACCGCTTCGATGTCTCGGGCTGGATCGCCTCGCTGGCGCCGACGGTCGGCTTCGGCGGGCTCAGCGGCAGTTGCCTGGCCACCCTGTGCGTGATCACCGCCGATCTTAGCGATCGCGGCCGCCTGACCCTGCGGCTCGATTTCGCCGGCGCCGCGGTCAAGGGCACCTTTACCGTGGCGCCGGACACCTGGTCGGCGGCCGATGTCGAGGGCACGGTCGAGTTGACCGCCCTGGCCGGCGAGGACGTCGACCTCGGCCTGGCCGGCAAGCTCGACGCGGCCGGCCTGGGTCAGGCCTTGTCCCTGGCCGGGTTCATCCCGGATCAATATGCCGAGGAAGGCACGCCGCCCTCCGCCTCTGAACGGACGGCCTTCGCCGCCTGGCAGCGGGCCCACGACAAGCACCCCACCGGCCTGGTCGCCGCCGCCGACTGGGCCCTGCTGCAGCAGGAGGCGGACACCGCCGCCCAGGCTGCCGGCTGGACCACGCTGGCCGACGACAAGGCCGGCTGGTCGCTGTCCTATCCCGCCAACGTCCTGACCGAGAGCGCCAAGATCAAGGGCGGGCGCCGCCTGCTCGGGCCAACGGCTTCTTCAGCCTGGAGATCACGGTCAAGCCGCCGCTGGGCGACGAGGCCTTCGACGTGATGTGGGAAAGCCTCAAGGCCGAGACCAAGACCCGCTCGGTCGGCAGCTACAGCCGCAGCAACCAGGATCTGTGGCTCCAGGCCGAGGAGAAGGGTCAGCGCGAGACGGTGGTGGTTCACGGCCGGCCGGGCGGCCTGTTGCGGCTGACCATCCGCTATCCCGCCGACCGGGTGGACGAGTTCACCCTGTACGAGGAACTGATCCGCGCCAGCATCAAGGTCAGCGACGACCTGAAGCCCTGAGTGCTGGATATGCGACGCCGGCATGCCTGGCCGGTGCTTCCCGCGCAATGGCAAGCGTGGGTTTGATCTTATATTAATAATCATTCGCAACTAAGATGCAGGGATTATCATGACCCGTGATCTGTTGAAGACGGCCACTTTCGCGGCGCTGCATTTCACCGTCGGCTTTGCTGTCACCTATGCCTTCACCGGCTCGGTCTCGATCGCGACCGGTGTGGCCCTGGTGGAGCCGGCCGTGAACACCGTGGTGTTCTTCTTCCACGAGCGGGCCTGGCGCCGGGGCGGTGCTGCCGTTGTGTCCGGCCACTTGCACGCGGCATGAGAAGTCATTTCTAAAGATTTTTATCGTCATCCCGGACGAAGCGCAGCGCAGATCCGGGATCTTTTGACCAGTGTTTCCGGCGTGTGAGCGTCACAAGATCCCGGCTCAAGGCCGGGAT
This sequence comes from Oleomonas cavernae, assembly GCF_003590945.1. NCBI lineage: Bacteria > Pseudomonadati > Pseudomonadota > Alphaproteobacteria > Acetobacterales > Acetobacteraceae > Oleomonas > Oleomonas cavernae. The sequence goes on along the minus strand of NZ_QYUK01000011.1, from coordinate 2,844,336 downwards.
GACGAGTTTTGAGATGGTCTCTATGCCGACCTACCAGGTCGGCGAGGGCGCCGCGCCCGTCAGATGCTCGTCGAGGCGGCGCCTTGTGGCGGCGGTCGTGCCCTCGGGCAGGGCAGCCAGGGGAAAGAAATCGACGGCGACAATTTCGTGGTTGGGCTTGGGCAGCGCCGGCAGCGTCCAGTCGGTCACATGGTAGAGCGCGATATGGTCGCGCGCGGCCATTTCGCGATTGAAGAACAGGCCGGCCAGCACGGGCGTGCCGGTCACCGTGAGGTTTGCCTCCTCGAGCAATTCCCGGCGGATGGCGTCGACCGCGGACTCGCGGGGTTCCACCGCGCCGCCGGGCAGGTACCAGCCCGGCACATAGGAATGGCGGACCAGCAGCACGCGGTCACCGTCGAGCACCAGGCCGCGCACCCCGAAGGTGATGCCCTTGGACAGCCGCCCCATCACCGACAGGGTGGCAACGACCAGCGGCTTGGTCCGGTGCAACAAGGACATGCGACTCTCCCGCCTGGGCCAGGCGGGGTCACTATACGCCGGGCGGCACCAGGGGCCAGCTACGCCGGCGCGGCGCTCGCAGCAGCAGCCACATCGCCCGGACCCCGATGAAGCTGAGCAGGCTGAACGCCACCGCCACGATCGTGATGATCGTGGCGCCTTCGTTCGGCGGGTTCTCGCTCAGCACGTCGACATCGTCGAAAATGTCGTTGACGGCAAACATCTCGCCGATGGTCGCGGCCAGCGATCCGGCGCTCTCGACCAGGCGCAGGGCAGTCTCGTCGGCGGTGGCGGCCGGCGCCTCGACCGTGGCGAAGGCCAGCGCCATCCCGGCGATGTTGACCAGGGCGGTGACCTTCAATTGGGCCGGCGTCATGCTCGCCTGGATGAAGTAACGCGGCGCTTCGATCAGCAGGGCCGGTTCGCCGCTGCCGGGGGTGGCGGCGATCTCGGCGGCGGAATGCCGGGGCAGGCGCTCCTTGACCCCGTCGATATAGCCGCTGCCCCAGGCCCCCTTCATGCTGTCGACTGCCACGTCGGGCAGGCCCAGCCAGCCGACACGGCCGAACCGGGCCGGGCCGCCGGCACGCCAGGCTTCCAGGGCCTGGCAATCGACGAAGGTGAGAAAGGGCCGCCCCGGCACGGCGTGGTCCCGGGCGATCGATTGGGTCAGGGCCGCCTCGCGCGGGATGGCCGGGTCCAGCCGACAGAAGCCCTGCGGCACCGACAACTCCAGCGGGCGGCCCAGGACGACGATGGTCTCGGCCCGGGCCGATCCACCCCACCCGGCCACCAGCAACAGGCAGCAAAGCACCGCCAGGCACCAGTTGCGCCCGCCGTGGCCCGGCCCATGCCCTCGCTTGCGTTCTCGCACCGTCCAACCCCGGTCTTGCCGCCCCCAAAGCCTGCGGCTCGGCGGTATAGCGACACAAATCCAACCGCTCCTCCTGGGAAAGAGTCTCCAGATTGGTTGTATCCTCGGGGTCATCGGCGATGAGTCGCACTCTTGCAACAGGGCACCGACCTGCCATCCTGGGGCCAACAAGGGAGGATCAATGGCGCTGACGATGCCGCTGCCGGACCGCGCCGTGCTCGATCGGCGCGACGATCTGGTCGCCGCGCTGCGTGCGCTGTTGCCCGCCGACGCGGTCATCTCGGCGCCCACGGCGCTGGGCGCCTATGAATGCGATGCCCTGACCGCCTATGCCCAGCGGCCGCTGGCGGTGCTGCTGCCGCGCGATACGGCGCAAGTCTCGAAAATCCTGGCAGAGTGCCATCACCGGCGGGTGAAGGTGGTGCCCCGCGGCGCCGGCACCTCGCTCTCGGGCGGGGCGCTACCGCTGGTCGACGGCGTGGTGCTCAGCCTCGCCCGCTTCAACAGGATCCTGGACATCGACCTTCCCAACCGCTGCATGGTCGTGCAGCCCGGCGTGACCAATCTGGGCCTGACCAAGGCGGTGGAGGCCGACGACTTCTTCTATGCCCCCGACCCGTCGAGCCAGATCGCCTGCACCATCGGCGGCAACATCGCCGAGAATTCGGGCGGCGTGCATTGCCTGAAATACGGCCTCACCACCCACAATGTCCTGGCGCTCGAGCTGGTCCTGATGGACGGCACGGTGGTTCGCGTGGGCGGTGGCAAGGCGCTGGACGGGCCGGGCTACGACCTGATGGGGGTCGTCACCGGCTCGGAAGGCCTGCTGGGCGTGGTCACCGAGGTAACGGTGCGCATCACGCCAAAGCCCCAGGCGGCGGGTGCCCTGCTGGCCGGCTTCGGCACGGTCGAGGCGGGCGGCGCGGCGGTGGCCGCGATCATCGCCGCCGGCATCGTGCCGGGCGGGATCGAGATGATGGACAATCTCGCGATCAATGCCGCGGAAGCCTTCTGCGCGCCCGGCTATCCTTGCGATGCCGCGGCCCTGCTGATCGTCGAACTGGACGGCCCGGCCGGCGAGGTCGAGGCGCAGATGGACCGGGTCGCCGGCATCCTGACCCAGGGCGGCGCCACCAGCCTGCGCCGCACCCGCGACGAGGCCGAGCGCCTGGGCTTCTGGGCCGGGCGCAAGGCGGCCTTCCCGCGGTCGGCCGCATCTCGCCCGACTATCTGTGCATGGACGGCACGATCCCGCGCGGCCGCCTGGCCGAGGTGCTGACCCACATCACCGAACTGTCGGCCCGATACGGCCTGCGCTGCGCCAATGTCTTCCATGCCGGCGACGGCAACCTGCACCCGCTGATCCTCTATGATGCCAACCGGCCCGGCGAATTGGAGCGGGCGGAGGCTTTCGGCGCCGATATCCTGCGCCAATGCGTGGCCGTGGGCGGTGTCTTGACCGGCGAGCATGGCGTGGGCATCGAGAAGCGCGACCTGATGGGGACGATGTTCGACGACACCGATCTGGCCGTGCAGCAGCGCCTGAAATGCGCCTTCGACCCCGCCGGCCTGCTCAACCCCGGCAAGGTCTTCCCCACGCTCCATGCCTGTGCCGAACTGGGCCGTGTCCATGTCTCTGGGGGAAAATTGCGCTTCCCCGACCTGCCGAGGTTCTGATGGAACGCCTGGCGCCGTACACGCTTCCCGATCTGGCCGCCCTTGTGGGCGAGGCCGCCGCGCACAAACGCCGGCTGCACCTGGTCGGCCGGGGCACCAAGGCGGGCCTGGGCCATGTGGTGCAGGCGGACGCCGTGCTCGACCTGTCGGGCTTTGCCGGTATCGAGGTCTACGAGCCCGACGAGCAGATCATTACGCTGGGCGCCGGCACGCCGCTTGCCACGCTGGAGGCGGTGCTGGCCCGGCACAACCAGCGCCTGGCCTTCGAGCCGCCGGACCTGGGGCCGCTCTACGGCGAACCGGCCGGCCTCGGCACCATCGGCGGGGTGATCGCGGCCAACCTCTCGGGCCCGCCCCGCCCGCGTGCCGGGGCGGCGCGCGATCACCTGCTGGGGGTCGACGGGGTGACCGGGCGGGGCGAAATCTTCAAGGCCGGTGGCCGGGTGGTGAAGAATGTGACCGGCTACGACCTGCCCAAGCTGGTCGCCGGATCCTATGGCACGCTGTTCGCGGTCACCCGCCTCACCCTGCGGCTGGCCGGACAGGCGACGGCGTCGGTCTCGGTCCTGCTGCTCGATCTGGATCCGCTCGCGGCGGGCGGGCTGATGCAGGAAATCGCCGGCAGCGCGCTCGAGCCGGTGGCCATCGCCTATCTGCCGGCGGATGTCGCGGTCCATGCCGGCCATCCGCAGGCCGCGGCCACGGTGCTGGTGCGCTTCGACGGGCCGCCCGACGCGCTGGACGAGCGCATCGCCGATCTCGAGGCCCTGGTGGGCGCGCGGGCGCCGGTCGAACTGGTGGAGGATCCGGTCTCGGCCGAGTTGTGGAAATCCGTGCGCGATGTCGCCGATCTGCTGAACGGCAACGAGCGGGCGATCTGGCGCCTGGTGGTGCCGCCTGCCGCCGGCACGCCGCTGGCGGCGGACTTGTGCGGCAAGCTGCATGGCTGCCACTGGTTTGCCGATTGGGCCGGCGGCCGCCTGTGGCTGGCAGTGCCGCCCACCGGTGACGCCGGTGCCGCCGCGATCCGGGCCGCCACCGCCCGGGCGGGTGGGCACAGTACCTTGATGCGGGGGCCGGCGGCGCTGCGCCAGCAGGTGCCGGTGTTCGAGCCGCTGTCGCCGGCCCGCGCCGCGCTGGATGCCCGGGTGCGCGAAGCCTTCGATCCGGCGGGCGTCTTCAACCCGGGCAAGCTCGGCTGATGCGGACCAGTTTTTCGCTCGCGCGCCTGGCCGATCCGGCAATTGCCGAGATCGACTCGATCCTGCGCAAGTGCGTCCATTGCGGCTTCTGCACCGCGACCTGTCCCACCTATCTTCTGACCGGCGACGAACTCGACGGGCCGCGGGGCCGCATCTACCTGATGAAGGAGATGTTCGAGGCCGATGTGCCCGCCGACGAGACCGTGCGCGACCACCTGGACCGTTGCCTGGGCTGCCTCAACTGCATGACCACCTGCCCCTCGGGCGTCGACTACGGCCGCCTGGTGGAACATGGCAAGGCCCATGTCGAGGCGACGGCGCCGCGTGGGGCGGTCGACCGCCTGATGCGCACGGCCATCGCCCGGCTGCTGCCCGGCCGGCGCCGCTTCCGCCTGGCCCTGCTGGCGGGTGTCGCCTTCGGCGCCATCGCCCGTCGCCTGCCCGGGCGCCTGGGCGCGCTGGGCGCCCTGGTGCCGCACCGCCTGCCGCCCCCGGCCACGATCAAGGCGGGCCAGGTGTACCCGGCGCAAGGGCAGCGGCGGGCCCGGGTGGCCCTGGTCATCGGCTGCATCCAGCCGGTGCTGCGGCCCCAGGTCGATGCCGCGGCCGTGCGCCTGCTGACCCGCCACGGGGTCGAGGTGGTGGTGCCGCCGGCGGCCGGCTGTTGCGGGGCCCTGCCCCTGCACATGGGCAAGGAGGCACAGGCCCAGGCCATGGCCGCGAACCTGGTGGACGCGCTGGCGCCCTATCTCGACACGCTGGATGCGATCATTGTCACCGCGTCGGGCTGCGGCACCACGCTGAAGGACTACGGGCACCTGTTGAAGGACGATCCGGCGCGGGCGTCGGCGGCGGCGCGGCTGGGCACGCTGGCCCGCGACGTCAGCGAGGTGCTGGACGGCCTGGCCCTGAAACCGGCGCGCGACGTCTCGGGCGTCTCGGTCGCCTATCACGATGCCTGTTCGCTGCGCCACGGCCAGCGGGTCACCGCGCCCAAGCGCCTGCTGGCCCAACTGGGCTTCACCGTGACCGAGCCCAAGGATGCGCACCTGTGCTGCGGCTCGGCCGGCACCTACAACATGCTCCAGCCCGCACTTTCGGCACCGTTGGGCCGCAACAAGGCGGCGGCCCTGGCGGCGACCGGCGGCACCGTCATCGCCGCCGGCAACATCGGCTGCCTGACCCAGATCGAGACCCATGGCGACCTGCCGGTGGTGCACAGCGTGGAACTGCTGGACTGGGCCACCGGCGGGCCGGCACCGGCAGGGATGTCTATCAACTCGGTCGTGTAATTCCTAGAGTGCTATGATCTCGTCATCCCGGCGCAGGCCGGGATCCATTTCGATGCAACGCAGGACATATCTCGTTTGGATCTCGCCTGTCGGAGCAATGGATCCCGGCCTGCGCCGGGATGACGATTGGAGGAGATGGCGTTGGGCCCTATCGCTTCTTCAGATGGTAGGTCAGGGCGAGTGCGATGCAGTGACGCAGCGGCACTTCCGGGACTGCCCGCTTCACATCGAAGAGCAATGCGCGGTTGGCGCCGAAGCTGAAGTCATCGGGATAGAGGTGGCGGAAGGTTTCCACCAGGTCGGTCTGGCAATGGAAATACATCGCATATTGCCCGGGCAGCGCCTTCACCTGGTCGATGCGCACCGTGCTGCCGCTCTTTGACGGGGTGAGGTAGCTGGGCTGGCCCATTTCAGGGTTTCGTCCAACGGCCCCACGCCAGCGGTGGCAGCGGCGGTTTCCAGGATCAGCCGGCGCAAGGATAGCAGCCGCAGGCGAAGCGCTGTCGGGTAGGTCTCGAACACCGCCTGGACGGCGGCAGGGGTGGCGGCACGGCCTTCATGTGCCCCGCCGGGCGACCATGATGCCGGCCAGGATCAGCAGGCCGCCGGTGGCTTCGACCAGCCCCAGCGCTTCGTCCAGCACCAGCCAGCCCAGGATCGCCGCGGCCACCGGTTCGACCAGGATCACCAGCGACGAGAAGCCGGCGGGCAGGTGGCCCATGCCCTCGGCGATCAGGCCCTGGCCGGCGGCCTGGCTGACCCAGGCTAGGGCGACCAGCACGGCCAGGCCGTGCCAGGAGGTGGGCAGGATGGTCTCGCCGGCGGCCAGGGCAATCGGCAGCAGGGCGATGGCGGTGACCAGGCTCGACCACAGCATGATGCGCGGGGCGTCGACCCGGTCGCGCAGATCCTTGATCGCCAGCAGATAGGCACCGAAGAACACGGCGGTGACCAGGCCCAGGCCGTCCCCAGGGCATGGTCGGCGCTGATGGTGAAGCTGCTGCCGATCAGGCTGGCGGCGCCCAGCACGGTCAGCGCCAGGCCCGCCAGGAAGACCGGCTTGGGCTTGTCGCCGAACAGGGCCCAGGCGCCGAAGACGACGAAGACCGGGGCGAAATTGGCGAACAGGGTCGAATTGGCGACGCTGGTCAGGTGGATCGACCAGTGCCAGGTGGCGAGATCGCCGGTGAACAGCAGGCCGGCCAGAATCAGGCGCCGGCGCGAACCCGGCGGCAGGGGCTGCGGGGCCCTGGCGCGGCGGGCCGAAACCGCGGCCCAGGCCCAGAACAGCGGCAGGGCCAGGGCCAGGCGCCAGAAGGCGGTGGCGATCGGCCCCAGTTCCGACAGGCGCACGAAGATCGGCGAACAGCCGATGGCCGCTGCCCCGAGAATCAGGGCGGGCAAGGCCCAGGTGGGGGCGGCGGGCTTGGGGCTGGCGAGGGCGGGCGCGGTCATGATCCGCTTATAGCCGAGGGGCGTGCCCGCCAGACAGGCACAAATCGGAAATGCGGACTTGTGCCGGGCGCCGGCCTCGCTACCCTCTGCGCCGGTGTTCCTGCGGGGAGAGTGGCGTGACGACGGCCCTGGCGACGGCGGCGGCCCCGGCCGGTGTATGGTGCCTGACCGAGGGCCATGCCGGCATGGAGACGCAGGTGGTGGGCCTGGCCGAGGCGCTGGGCCTTGCCTATACGCTGAAGCGCGTGCGCGTCCGCCTGCCCTGGGACTGGCTGCCCGGCCGCCTGTGGCCCTGGCCCCTGCGCGCGCCTACCGCCGACAGCGACCCCCTGGTGCCGCCCTGGCCCGACTTGATCATCTCGACCGGCAATGTCGCTGCCCCTTTGGCCGTGGCGATCAAGCGCGCCAGCGGGGCAGGACCCGGCTGGTCCATCTCCAGAACCCCAAGATGAACCTGGGCCTGTTCGATGCGGTCATCGCGCCCCGTCACGACCGCCTGGCCGGCCCCAGCGTGATCGAGACCCGGGCCGGCCTGCACCGGGTGACGGTACAGAAGATCGCCGCCGGGGCCGATGCCTGGGCCGACCGCCTGGCCCATCTGCCCCGGCCCTTGGTGGCGCTGCTGCTCGGCGGCTCCAACCGGCGCTATCGCCTCGACGGCAAGGTCGGCGCGGCGCTGGGTGCCGAGGTCGCGGCAGCGGTCCGGGCGCTGGACGGCGGCCTGGCGGTGACGCCGTCGCGGCGCACGGCGCCGGCCACGCTGGAGAGGCTGCGCACGGCCCTGGGCGATGTGCCGCGTTTCATCTGGGATGGCAAGGGTGACAACCCCTATTTCGGCCTGCTGGGGCTGGCGGCGCACCTGGTGATCACCGCCGACTCGGTGTCGATGATTTCCGAGGCGCTGATGACTGGCCGGCCGGTTCACGTGGTGCGCCTGCCCGGACGCTCCCGCCGTCTCGGCCGCTTCGTCGACGACCTGGTCGCCGATGGTTATGTCCGCTGGTTCGACGGCCGCTTCGACACCTGGTCCTACCCGCCGCTTGATGAGATGCCACGGATTGCAGAACAAGTCCGCCGCCGGCTGACGGCGAATAGTGGCGGAAGTTGCATGCATTGCGCGAATTCGCCGCCGGCAATGCCCCCGGAATGACCCTATCGCCTGCTGCCCGCCCCCGGTGAATCTGGTAATACTTCTGTGAAGTTTGCGTAGCCGTTCGCTCTGCCCCGGGGGGGAATCATGGCGATCATCTACGGCACGAACGGTTCCGACAATTTCGTCGGCACCGCGAACTCCGACGAACTCTACGGCAACGCCGAAGGCACCGACCCGGCGCTCGATACGGGCGTCGACACGATCTCGGGCCTCGATGGCAACGATACGATCGCCGGCTACGGCGGCACCGACACGCTGACCGGCGGGGCGGGCGACGACCTGATCTATGGCGGCGACGGCAACGACACGATCGACACGGGGCTGGGCAGCCCGACCGCCTATTTCTTCGGGCCCCATCTCGCGGAATACGCCTACGGCGATGCCGGCAACGATGTGCTGACCGGCGGCGATGGCGGCCAGCTACTGGAAGGCGGTGACGGCGACGACACGCTGAATGGCGGACTCGGCGACGATATCCTGCTGTCGGGCTTCGGCGTCGATCACCTCGACGGCGGTGCCGGCTACGATTTCGGTACGCTCGACCGCAGCAACCTGACGACGACCTTCATCTTCGACATCCTGGCCGGGCCGGCCAACGACGGCACCACGGTGGCCGGGATCGAGAATCTCACCGTCCAGGGCGGCAGCGGGGCGGACCAGATCACGGCACTGGAGACGGCGGACGAGATACGCGGCAATGACGGCGACGATACCCTGAACGGCCTGGGCGGCGGCGACTCCATCTACGGCGGCGACGGCACCGACACGATTGATGGCGGCGCGGGCGGCGACTATCTGGATGGCAGCAGTGGCGACGACACGCTGAGTGGCGGGGATGGCGACGACACGATTTACGCCGGCACGGGCCTGGGCGACCGGATCGACGGCGGCGACGGCTTCGACTACGGCAATTTCGAGCGTGGCGACATGGTTGCCGGCTTTGCCTTGGATGCAACCGACGGCATTGCGGTGCTGGGGATCGAGGAACTCTTCGTGGGTGGCGGCAGCGGTGCCGACCACGTCACCGGCGGCGGTGAAATCGACCGTTTCTATGGCCTGGACGGCAATGACGTGCTGCGCGGTGGCGGCGGTGGCGACGAACTGCGCGGCGAGGTCGGCAACGACGTCATCGAAGGCGGTGTGGGCGACGACCTCCTGGTGGGTGGCGACGGCAACGACCGCCTCTATGGCGGTGACGGCAACGACACCATGCTCACCGAGTACGGCGCCAGCGACCGGATCGACGGCGGCGACGGCGTCGACTACGGCACTTTCGACCGGTCGGCCAGGGTTTCCGCCTTCACGCTCGATGCAACTGATGGCATTACGGTAGTGGGAGTCGAGGATCTGACCGTCGATGCCGGCGCGCGCGGGGACCATGTTATTGGTGGCGGGGAAGTCGATCGGTTTTATGGCCGCGACGGCAACGACACGCTCGAAGGCGGCGCCGGCGGTGACGAGTTGCACGGCGATGCCGGCAACGACACGCTGGACGGGGGCGCCGGCGACGACTTCTTGGAGGGCGGCGCCGGCGACGATGTCTTTGTTGTCGACTCGACCGGCGATGCCGCGTACGAGAACGATGGGGAAGGGACCGAACTCGTCCGCGCCAGCGCGTCCTGGGTGCTGGGCAGCTTCTTCGAGAACCTGACCTTGACCGGGCTTGCCGACATCGACGGCACCGGCAACGACCTTGCCAACATCGTCATCGGCAATGACGGCGCCAATGTTTTGAGCGGCGGGGCCGAGAATGACACGATCGCCGGCGGTGCCGGAGCCGATACGATCAACGGCGGCGATGGCGACGACCTGCTGTCGACAGGCGGCGGCGCCACGGAAGGCACCACCGGGCTCAACACGGTCGACGGCGGCGACGGCACGGACACGCTCGACTACACCGACGCCTCGACCGGCGTGACCGCAAATCTGGCGACGGGCAATGTGCTTCTGGGCATCACGGCGATCGCCAATGTTAGCAACGTCGAATTCCTGGTCGGCTCCGCCTTCGGCGACAGCCTGACGGGCAATGACGGGGCCAATACGCTGAAGGGGCTCGACGGCAACGACACGCTGGACGGCGGCCTGGGCGACGACCGGCTGGAGGGCGGCAAGGGCGATGACACCTTCGTCGTCAATGCTGCCGGCGACGTGACCGTGGAGGCTGGCCGGGCCGGCACGGATACGGTTCTCACCGTTCTGGGCAGTTTCACCCTGGGCAGTAACTTCGAGAACCTCGGCTATCTCGGCGGTGGCGATTTCGTCGGCACCGGCAACACGGCGGCCAATGCGATTGCCGGCGGCGGTGGCAACGACACGCTGACCGGCGCCTCGCGCAACGACACGCTGACCGGCAATGGCGGCGACGACACACTGCTGGGCGGGCGCGGCGCCGACGTGATGCGCGGTGGAACCGGCAACGATACCTACATGGTCGACCACCTGAGCGACGTGGTCGACGAGGCCGGCGGCAGCGGCACCGACTTGGTGCAGACGAGCGCCACCCACACCCTGTCGGCCGGGGTCGAGAATCTGCAGCAACTGGGCAGCGCCACCACCACAGGCACGGGCAACGGCCTCGACAACGCCATGACCGGCAACAATGCGATCAACCGCCTCTACGGCATGGCCGGCAATGACACGATCGGCGGCGGAAACGGCGGCGATACATTGGATGGCGGCGACAACAACGACACGCTGAGCGGCAATGCCGACGACGACACCCTGCTGGGTGGGGCCGGCAACGACAGTCTGGACGGTGGCGCCGGCAACGACGATCTGCGCGGCGGTACCGGTGACGATACCTATATTGTGGATGCGGCAGGCGACACGGTCAGCGAGGCGGGCGGCGGCGGCATCGATACGGTGCGCAGCGCCGTCGCCTTCACCCTGGCCAACGGTTTCGAGAATCTGGTGATCACTACCAGCGTCGCGGTTGCCGGCACCGGCAATGCCTCGGCCAACACCATAATCGGCGGCGGCGGGGCCAACGTCTTATCGGGGCTGGGCGGCAACGACACGCTGAGCGGCCTGGGCGGCGGCGACACGCTGAATGGCGGCGCTGGGGTGGATAGCCTGACGGGCGGCGGCGGCAACGACATCTTTGTCTTTGCCGCGGGGCAGGCCCAGGGCGATACGGTGGGCGATTTTACCGGCAACGGCGCATCGGCAGGCGATCGCTTCAACTTCAGCGGCTATGGTACGGCGGCGGCAGGGGCCACGTTCGTCCAGGTCGATGCCACCCACTGGCAGATCAACTCGGCCGACGGCACGATCCACAATACGATTATCCTGGCCAACGCCGCCGCCGTTCACGCCAGCGACTACGCTTTCATCTGAACGCTGGCGGTGCCGTGTTCCTCGGCCAGAAGGTCGAGGCGGCGCAGGGTTGCCGCCACCATAGCGTCATAGGACTCCAGCCGCTCGGCAAGCGCCGCGCCGTTGAGGGCCCCGGCCCCGTCGATGCGGATGGTGCGCGCGATGTCGGCGACGCCCCGGGCGCCCAGCTCCGCCGCCATGCCCTGGATCGCATGGGCGGCCTCGCGCACTTCCCGGGCCGCCTGGCCGGCGGCGGCGGCATGCAGTTTTGCGCCCTCGTTGGCCAGGGTGGCGCGGAACGCGGCGATAAGATCGACCATGCCACCGTCGCCCATCACCTGGCGCAGGCGCGCAATCGTCTGGGTGTCCACTTGCGAGTCGACGGCCTGGCCGGGCGGGCGCGGCGGCAGGACCGGCGCCTTCGGCCGGCTGCCGCCGTCTTCGAGGAAGCGGCGGATGGTGAGGTCCAGGCTGTCCCAGTCGATCGGCTTGGTGTGCAGGGCATCGATTCCCGACCGTAGGTAGCGCTGGGCGTCGTCGCGCATGGCATCGGCGGTCAAGGCGATGATCGGGACGTTGCAGGCGGGTGGCGGCAGGGCGCGGATGCGCTTGGTCGCAGTCGGGCCGTCCATCACCGGCATGCGCATGTCGAGCAGGACGATGTCGAACGCCTGTGCCCGGTGGGCTTCGACCGCGGCCCAGCCGTGTTCGACCATGGTGACGTCATAGCCTCGCCGGCGCAGATGCTCCTCGATCAGGAAACGGTTCACGTCGTTATCCTCGGCCACCAGCAGGCGGCCGCCCGCGGGCCGGGCTTGCGCCGGCGGCGGCGTGGCGCGCTCGGGATCGGCCTCCTCGGCCAGGGAAGAGTCGACCGCCGCCTCCAGGCCGGGTTCCGTCGTGATCGTGAACCAGAAACAACTGCCCAGGCCGATGGCGCTGGTCAGGCCGATGCGCCCGCCCATGGCCGCGGCGAGGCGCGAGCAGATGGCAAGGCCGAGGCCGGTGCCGCCGAAGCGGCGCGAGGTATGGGCGTCGGCCTGGACGAAGGGCTGGAACAGGGCAGCCTGCTTCTCGCTGGAGATCCCGACGCCGGTGTCCTGGATTTCGAAGCGCAGGCGCAGGGGCGATTCCCCGGTTTTGACGACGCGCACATCCACCTGGCCCGAATCGGTGAACTTCACCGCGTTGCCGATCAGGTTGGTGAGGATCTGGCGCAGGCGGGTGGGATCGCTCCTGATGACCGGCGGCACGTCGGTCGCGATTTCGCCGACAAGCCGGATCCCTTTGCGCTCCGCCTGGGCGCGGAACAGGTTGAGGGTGGCGCCGAGGCTGTCGCACAGGCGGAAATCGAGCGTCTCGATCTGCAGCATCCCGGCTTCGATCTTGGAGAAGTCGAGGATGTCGTTGAGGACGGTGAGCAGGGCGGTCGAGGACCCGGCCAGGGTTTCGGTCAGGCGCCGTTGCGCCGGGGTGAGCGAGGTTTCCCGCAGCAGGTCGAGCGTACCGATCATCCCCGTCATCGGGGTGCGCAACTCGTGGCTCATGACCGCCAGAAACTGGGATTTGGCGCGGTTGGCCTCGTTGGCCTGGGCGCCGGCGCGGGTCAGGGCCTGGCGCCGCCGTTCGATTTCGCCCATATGGTGATGGACGGACAGGGCCCCGAGGACGATCACGGCGGCCGCGGCCAGGCCAAACGCCAGGGCCATCTGGAGATCGAAGAACAGGTCGACGATCAGCAGGGCGAAGGCCATCAGGAAGCCGGCCATCGGCCACAGCAGCGCCCGCAGGCGCCCGGGCACATTGTCCTCGCCTTCCTGTGCTCTCGCCACTGCCCGGTCACGGCGCGTCGCCTCGGCGGGCGGCGGCTGGACAGGGTCGACCGTTCTGGTCATGCCTGTTCCTCGTGGATTAACGCCTGCATTCTGCGGCCAGAAGCGTTAATCAACCTTGAGCATCGGCCGGCAAGGGAGACCAAAAATGGACGAGGAAACCAGAACAAAGCTCGAATCAGCCGCCTTTCGCCGGCTGCTGGACCACTTGCGCGAGCGCCATGACGTGCAAAACATCGATCTGATGAATCTGGCGGGCTTTTGCCGCAACTGCCTGTCCAACTGGCTGAAGGACGCGGCGGATGCCCAGGGCGTGCCCCTGACCAAGGACGGTGCGCGCGAGCAGGTCTACGGCATGCCCTATGACGACTGGAAGGCGCTGCACCAGAAGGAGGCCAACCCCGACCAACTGGCCAAATTCGCGGCCGCGCCCAAGGCCTGATTTCTTATTCGCCGATGCGATTGCCAGCGCTGCCGTGCCCGGCTAACGTCCGCCCCCGCATTCAATCTCAGTAAAGGGTCGGATCATGGCCGAAGTGGTCGGCATCGCCGGCGAACAGCTCCGTCAGTTCGTTGCGCGTATCGAGCGTCTGGAAGAAGAAAAGGCGGCCCTGACCGCCGATATCCGCGAAGTCTATGCCGAGGCCAAGGGCAATGGCTTCGACACCAAGGTGCTGCGCCAGGTGATCAAGCTGCGCAAGATCGACAAGGCCGAGCGCCAGGAAATGGACGCGATTCTCGAGCTTTATCTCGAGGCGCTGGGCATGATGGCCGGCGGCGGCGGCGAGGAGTAGTCGCCGGCGGACGACGTCCCTTCGGGCGGGCGTCGTCCGGTGGACGGCGCGGGCCTGTCAGGCCGCTTCTTCGAGCGTCGCGATCGGGTCGCCGATTTCCTTGGCAACGACCGTCGCCTCGTCGCGGTAGTCCGCCAGGGTCTGCTCAACGAAGGCCGTCTGTTCCTTCAAGACGGCGGTGGCATCCCCGCTGCCCGCCAGCAGGGCCAAATGATCGGCCTGGGCGCGCAGGCGCCTGGCGCTGAAGCGCAGGCCCTCGATGGCGATGGTCAGCGGAAGATTGGTCGCTTGACGCCAGAACTCGATGATCTGTTGCGAGGCCTCAAAGGCATCGAACGGCGGCGTGAACTCGGTGTTTGGTTCATCGATCATTGTGGCCTCCCTCGGCATGGGACGGCGGGCAACCGCCTGCAAGTCCGACTGCCATCTGCGCCCGGGCGGGTTCCCGTGTCATTGCGTCAGGTCAAAAAACCCGCCGCGGCCGATGGTTGCGAAGCGGGGGCGGTTCGGGCACAAGGCAAAAGGCCCGAAACAGCCTTTCGGCCTCGCCAGGATATCGATTGGCGGCGGACCGCCGTCGCCCCATATGATCGCAGACATGAGTTTCCAAGGAAGGTCTCGATGAGCGAAGCCAAGCGCAGTGACGAACTGGGGCGCCTGCCCGAATGGGACCTGAGCGACCTCTACCCCGGCCCCGATTCGCCCGAACTGGCCGCCGCCTTCGAGACCGCCACCGCGCAAGCCAAGGCCTTTGCCGCGGCCTATGAGGGCAAGCTCGAGGCGCTGCCGGGCGAGGCGCTGGGCGAGGCGCTGGAGAGCTACGAGAGGATCCAGGACCTGCTGGGGCGCATCGGCTCCTACTCAGGCCTGGTCTATTCGGCCGACATGGCCGACCCCAAGATCTCGCAGTTCAACCAGACCGCGACCGAGCGGCTGACCGATATTTCCAGCATCATGCTGTTCTTCACGCTGGAGCTGAACAAGCTGGAAGACGCCGTGCTGGAAGCCAAGCTGGCGCAGTCGCCGCGCTTTGCCCATTACCGGCCGTGGCTGCGCGACCTGCGCGCCTTCCGCCCGCACCAGTTGCCTGACGAGATCGAGAAGCTGCTGCACGAGAAATATGTCGCCGGCCGCGCCGCCTGGACGCGCCTGTTCGATGAGACCTTTGCCGGCCTGCGCTTCACCATCGACGGCAAGGAGGTGACCAGCGCCGAGGCTCTGCACCTGCTGTCAGACCGCCAGAGCGCGGTCAGGGCCAAGGCCGCCGCCGCCCTGTCCGACGTCTTCGCCAGGAACATCCGCCTGTTCGCCCTGATCACCAACACGCTGGCCAAGGACAAGGAGATTGAGGATCGCTGGCGCAAGTACCCGACCCCCGCGTCGTCGCGCCATCTCTCGAACGCGGTCGAGGCGCCGGTGGTCGATGCCCTGGTCACGGCCGTGCGTGCAGCCTACCCTAAGCTCAGCCATCGCTATTACGCCCTGAAGGCCAAGTGGTTCGGCGTCGAGGCGCTGGATTTCTGGGACCGCAACGCGCCGCTGCCCGACGACGGCGACCGGGCGATTTCCTGGGACGAGGCGCGGGAAACCGTGCTGGGCGCCTATGGCGACTTCTCGCCGGAACTCGCCGCCATCGGCAAGCGCTTCTTCGACCAGGCCTGGATCGATGCGCCGGTGCGCCCGGGCAAGTCGCCGGGCGCCTTCGCCCATCCGACCGTGCCCTCGGCCCATCCCTATCTGCTGCTGAACTACCAGGGCAAGACCCGGGATGTGATGACGCTGGCCCACGAGCTGGGCCACGGCGTGCACCAGGTGCTGGCTGCGGGCCAGGGTGCCCTGATGGCGGATACCCCGCTGACCCTGGCCGAGACCGCCAGCGTGTTCGGCGAGATGCTCACCTTCCAGGCCCTGCTGCGCAAGGAGGTTGACCCCAAGCGCCGCAAGGTCCTCCTCGCCTCCAAGGTCGAGGACATGATCAACACGGTGGTGCGCCAGACCGCCTTCTACGAGTTCGAGCGCCGCGTCCATGACGAGCGCCGCCAGAGCGAGCTGACGGCCGAGCGCATTGGCGAAATCTGGCTGGACATCCAGCGCGAGAGTTTAGGGCCGGCGATCCGCCTGGGACCGGGGTACGAGACCTATTGGTGCTACATCCCGCACTTCATCCATTCACCCTTCTACGTTTACGCCTATGCCTTCGGCGACTGCCTGGTAAACTCGCTCTACGCCGTCTACCAGGGCGCCGAGGCGGGCTTCCAGCAGAAGTATTTCGACATGCTGAAGGCCGGCGGCACCCTGCGCCACAAGGAGCTGCTGGCGCCGTTCAACCTCGACGCCTCGGACCCGACCTTCTGGTCCAAGGGCCTGGGCGTGGTCTCGGGCTTCATCGACCAGCTCGAGGCGATGTAATCTGATGAGTGACGAGCCGGACGCGGAAGGCAATCGACTTGGCCGCCGCGTCCGGCGTTACGCGCAGGTCTCGGGCGCCGTCGGCGGCGTCGCCCTGCGCGAGGCCGGCCGGCGGCTGATCGGCGGCGCCGTCGACAATGCCCAGATGGCGGGCGAGATGCGCCGCATCCTGGGCGGCCTCAAGGGGCCCTTGATGAAGGTCGCCCAGATGCTGGCGACCATTCCCGAAGCGGTGCCCGAGGAATTTGCCAAGGAACTGGCGACGTTGCAAGCCAACGCCCCGCCCATGGGCTGGCCCTTCGTGCGCCGGCGCATGAGCGCCGAACTGGGCCCCGACTGGCTCGGCCGCTTCGCCGAATTCGGCCACGAGGCGGTGGGTGCCGCCTCGCTGGGCCAGGTCCACCGGGCGACGGGCCACGACGGCGCGGCCCTGGCGGTCAAGCTGCAATATCCCGACATGCTCTCGGCGATCGAGGCGGATCTCAAGCAGTTGAAGCTGCTGCTCTCCCTGCACAAGCGCATGGACGGGGTGATCGACACCAGCGAGATCTATGACGAGGTCGCCGCCCGCCTGCGCGAGGAACTCGACTACGGCCGCGAGGCGGCGCACATGCGCCTCTACCACACGGTGCTGGGCGACCAGGCCGGGATCCGCGTGCCGCAGCCGGTGATGGACCTGTCCAGCCGGCGCCTGCTGACCATGACCTGGTTGGACGGCACCCCGATCCTGGACTGGAAGAGTGCGGCGCCCGAGGTCCGCAACCATCTGGGCGCCACCCTGTTCCGGGCCTGGTGGCTGCCTTTCACCCGCATCGCCGTGATCCATGGCGACCCGCACCTGGGCAATTACACGGTGCGGGCCGGCGGCGAGGGCATCAACCTGCTCGACTACGGCTGCGTGCGCATCTTCCCGCCGCGCTTCGTCGCCGGCGTGGTCGACCTGTACCGGGCGCTGGAGACGGGCGATGAGGCCCGCGCGGTCCATGCCTACGAGACCTGGGGCTTCAAGAACCTCAGCCAGGAACTGATCGACACGCTCAACATCTGGGCGCGCTTCATCTATGGCCCGCTGCTCGACGACCGGGTGCGCTCGATCGCCGACGGCATCAGCCCGGCCAAATACGGCCGCAAGGAAATGGCGCTGGTCCACGGCCGCCTGAAGGCCCTGGGCCCGATCCGCCCGCCGCGCGAATTCGTCTTCATGGACCGCGCCGCGATCGGCCTGGGCGCCGTCTTCCTGCATCTCGACGCCCAGCAGAACTGGTACCGCCTGTTCAACGACGCCCTGGCCGACTTCTCGGTCGACCGCATCGGCCCGGCCCAGGCGGCGGCGTTGGCGGCGGCGGGGGTACCGCCCGGATAACACTCCCCTTCTTGCGTCATCCCGGCCGAAGCGCAGCGCAGAGCCGGGATCTTGTGACAATCATGCACCGAGAACCCTGGTGGAGAGATCCCGGCTCAGGGCCGGGATGACGAATCTAGAGTGGCAAAAAAATGGCACTTAAAGATATCAAAGGGTTACCGACCCATATGTCGAAGAAAGTGGATTTTTTCGACACGTTTTCGGGACATGCTTAAGACGTCAACATATCGCCCGATTTGAAACGGGATGAACTCGCCCGAAGGGGCATGAGCATAGGCATGAGCAATCTCATGAGCAGTGATTCCCTAGCCGACGCCGACATCCCCGAAGGCTTCCGCCGCCTGAAATGGCGCAGCGGCTACGGCGCCACGGTGGGGCCTCTGTACGAACGCGATACGCCCGACGGCGGCTTCGTGCGGGCGTTCAAGGTGGGCGAGCACCAGACCAACATGCTGAAGAACTGCCACGGCGGCATGCTGATGGGCTTTGCCGACATGACCTTCGGCCATGTCATCTCCCACGGCAACCGGCGCAACTGGATCACCGTGCGCCTGCTGGTCGATTTCATCGCCGGCGCCAGCCTCGGCGAATGGGTCGAAGGGACCGGCAAAGTGACGGGCATCGACGGCTCGTTCTACACCGTCCAGGGCCGCATCTGGGTCGGCGAGCGCACCGTGGCCACCGGTTCGGGCGTCTTCAAGGTGCTCGAACAGCGCTGACCCTGCGCGCGCGGCGCAACGGCTGCTCCTCGGTGAAGATGTTGTGGTTGCGGAACTCGGCCGGGCTGGCCCAGGCGAGATAATTCTTCATGCCCGGGCTGTCGACGGTGGTCGTGAACCAGGGCTCGACGAGACGGCGCGAAGGGTGGGCGATCCAGGCAGGGACGGTGGCCAGGCAAAGCTGGCGGGCCAGGTATTCGGCGATCGCCGCCGCCAGGGCATTGAGCCGTTCGTCGCCTGTCATCGGCGGCTCGTCCACGATCATCGCCAGGCGGGCATCGTCCGATGCCGCGCCGTAGAGCGCATCCAGGAAGCCGGCGAACACGAGGTCGCGCGCCTCGCCGGCAGCGATGCGCTCAATCGCCTGCGACAGGGTAGCGGGCGGCATCGGTCTCCTCATCTGCCGTCAACGACGGCCAAATATGGCGCAGCAAAAATCGCTGCTTGTCGGCATCGGCGGCGCTGCGCGGGAAGTATCGCCCCAGCACGGCCACCGCGTCATCCACCGATGCGACGTTGGCTGCCCGCAAGAGGTGGCGGATGTCATCGATCTCGACCGGGCCCTTGACCGGGTCAGACACCCGCATGGCCTTCAGTTTCAGCGCCAGCATGTAGTCGGCGCTGGGCACGAAAACACGCAAGCCCGGGGTGCCCCGCCCCGCGGGAATGTGCCAAGGGCCACGTGGTCCTGCGCCAGCGTCGCGAGCGGGCTCAGATGAAACTGTACCGCTTCGTTCAGCCATGCCGCGCCCCAGCCATTGGCGTTGGCGATCCTGGCGACAGCGTCGCTCAGCCAATCCGGCCAGGGAGAACCGATTTCGGCGATATCGACATCTTCGGAACTGAAACGGAAGCGGCTGGCGAGCATCAGCGCCGCGCCGCCATAGACCGCGATGTCCAGGCAGGTCTGCGCCGCGACGGCGGCGCGGCCGATTTCATCGAACGCGGCACGAAGTTCTTGGGTCGTGAAGGCGGCGGACATGGCTCATTGATGCCTCGGCCCGGCGATGCCGGCAAGCGGGTTGCCGGGATTGAAGCGCAAGATCGGGGCAGTACGGCCCCGGCCCGTCCGGCATCCTCGGTTGCAACACAGGAGATGCGAGCCATGTATGCTGTTGCCATGAAAGCCCTTGCCCCGCCCCGATGACGCTGGACGCCGATGCCTGCTGGGCGCGGCTGGTCGAGCCGGCCCTGGAGGGGCCCGATTTCATCGTCGGCGTGGTCACCACGGGGATCGCCTGCCGCGTCGGCTGCCCGTCGCGGCGGCCCAAGCGGAAGAATGTCCGCTTTTTCGCCGAACTGGCGGATGCGCTGGCCGCCGGTTTCCGGCCGTGCAAGCGCTGCCGCCCCGACCAGGCCCAGATGGCCGCCGCCGGCCGCGCCCGCAAGGCGGTGGAGAAGGCCTGCGCCCTGATCGAGCAGGCCCTGGCTGACGGCGAGGCGCCGCCCACCCTGCCGGGCCTGGCCAGCGCGGTGAACCTGTCGCCCTTCCACTTCCAGCGCCTGTTCAAGCGCCTGACCGGGGTTTCCCCGCGCGACTATGCCGCCGGCCTGAAGCAGGGGCGGCTGGTGGCCGCCCTGGCCCAGGGCGACGGCGTCGCCGGTGCCTTGTACGAAGCCGGCTTCGGGGCGCCCAGCCACGCCTACAAGGCCGTGAAGAGCGCCACCGGCACCACGCCGGCCCGCCTGAAGGCGAGTGATGTCGAAATCACTTACGGCGTCGTCGAGACGATTCTGGGCCGCACCCTGGTCGCCGCGACCGCCCAGGGCATCGCCGCCCTGCTGATGGGCGACGAGGACGGGCCGATGGTGGGCGACCTGGCCCGCCGCTTCCCCCGGGCCCGAATCGTCCGTGACGATGCCCGTCTGGCGCCGATCCTGGCGGCGGTGGCGGCCAGGGCGGCGACCCCGGCGGCGGGCGGCGAGTTGTCCCTGGACCTGCGGGGGACGGCGTTCGAAATCGCCGTGTGGAATGCCCTGCGCGATATTCCGGTGGGCGAAACCAGGACCTACGGCGCCCTGGCAGCCGCGATCGGCAAGCCGGGCGCGGCGCGGGCGGTGGGCCGGGCCTGCGGCGCCAATCCCGTTTCGATCCTGGTGCCCTGCCACCGGGCGGTGGGGGCCGACGGTGCCCTGACCGGCTATCGCTGGGGCACCCAGCGCAAACGCCGGCTGCTGGAGCTGGAAGCGGACGCGACCGGCTGACGCAGGGGCCGGCAAAGCCGCCGGTTCCGGCAACTTTCCCCAAGCGCCCAACCGCGCCGCGCAACGAGACAATGCTTGTTTGACCGTTTCCCTTTTGTAATAGTGCGCGCGCAATAAGGGGTCGGGTGTGGTTGGTGGGGTATCCCCGCCCGTCGTGCCGGGCACCCAAGAAATCGTAAACTTGGATCTGCTGCCGGTGGTCCCTTTCCGGGCCAAAATGGAAAGAGGATCGCCGGGGCCTCGGGACTTACGCACATGATGGACATTACCGAACAGCGGAAGACTTACGGCCTGTTCATGAGCCTCACCAAATGGGGCATCATCGGCACGATCGGCCTGGTCATCCTGATGGCGATCTTCCTGCTTTAATTTTCGATCGGGCTCCTGCCGTCGGCGCTGGCGGCCGGGGCCTGTTCATTCTCTAGTGTCAAGTCTGGGGGCCAGATGAGGATTGCCATTCCAAAGGAGCGGCGGTCGAACGAGAAGCGCGTCGCCGCATCTCCTGAAACCGTCAAGAAGCTGATCGCCTTGGGTGCCGAAGTGGTGGTCGAGGCCGGTGCCGGCCTCAGTGCCGCCGTCACCGACGAGGCCTTCGCGGGTGCCGGCGCGACCATCGCGCCGGATCTTGCCAGCACCTTGTCGGGCGCCGACGTGGTCTTCCACGTGCAGCGTCCCGTGGCCGAAGAACTGCCGCTGATGAAGCGTGGCGCCGTTCTGATCGCCGGCCTCAATCCTTATGCGGACCGCGACAGCGTGAAGGCCTATGCCGATGCCGGCATCGATGCCTTCGCCATGGAATTCGTGCCGCGCATCACCCGCGCCCAGTCGATGGACATCCTCTCCAGCCAGGCCAACCTCGCCGGCTACCGGGCGGTCATCGACGGGGCCGCGGAATATGCCCGCGCCATCCCGATGATGATGACCGCGGCCGGCACCGTGGCCCCGGCCCGCGTCCTGATCATGGGCGTCGGCGTCGCCGGCCTGCAGGCCATCGCCACGGCCAAGCGCCTGGGCGCCATCGTCTCGGCCACCGACGTGCGCCCGGCGACCAAGGAACAGGTCGAGTCCCTGGGCGGCACCTTCATCGCGGTCATGGACGAGGAGTTCAAGAACGCGCAGACGGCCGGCGGCTATGCCAAGGAAATGTCCAAGGAGTATCAGGCCAAGCAGCAGGCGCTGACGGCCGATACCATCAAGAAGCAGGACATCGTCATCACCACCGCCCTGATCCCGGGCCGGCCGGCACCGGTGCTGGTCACCCCGGAAATGGTGGCGAGCATGAAGCCGGGGTCGATCATCGTCGACCTGGCGGTCGAGCAGGGCGGCAACTGCCCCCTGTCCAGGCCGGGCGAGATCGTCGTGACGGCCAATGGCGTGAAGATCGTCGGGCACCTCAACGTGCCCAGCCGCACCGCGGTTGACAGTTCGCAGCTCTACGCCAAGAACCTGCTCAATTTCATCACGCCGCTGGTCTCCAAGGAGACCAAGCAGCTCGCGATCGATTGGGAAGACGAGATCATCAAGGCATCGATCCTGACCAAGGGCGGTGCGGTGGTCCATCCCGCCTTCGCTTCGGCCTGAGGAGACAACCATGGTCGATGATTTCGTTTTCTTCCTCTCGATCTTCGTGCTGGCCGTCTTCGTCGGCTACTACGTGGTCTGGAGCGTCACCCCCGCCCTGCATACGCCGCTGATGGCCGTCACCAACGCCATCTCGAGCGTGATCATCGTCGGCGCCGTCATCGCGGTCGCCGTGCCGGCGATCACGGCCGAGAACTGGTTCTCGAAGGTGCTGGGCTTCGTTGCGGTGGTCTTTGCATCGGTGAACATCTTCGGCGGGTTCCTGGTAACCAGCCGAATGCTCGCCATGTACAAGAAAAAAGAGAAGAAGTGAGGGGCGGGCGATGACTGATATGGCCTTGAACCCGAATATCGCGGCGCTTCTCTATCTCGTCTCGGGTATTCTCTTCATCCTGGCGCTGCGCGGCCTCTCGTCGCCGGCGACCTCGCGCACCGGCAACCGCTACGGCATGATCGGCATGGCCATCGCGGTGGTGACCACCCTGGTCTCGCCGTCGGTCCTGCCCGGCCTCGACCCGGTCACCGTCGCCATGATCCTGGTGGCGATCGCGATCGGCGGCGGCATCGGCGCGGTGATCGCCCGCCGCGTCGCCATGACCGCGATGCCCCAGCTCGTCGCAGCCTTCCACAGCCTGGTCGGCATGGCGGCGGTGCTGGTCGCCTTCGGTGCGCTCTATTCGCCCGACAACTACGGCATCGGCACGGCCGGCCACCTGCATGCGCAGAGCCTGGTCGAGATGGGCATCGGCGTGGTGATCGGCGCGATCACCTTCTCGGGCTCGATCATCGCCTTCGCCAAGCTGAACGGCAACATGTCGGGCGCGCCGATCATGCTGCCCGCCCGGCACCTGCTGAACATCGCGCTCATTGCCGCGATCGTCGGCCTGATCGCCTTCTTCATCGTCACCGGCGGCGAGGCCCTGTGGGCGTTCTGGGTGGCGACGGGGCTGGCCTTCGTGATCGGCATCACCCTGATCATCCCGATCGGCGGCGCCGACATGCCGGTGGTCGTCTCGATGCTGAACAGCTACTCTGGCTGGGCGGCGGCGGGCATCGGCTTCACCCTGCAGAACACGGCGCTGATCATCACCGGCTCGCTGGTGGGTTCGTCGGGTGCGATCCTGTCCTACATCATGTGCAAGGGCATGAACCGCTCGTTCATCAGCGTCATCCTGGGCGGCTTCGGCGGCGATTCGGCGGCTGCTGCCGCCGGCGGCACCAAGGAAGCGCGGCCGGTGAAGCAGGGTTCGGCCGACGATGCGTCCTTCATCATGAAGAACGCCGGCTCGGTCATCATCGTGCCGGGCTACGGCATGGCGGTGTCCCAGGCCCAGCATGCGCTGCGCGAAATGGCCGACCTCCTGAAGGAGGAAGGCGTGAAGGTGTCCTACGCCATTCACCCGGTGGCGGGGCGCATGCCCGGCCACATGAACGTGCTCCTGGCCGAGGCCAACGTGCCCTATGACGAGGTCTTCGAGCTCGAAGACATCAACTCGGCCTTCCCCCAGGCCGACGTCGCCTTCGTCATCGGCGCCAACGACGTCACCAACCCGGCGGCCAAGACCGACAAGGCCTCGCCCATCTACGGCATGCCGATCCTCGAGGTCGACAAGGCCAAGACGGTGCTGTTCGTCAAGCGCGGCATGGCGTCCGGCTACGCCGGCGTCGAGAACGAGCTGTTCTTCCGCGACAACACCATGATGCTGTTCGGCGACGGCAAGAAGATGGTGGAGGAGATCGTCAAGGGCCTCGGCCACTGATCCTTTGACGCCGGACTGAACAAAGCCGCGCAGGTAACCCTGCGCGGCTTTTTCTTTATCGGGGCTCAACGGCCCGGGCAGTAGGCGGCAAGTTCGCCCGCGTCGAGCTTGCCGTCGTGATCGCGGTCGAGGCGGGCAAAGCGCTCGGCGACCTTGGCCGCCAGTTCGTCCGGGCTTACGCGGAAGTCGAGGTTGCCGTCGGCGGCCATGATCGGATCAGGCTCGCCGCGCAGGCCGACGTCATGGGTGGCCGGCAGCGTCTTCTTTTTCTGGCTGTCGCTGTCGGCGGTGTTGTGGCTGGCCAGCGAAACCGCCCGGTCCGCATAGGCGGCCGGGGCCACCCTGTCGCGATAGGCGGCCAGCTCGCTGGGGCTCAGGAAACGATCGCCGTTGCGATCCAGCAGGGCGAAGAGGCGGGCGGCATCGGCCTGCGCCTCGTCCAGTTCCAGCAGGCCATCGCCATTGCCGTCGGCGCTGCTCGACCATTGCGCCATGAGGGTGGGGCAATCGCCCTCGTGGCCGGCATTGAGGAGGTCGCCGGCCAGCGTGGTCGCCGGCGCCGTGGGCAGGGCGGCAAGGGCCACCATGCCGGCGGGCCGGCCGTCACCGCAGGCGCCGAGCGCCGAGATCAGACATGTTGCAAGGAGCAGAGAACCCGGCCGGGTGTCGAGCCGCCGAAGTGTGGGCATGGAGATGCGACCTCGATAGTGATCTGCCCTCACTATTCGGGTGGACAGTAGGCCGCGAGTTCCGCGCTGTCGAGCGCACCGTCCTGGTTGGTGTCCAGCTTGGCAACCCGGCTCTTCACGCGGTCGGCCAGTTCTTCCGGGGTCACCCGGAAGTCCAGATTGGTGTCGGCGGCCATGACCGGGTCGGGCTGGGCCAGCAGGCCGCTGTCCCGCCGTTCCGTCCGGCTGCCGGGTGGCGGGGCGCTGCCCGGGCTCGGCGGCTGGTCGGCGGTCATCGGCGAGTCGCCCGCGCTGCGGCGGGCCGGGGGCGCCGGCTGATCGCGATAGGCGCTGGGCGCTGCGGCCTCGCGGTAGGCGGTCAGTTCGCTCGACGTCAGGGCATGATCGCCGTTGGCGTCGATCCTGGCGAAGAAGCGGGCGCTGTCGGCCTGTATCTCGGGCAGTTCCAGCTTGCCGTTGCCATTGGTGTCCGTTGCCTTGAACCAGGCATGGGTGGCGGGCCAGCAGGCAACGTCAGGCGTCGAATCGAGCACCTCGCCGGCCAGGCTGACCGGCGGCGGCCGCAGCGGTGGCGGCGACAGCACGGTCCTGGGCGGTCCGTGGCGGGTGGAAGAGGGGGAGTCGCCCCCGCAGGCCGTCAGGCCCCCGAGTGTCAGGAAGCCGGCGAGCAGCGCGCCGGCAACCGTCGAGGACCTGATGGTCATGATAAGAAACACCCCGCGATCGAACCTGCACATCAAAATACGAAAAAGGCCGCCCCGTCACCTTAAGGACGGGGCGGCGCGTGGCCAAGGGATCAGGGCAATGCCGGGGGTGGGAGTGGCGTGGGTGCCCCGCCGGGGCCGCGACTGGAGTCGCCGTGGCGGTCGTGCTGCTCGAAGCGGGCGCGGGTCATCCCGCCATGGCGGCCGTGCCGAGGTGGCTGGTCGATGATTTCCTGCTGCTTGGCAGTCAGCGTCGGGTAGAGCGCGGCCAGGGCCGGCTGGGTCGCCTTCAGATTGGCCAGCTCGGCTTCCAGCCGCTGGATCTTCATGGTTTCACGGTCGACGATCGTAGTCTTGTCCTCGGCCTCCGCCTTGGCGGGGACCGCGGCGACGCAGTCGTCCCGGGTCTTGGCGTCGGCTGTCGCGGCTGCCGTCTTATAGGCATCCCACAGCGGCTTTTGCGCCGGGGTCAGGTCCAGCCGCGCCTCGAGGAAGGCGAGCCGGCCGGCCTCGAAGGCAAAGCGGGTCTGGCAGCGGTCGGCCATGCGGTCGGGATCTTGCGCCCGCATGGCATGGGCGGGCTTGCCGCCTGCCGCGGGCGGGGTGGTTTCAGCAGCGCTGATGCCGGCGCCCAGGGCAACGGCGCCAACCGTCGCCAGCAGGCCGAGGGTCGCAAGAAAAGGCGTCTTCATCGGGGTCGTGTTCCTTCACGTTCATGTTCCAGCTACAGGCATGAACGTGCGACCCCTGAGGCTTCCTGCGATGCGGTCAGCTCACAGCGCGCCAGAGCACCAGGAAGATGATGGCGCCCAGCACCGAAATGCCGATCGAGCGCAGGTCCAGCGCGGTCGCCTCGCCCCAGCCGACCTGGGTGCCGATGTAGCCGCCGATGAAGGCGCCGACGATGCCGACCACGGTGGTCCAGATCAGGCCGCCGCCGTCATAGCCGGGGACCAGGAACTTGGCGATCAGGCCGGAAATCAGGCCGAGCACGATCCACGAGAGCCAACCCATCGCTTTCACTCCTCCGTCGGTGGCGCCGTCTGTCCGCGGCCCCTCGTTCCAACGCCAGCATAGTCCCACGGTTCCGCGACAGAACAAGCATCGGCCCATCAAGACGGTTGCTTAGGGAGCGGGCTGCGCCATATTCGGGCCATGAGCATCCGCCCGATCCTGCGCATGGGGCATCCCGTGCTGGCCCGCGTGGCCGATCCGGTTCCCGATCCTCGGGCGCCGGACATCCGTGCCCTGGTCGACGACATGGGCGAAACCATGCGCGCCGCCGGCGGCCGCGGCATTGCCGCGCCCCAGGTCGGCGTGCCGCTGCGCCTGGTGATCTTCCATGCCCCGCTGGAAGACGAGGAGTCCCGCAGCCTCGACGGCGCACCACTGACCGTGCTGGTCAACCCGGTGGTCGAGGTGGTCGACCCGGCCATGACCACCGACTGGGAGGGCTGCCTGTCGCTGCCCGGCCTCAAGGGCGCGGTGCCGCGGCCCGTGGCCGTGCGCTATCGCGGGCTCGACCTCGATGGCCAGCCGATCGACCGGGTGGCCCGCGGCTTCCATGCCCGGGTGGTGCAGCACGAGTGCGACCATCTGGACGGTATTCTCTATCCGCAGCGTATGGCCGATCTGTCGACCCTGGCGTATCTAGAGAACGAGCCCTTCGAGGACTGATCATCATGGCCGACACCGCCACCGACGACCTGCGCGACCGCCTGCTGGACGCCATGCTGCCCAACGTGCCCTTCGATGGCTGGTCGGTGAACTGCATCAACCATGCCGCCAAGGCGCTGGAGATCGATCCGGCGCTCGCCCGCAATGCCCTGCCCCGCGGCGCGATCGACGCCATCGCCCTGCATTCGACCCGCGCCGACCAGCGCATGGTCGAAGCCCTGGCAGCCAGGGGCTGAGCGACATGAAGATCCGCGACCGCATCACGCTGGCCGTGCGCCTGCGCCTGGAGCAGAACGAGGGCGAACGCGAGGCGGTGCGCCGGGCGGTGCAGTTCCTGGCCCTGCCGCCGGGCGGGCCGCTGGCGGCCAAGCTGATCTACAAGACGGTCGACGCCGTCTGGCACGGCATCGGCGATACCTCGACCGATTTCAGCTTCTATACCAAGCGGGCGATCCTGGCCGGCGTCTATTCGGCGACCCTGGCCTTCTGGCTCCAGGACGACAGCGAAGGCCGGGCCAAGACCTGGGAATTCCTCGACCGGCGGATCGGCGATGTCATGAACATCTACAAGGTCCGCGCCCGGGTGGAGCCGTTGCTCAAATCGGTGCCGTCGCCCTTCGCCGCCCTGATGCGCCTGCGCGACGCCGTCAGCAACCGCAAGGGGTAAGGCTGGCACAATTGCCGTGCGTCCTTCGAGACGGCCCTTCGGGCCTCCTCAGGATGAGGAAAATCTTTTTGGCACAAAGACTTACCTCATCCTGAGGAGCCACGGCACGTGGCGTCTCGAAGGACGCACAATGCCTGTCCAAAGCGAGCCTATTCCCCGTCCACAGCCCGGCGCAGAACGGCGATGGCGTTCTCGCTCACGGTGCTGCCCAGAGGCAGGATCCGGGTGACATGGCCCATCTTGCGGCCCGGCCGCGCTTGCGCCTTGCCGTAGAGGTGCAGATGGGCGCCTTCGGCCAGCAGCAGGCGGGCCCAGGCGCGGACATCGTCGCCGATCAGGTTCAGCATCACCGCATCGCCCCGCCGCAGGGGACAGCCCAGCGGCAGGCCCAAGGCGGCGCGCGCGGTCTGCTCGAACTGGCTGGTCTCGGCGCCCTCGATGGTCCAGTGGCCGGAATTGTGGACGCGGGGCGCCATCTCGTTGACCAGCAGGCGGCCGTCGCGGGTCACGAACAGTTCGATCGTCAGCACGCCCACATAGTCGAGCGCGATGAGGAAATCATGGGCGATGGTCTGGGCCTGCAGGGCCAGGGCCGGATCGAGGCCCGGCGCCGGGGCCAGGGTCACGTCCAGGATATGATGGCGGTGGCGGTTCTCGACCACGTCGAACACCGCGACATCCCCGGCCACGCCGCGCGCCGCGATCACCGAGACCTCTGCGACGAAATCGACGAAGCCTTCCAGGATGGCCGGC